>MVCW01000107.1 GCA_002049895.1 Candidatus Omnitrophica bacterium 4484_171 | reverse complement strand
TTTCTTTAAGTAAGTTTTGAACCTCTTCTTTAGAAATAAAGCCCAATTCCATAGATTTATAAAATATTTCTGACAATTCATAAGGATATTTTTTCTTACCATTGCTACCAATAAAATATTTAGTAGTCAAGTTTGTGCCTTTCTTACCCTTTTCAACATCCTTTACTGGAACATCGTAACCTATTTGCCACTCCAAGTATGTCTGATCATCGAATGGTAACTCTCTTGTTGAGAACGTTTCACCAAAGTCTAATTTATTTTTTCTTTTTTTAAACCTAAACTTTCCAGCATTAGTAGCGGGGATAATCAAACAGATATCGTTCTCTCTAACAACATATTTCACTCTAGCCTCCTTATTTAATTCTAGCTAATCTTTCATTAGCAAGCCTACAATATTTTTCTTGGATTTCAAAACCAATAAATTTTCTATTAAGTTGTTTGGATGCGACTGCTGTGCTTCCACTACCTATAAAAGGGTCTAGAATCAAATCTCTTTCTAAAGTAGTCATCTCTATAATCTGTTTTATAAAATGCTTAGGTTTCGGTGTAGGGTGATTAATAAAACCTTCATCGGGTTCAACCATCTTCCCTGGTGTGTCTTTATATATATCGGTCTTTCGTTGGATAAGCCGTGGGTTTCCTTTTCTAAAGAGGAAACAAGACATATACTTTGTCCTACCTATAGGCGAACGAACACCTCCCTCAGGACAGTAATCAGCATCATTCTTAATTCCATTTTTATTAAGACCATAAGGAGGGTCTGTAATAATACAATCTATCTCCCCATCAGGTATTAATTTAATCAAATCAAGACAATTACCACAGATGATTTTATTGACAAAGTCATAGGGGTATTTATAATTTTTAACATCTTCTTTTGTGATTATTTTCATTATCTTCCCTTATAAATATTTTTTATCAAAGACATTTATCAAACTTCCTTATCACTCCCACTACTTTCCCAATTATTCTAACACTGCTATCTTGAGGGCCAATCACTATGGGTTTCATCATATCATTTTCCGGTTTAAGTTTTATTTTATTTTTATCCTTATAAAACCTTTTGACTGTCGCTTCATCTTCTATCAAAGCAACTACAATTTCTCCTTGTTCTGCTACAGGCTGCTGCCGGACCAATACAAAATCACCGTCAAGAATTCCTGCGTTAACCATACTTTCGCCCTGGACACGCAACGCAAAAACTCCTTTAGGGTTTCTGACAAGGAACCTATCTACAAACAATGTGCCTTCTAAATTTTCTTCGGCAAGTATAGGAGTACCAGCAGAAACCCTGCCAATAATAGGCACCTCTGCAACATTTCCGCCATTAAAGCTATCGTTCTTCTCTGATTTTGATTGAATTAATACCTCTATGCCTCTTGATTTATGAGGACGGCGGGTTATATAGCCTTTCCTTTCTAATGCTTCAAGGTGGTCGCTAACTGCATTGGGAGACTTAAACGAGAATTTCTCTTGAATTTCAGGAATAGAAGGCGGATATCCATATTGCTCTATGTGAGAGATAATAAATTCTAGTATTTCTTTCTGGCGCTGCGTTAATGTTGAATTTATCTGGGTTTTATTGATTGTATTCATTTGATTATATGATACTGTAAGAATTTACAGTTGTCAAGATTTTCCTAGAGAATATGGAAAATGAATATTCTGGGCTGATTTTTCCTTTTTGGGGAAAAGCTGGGTTTATTTTAAAAATGGATTCTCAGCAGCAAATGCTATATAATATTATTAATAAATAATTGATAATTTTGGGTGTCCCGGTGTGAAAGCCAGGAAATGATGCGGTTGCATTATTTGCCTGTAGGGATAGCCCCAAATTTTCCACTGGAAAGTTTAGAAAGGATAGAATTATCCAAGAAAATGCCATACACTTTCTATCACAATTGTACCATGCCGTAACTATTTAACTTAGATATGTATACAACGCGGCCATTATAAGAAGGCAGACTCCTGTATCGCGAGCCTGCCTTAATATCCTTCCTTAATTCTACTGCCCCGCACCTTTCTCTAATCCTTGATTCATTCCTCCTCTAAAGCTATTACCCGTTCTATTTCTGTTCCCAAAGCGCTGTTTTATTTTCTGCCTTACGCTCCTTACCCTTTCCTGAAACTTTTTAAACTGCTCCGGAGTAAGTATTCCTTTGGTAGAGATAATCCTGTCTACCATCTGCTTAGTCTGCTGCGCCGATAAGGAACTGATTTCTGACACAATAGCGTCGATTTTCTTTTTATCAATCGTATCTTTGTTAAGTTCATCCCTCAACTCTTTTCTCTTGGCCCTAAGCTTGCTCCTGAGCTCTTTACCCTGCTCTTTGTATTTAGCATTCTGCTCTTTAAGTTTATCTTTCTGTTCGTCTGTCAAATTCAAACTGTCAAGAAACCTCTTGCGGGCCTGCTTCCTGTTAGACCTCAAATTATTACCCTGAACATTACCCTTATCCTGATAAGCATTGTCCATACTCTGAGAATATACTGCCGGTGGCAACATAATCGATGCAATCACCCCCAAATAAACAATCGCTTTTCCTGAATATTTATTCATGGCAATCACCTCCTTCTATTAACTTAGACAAAAAGATGCGCATAAAAGTTCCTCTGGGACAGAATATCTTCTATTTTCACATCCAAATTCATATAATCCGTACTGCCTGAAGATACATCGGTATCCAGATAAGCTATAAACTCAACCTGGTCCTCAAGGTACCCCGCTATTTCTTCATTATAATAATGCGTCCTCATAAAAAGAGTAGTAACCAGAATAACCACAGCAGCCGCGGCAAAAGCCAGGACAGGTTTCCGGATATTAAAAATAACGCGCAGCGCATCACGCAATCTGAGAAAGATACCGTCGGTATCACGATTCTTCTCATAAACTACAGCCTCGCGCACCTTCTCCCATAACGCATCAGGCGGCGCAAATCTCTGGGCATTCCTAAAAGGGCTAAGCGCGGTTTCCTCTACAGCCTCCTTAAACTTCCTGCATCCTGGGCATATCTTCAAATGTTCATCTATTTGTTTAGCAAGCTCCGGAGTTATTTCGCCGTCGCTGTAACCGGTTAAAATCAATTCCTGTATATTTTTACAATTCATAACCCACCACCTCTTTACCATACGCCAAAAGAGCCAGCCGCGCTCTTTTAATCCGGGAACGCACTGTATTAATATTAATACCCAATACTTTTGATATTTCTTCGTAACTTAACCCTTCGACCTCTCTAAGCACTATACAAGAACGTTGTTTAATACTGAGTTTATCCAATAAATACCCAAGGAGCTTTTCATTCTCTTCTTTCTTAAAACACTCTTCTGTTTTATCGTCTGCGGCATGAGTCTTAAGTGCAATATCATAATCGCCCCTATGCTTCGATTCTTTGGAAATCTTTTTGTATGTATTTATAGCGGTGTTCGCCGTGATTCTATACACCCATGTCTTAAAAGACGACTCAAACCTGAAATTCCTAAGGCTCTTGTATATTTTCATAAATACATCCTGGGTAACTTCTTCAGCATCAGAAGTATTATTTACAATTCTTAAAGCCACATTATAAACAAAGCCGGAATAACTTGTGTATATTTCCTCAAAAGCGCCGATATCGCCGTTTGAAGCCCGCTCTATAGTATCCCTGGGAATATTCTCCATTATCCGCTCTATTACCTTAGACAAATAAACCCATTGAAAAGTTCCTCTTGGTGAAAGAATATTTTATCCTCACTGTGCGGTGTGCGGTTAAATCCTCCTTTAAAACCTTTCTTTGCGGTGCAGTCTAAGAATCTGTGTTTTATTTAACATAATTCTTCATTGAAATCGCCTGATATATCTCTTTACGAACATTGTTTGGGGCTAAATAATAAGGAGAGAGGAATTTATTCTTAAAAGTCTTCTCTGCTTATTATAACTAAATCAACGCCGAATTTAGAAGCTGTTTTTATAAGCTCTCTTGCTAAAACGCCTTCTTCCTGAATAATATTTATCATTATACCTTTATCTTTGGCTTTTTCTTCAAGATAATAAAGATTGCCTCATTACTTCAAAGTCGATAACATTAAGGGCTATTATTTTCGCGTCCATCATCTTTGCCATATTCAATACTTTATCTATAAGTTCATCTTTTGCCTTTATGCTAAAAACAAGAAAGAGTATCTTTCTATCCATATAGCCCTCCCAGTTTCATCTTTATTTTCTTGTTCCTGAATAGTTCTTCCCTTTCCGCCTCTTCAAGCACAGCCTCAATATGCGCTATCATGCGGGTATACTGCGGAATATGAAAGTTTTCCAGCGCTTTAAGCCGCTTTTGCGTCTTAAGCAATTCCTGCCCTATCCTAAATAACGAAAAACTTACTTCTACATACCGCAAAAGAAGCGGAACCAAACTTTTAAGAGATGCGAGGAATTCATCAAACTCTTTACAGGATAAAGACGGAACCTGAAAATTAACCTTAAATTCCTCGGCAAGACTCAAAACAGGTATATGTACACCCATAATGCTTTTCTCAAGAGCTTTTATCTCGGGAAATAACGGCCTCATTATAGATAAAAATTTAAGTTTCTCTTTGCCCATCTTCTTTTTACTCTTAGAAAATTTATCGTATGTATCTCTTAAACTTTTATCCAAATTATCTTTTAAATCTTTTATTTCAAAACCGAACCTTAAAAGCTCTCTTATTAAAACCTCGCGTTTATGGTCAAGAAGGTTGTAGCCGTCTTTTATAACCTTTATTTCCTGTTTAAGTTTTAATAAATTCGCTTTTGTGGGAAGAAAGCTGAAACTACTCATTCTTCGGGATAAAACTCCTCAATTTCTTCTCTCGTTAATCTATTAAGTTCTTTTTCCGGCAAGGCCTTTAGAGCCTGCCATCCGATATTCAACGTTTCCTCTATAGAACGCGGCTCGCTAAACCCCTGATTAATAAATTCCTCTTCAAAAATACGCCCGAAATCAAGATAACTCTTATCCGTATGAGAAAGCTCTTCTTCGCCGATAATAGAAGCGAGGCTCTCTGCCTCTTTTGAACGTGCATAGGCCGAATAAAGCTGAGAAGATAAATTAACATGGTCAATTCTAGTCTTTCCTTCGCCAATACCGTCTTTCATAAGCCGGGAAAGCGACGGTAATATATCTACCGGAGGATAAACTCCTCTTTGATAGAGCGCTAAAGACAAAACAATCTGGCCTTCAGTAATATATCCTGTCAAATCGGGAATAGGATGAGTAATATCCATATTGGGCATAGTTAAGATAGGAATCTGGGTAATTGAACCGTTCTTTCCCTCAATCCTGCCGGTTCTTTCGTATATAGAAGCTAAATCGGTATACATATATCCGGGGTAGCCTTTTCTTGAAGGAAGCTCCTGGCGAAAACTGGATATTTC
This sequence comes from Candidatus Omnitrophica bacterium 4484_171, assembly GCA_002049895.1. Lineage (GTDB taxonomy): Bacteria > Omnitrophota > Gorgyraeia > Duberdicusellales > 4484-171 > 4484-171. The sequence goes on along the minus strand of MVCW01000107.1, from coordinate 339 downwards.
CCTTAAAGCCTGACAGTAATTAGACATATCTGTAAGGATAACCAAAATGTGCATATCTTTTTGGAAAGCCAGATATTCAGCCAGAGTAAGAGCGAGGCGCGGCGTAAGCAGCCTCTCTTCAGGAGGGTCTTCTGCCAGATTCAGGAACATAACGCTTCTTAGAACCTGCTCTGAAGAGCGAAAGCTATCCATAAAAAAATGCGCTTCTTCCTTCTTAAGGCCTATGCCGGCCAAAACCACCGCAAAGGGTTCTTTCTCCTGCAAGATCTTAGCCTGCCTTAAGATTTGCGCGGCAATCTTATTATGTGGAAGGCCGGCGCCGGAGAATATTGCTATTTT
>MVCW01000039.1 GCA_002049895.1 Candidatus Omnitrophica bacterium 4484_171 | reverse complement strand
ATATCAACTTAGACGAAGGAATATAGAAAATATCTTCTAATTGGGAAGAAAACCTCTCAACCCTTCTCTGCTGCAAGAAGCTTGCTTTTTTAAAATACTTATCAAAAGGAAATGCCCGGCTGAATAAAAATATGCCGGTTCCCGCGAAAATTAGCGAACTTGACAAAAATACCACTGGACTCATTATATCCCTCCCTATGGTTGGTATTGACGGCCATAGCCAAACGCATCAGCTGAAGCTTTCCATTTTCCGGAAATCGCTCTTCTTAAATAATCCTGCACAGCGATTACCGCTAATACTATAACTAAGATAAATACCGCGTATTCTATAAGAGCTGCCGCCTTCTTACTTTGTAATTGTTTGGTTTGCAGTTTGCGTAACATTTTCATCTACATTCTCGGTACTTACTAATCCTAAATAGCTTTCGCCATCTATCGTTATATTATCTACATAAGTATCTGTTACAGTATGAGAATCTATGCTATAGGTCGAGGTTGAACTTATATTCTCTGCGTCATACAACACCCCTAAAGAGTCTGACTGCGTCTTGATTCTCCCCGAATAACCTCTTTTTAAATAAACGCTCATTAAGACCAAACTGGCCGCTATAACAGCGGTCATCACACTGTACTCCAGCATTGTCTGAGTTCTTTTAATCCTCATGCTCTATCTCGCTTCGCCAAGACGAAGAGACTCCTGTATAAAAACTTCTAATACCTGAATCCATTATATGGCTGCTGCTGCTCTCACTTATATTTTTGTTTTCATTCTTATCAATCGCTGTATGGGAGCCTAAACTAAAACTTTTTTTAGGATGGAACTCTACAGAATATTGTTTTCCCTCGCTCATCTGGTCCGCCTGATATTTTACCACAGATTGGATACTTCTTTTTAGATAAGTCTGCATACTAACCACTGCCGCGGCAAGAATACTTACTAAAATTACATATTCGCCGATAGACTGTGACTTTGGTTTTATTCCCATAAGCCCTCTTGTTTTAAGCTCACTCCTGAAGAATTATCGCTATAGCCTGTTTTCGTCCACTCGTCTTCCAACAATTCCTCTTTAGCCTCTCCGTTAAACTGGAGAGCTCTCCTTGTGTGAGAGAATTCCTGGGTTGATCGGACAAGGCTGCTATGTGAAGGGGAAAACTGAGTTCCCAGCGCGCCGGCGGCTTTCATTAATCTTCCCTGGTTAGCCCTTTTTACATATATAAAAGAGCTCAGCAGGGAAGCCCCGATTAAAGCAGTTAATACCGCGTATTCGCTTATAGCAGCAGCTTTTTTAAGTTTTTTCCTGTTTTTCGCGCGATTAGAAAGAATTTGATTATGGCAATTATTGAAGATTGCGACAATTCTTTTATTCATCTTCCAGCTTTCTTTAATCTCCGTAATCATATCTAACCACCATAATCTTTCTTTAATCAGTGTGATCGCAGATTCTGGATTTTTTCAGGAATCTCACATAGAAACAATACGGCTCAGTGCTGTTTAATCCACCGGCAGCGTTATCCTTCTAATACCATCCATCATCCTGAGTTGAATCTATTCCTGTTATCCTCTGGCTGTTAGTAGTTGTACTGGCAGAGGATGTATACTGTATACCGCCGGGGCTATGTCTTTCCTGGCTTTCTTGATTGGCTGCTGTCTCTGCGTTCTCAAGGAGATAATAAGGTTCGTACTGTCTCGGCACCCCTGCTATATCGGTTGCAAAATCACTTGCTCCCTTTAGCCTTGCCTGATAGCCCCTTTTGATAAGAGTCCGCATGCTCAAAAAAGCACTTATCACTAACCCTGCCAGAATCGCGTACTCACTTATACTCTGTGTTTTTCTATCCATTATCAATAATATTCGATACTTTACTCCCTAATTTGTCGTAGTAATTGTTGAGCCCGTTCTTGATAGAGCCGTTAAATGCTGCTATCAGAGCCAAAATAATAGCAGTAATCATCAAAAGATATTCTACTGTGGCTTGACAACTTTTATACATATTTATTCTTCCCAAAGATTGTTATTTCCGCCTTTAAGGTTATAACCGATTCCCCAATCTTTGCGGCTGACCTGTCCTCCCACATAACTAAGCCCTATCTGACTTTCTAGCCCTAAACCGCTACTAACTAATGTTGAATCTGACCAATATCCAGCACCAATACCAGCCGCTGTTCCTGTGATTTCATTTGAGCTGGCCTGATCCCAGCTGATGCTGTTATAGGTTGATCCAAACTGCTCAGTGCTTATGCGGTCGCCTGAGCTCTTAAATTTACCGGTTATGGCTTTCTTAACATAGCTCTGCGCTACTATCACAGCGGCAAGAAACACAGCGATTAACACCGCGTATTCAGCCATACTTTGCGCTTTTCTCTTCATACCTTCACCTCCATTTCGCATTTCTTATATATTACTCTCATTATTTCCATAAAGTATCAGCGTTTGCGCGAAGCGCATGCTGTTTAGAGAACCCGCCGGCCGCTCTGCCGCTAATTTCGTTACCGGTAATATTAGTAGTATAGTTATCGCCTACATTAATATCACTTCTGCTGGCCTGCTGAGTTTGGTACTGCGACTCTGCGTAGTAAGGCTCATACTGGGAGATACTGGCAAAGTTCGCGGTTGCGCCGGTAACGCTCTCCGTCATTGTAAAAGACGGCTGAGTAAAAGCGTCCACTCCTGCCGCGGCTCGAGCCTGCAAACCCCGCTTGATGTATACCTGCATCGCCAATGCCGCTGAAACAACCACACCCAGTATAATCGCGTATTCTGCCGTTGATTGAGCTTTCTTTATTCTTATTAACATATTACATTCACCTCCTTTTATATAGTGGGGTACTATTGAATCCCCATTTTACTGCCTATCTCATTAGAGGCCTTGTCAATGATGTTCCCTCCCGTATCTGCCATGCTCTCTGTTTTAGGTTTAATAACACTGTTGGCAGCATAAATAAATGCTAATACCAATGCCGCGACAAGCAAAACGTACTCAATGGTAGACTGAGCGCTTCTCTTTATCTTCATAAAGTCACCCCCTTTATTTTAAGGCTCCTCACTTCCTGCCTCTATATTGATCTGATCCTCAACAAGCTTAAGATTCGCCTGAGCCGCTCTCTGGACATAAACACTCATTGCCACAAGAGCCGCGGCTACCACGCTTACCAACATTATGTATTCAACAATGCTTTGAGAAAGTTTCCTGGCCATTTTACTCTACTCCCATATCATTCACCTTTCTAACAAAGAAGTCTTTGCTTTTGTCCTTTACCGTCTTAATCGCGCCGTTAAAGCCCAGGACAGTCAAGATAATAATCAGCGCGAACGCTAAGAAATATTCAACTACTGCCTGGGTTTTTCTCCTGCCTCGAATATTTTTGCCTGAGTTAACCGCTATTCTCATCTCTTTATCCATCCGCGTATAACAAAAACTCATTTGCTTCATCTTCATTGTAAGAAGCTTTCGGCAGCCCGGCCGTCCTGCTTCGCTTCACAGATTAACACAGATGCTTCGCGTCAATACAGATTAGCACAGATATAATCTGTGATCATCTGTGTTTTGTCAATCTGTGATCATCTGTGTCTATAAGGATCCGTGGTTTTGCGCCCCCCAAGTTACCTCGAGGTTTGCCTTTTTGTCGCCTCCCCAGGTGACCATTCGAATATACCATATTGAATAATAAAAAAACAAGGGGGGATACAGTTTCAATGAAAACGCTTTCTATGGATTGGGGTCAGGTCTCAAGATTTGAAGTTAGTCATCATTTCTTAGTCTTTGTTTAGTACTTTTTAGCGCTTTTATCGTTTCATCGGCCATATATGAATATTTATTATTTTCCTTAAGCATTTGATTAAACCTCTTAGCCGCAAAGGATACCGAAGAATAGTCCATATCAAACGCTTCTCCCGTTTCTTTTAATGATAATGGCGTATACCTCTTAATGAGGTAAAGCGCCAGCTGGCGGTATATATTACCCCTTTTTTTGCTTAAAATTTCTTCTCTTTTTACGCTAAAACAGCTTGATATACTGGTAATTATGTCTTCTAAACCATAGGTTTCTAAAAGCTTAGTTTCTTTTATTTCTCTGTTTTCACCTATAGCATCTATTTTTTCTTTTATATTGTCTATAAATGGCTCGCTCCCTATGGCTATGCCTCTAAAAGCATTTTTTAAAGGATTTTCTATATCCACATTGTCTATTATAAACTTTTTATACTCCTTTTGCGCCTGTTCTAAATTGTTGCCAAAATGGTTTAATATAAACTGGATATTCAGATTTTCTATTAGGCGGTTTCTTGCTCCAATATAATCTATAAAACTGTTCCATGGATATTCTTCAAGCCGTTCAACTATTCCCGCTCTTAAGGGATTTAAATGAATATACACAGAAAGCATTAGGGCATAAGTATCTTCATCCACAATAATTGACTTATATCTTCCTTGGAAAATCGTCCCCACAATTTTGTATTTTGTTCTTAACCAATTGGCGTAAGAGGAGTTAAGATAATGCATGCCCTCGGGAAGATTAGCATAAGGTGTTTTTACGAATAAATGGTAGTGGTTATCCATAAGGCAATAGGCGTAGCAGATAAAGGAGTATTTGTTAAAAGTCTCGTTCATTTTATCCAGGAATACATTTCTATCTTTGTCTGAGTAAAAGATGTTTTCTTTTCTATTACCTCTTGCTGTTATATGATAGACTGCATTCTCGAAGGACAACCTTAAAGGCCTTGCCATAACAAAAATAGAGTACCATAAAATCTATTTAACGTCAAATCTTGAGACCTGACCCCTTTATTAGGGGCAGTCGGACTGGACAGTGATAGAAATATGCCCTAATTTCGTATCTTCCGGAGAGTAAAAAGCAGCATACCAAACAGACTTTGGGGTAGGCTTTGTAAGTTCTAACATTATTCCTGTATAACCAGCTTTCACGCTCTCTATATATGTATCTTCATACCCTGCCGGTTTAGACATCCTCCAACCAAAATCCCTACCGTCAAATCTTGAATCGCCGACAGAATTCATATAGTTAATTTCGGCTACAGTCGGAGGGCTTCCGCGCTTTAAAACAACACTTCTTGCTCCGCCTGTATTCGCGTAAGGAGTCCCTATGATTTGTATAGGATGTTGTTCATCTGAAATACACCCGACAAATTTATAATACACCGGCACGCCGGCAGGACAATATACATCTCTTTCCTGATATCCGCTCATCCCCATCTCCCAGATCTCCGTCTCCCGGACTCCCATCAGGCTTCATATCATTCACTTTTCTAACAAAAAAATCTTTACTCTTATCCTTTACCGTCTTAATCGCGCCGTTAAAGCCCAGGACAGTCAAGATAATAATCAGCGCGAACGCTAAGAAATATTCAACTACTGCCTGGGTTTTTCTTTTTCTGATAATTCTTCTCATTTTTGGCTCATAAAATAAGAAAGCTGCTTCAAAATAGGTGTATATCCCTATTCTCCTTCAAACAAATATTAAAAAATAATGGCTAACTTCAAATCTTGAGACCTGACCCCTCTATTTTGGACCCCTCTATTTTGTCGCCTCCCCAGGTGACCATTCGAATATACCATATTGAATAATAAAAAACAAGGCAAGAGAGTACAATTTCTATTCGGCGTCCTCCTTTGATTTGCCGAGCGGGACGGACAAACAGCCCTCTTGAGTGCGAATCCTGCCCGCCGTAGTCCGAAGGACGAAGGAGGTATCTGCCCTTAGGGTGCGGCATTTTCCCGGTTAATTAAGCTCTTGGATATATCTAAGCCGTGTTTCTCGTTGAGTACAGAAGAAAGCCTGCGGCATCCTAAGAAGGGATTTTTCCTTTTCTCTTTTAAGATAATACTCTCGATGCGGGAAGTGATTTTTTAGGACGCATATATCTTTGGTTCTTTCTTATTTTTTGTGAGATTGAAAGAACCTGATTACAGCGATTAAGAACCGATTACGTAGCGATACTAATAAAAAACAATCTCTGTAATCTTTTAATAATCTGCTTGCCCCTTTTCGCATTTTTAGCTGCACTCTTCTATGCAGCTCTTGACAGTACCCATAAACATTTTTAACGCTATTATGCAGCTAAGATTCTTTATCCTGAGTGGAAAGTTCAGAATCCTTATACTTATTCCTTACTTACGTTAATTTGCACCTCAAGAAGCTTGGTTATACTCTTACTTTCAGGATGATATTTTAGGCCTGCTCTTAAAATTTCTTCTGCTTCTTTGTATCTTTCTAATTCTATATACGTTTTGGCTAATAGCTGAAAAATATCCTCATCTCTTAGGCCTAAAATATAGGCTTTGTAGAAATGTTCGTACGCCTTTAAATAACTTTTCTTTCAATATTCTCAATCTTTTAATGTGGGAATAAGGGATTACCCTTTTTAGTTTTAATTGGAGCAGATCGTCCTGTCTGGCTTGCCAGTTTTCCAAATCAACCGCATATTTATCCACATACTCTTTATTCTCCTTACTATCTTTTAAAAAGATTATCGCGGAATCCCCAAAAAAAACCACTTTCCATTTCTTCCTATACAATAATTCTAACAGCTTTTCCGTAAAATCTAATCCCCGGTAGCTAATAAAAAAACCCTGAAGATTATATTTATTGACTAATTTATCAAATGTATCCCGGTCACCTTCACACGTCTTCCTATAATCTTTTAAGAAATCTTTCCCATAAAACTCGGTGCGGCCATCTATAAAAACCTTATATCCTGAGGGAGCATTAAAGGTTAAAAAAGCGCCGCTGTTGAAATCATTGAAAAACCGCTTTGCGGGCTCAAACTTTTTAAGAAAGGCGGCTTCCTTGTAAGGAAAAATTGCCTCTTCCTTTGTCCCTATATATGTTCTTGGCTTAAGAACGCCCTCTTTTAAAACATAAGAAATGTTAAATAGCCGCGGCTGGGCTATTTTCCAGCTAAAAAAGCACATTATAGCCGCGAGGCTAAAATTCAATAGCAGCAACCTGCCGGGATGCATCCTTTGATGAAGCTTCTGAAAAAAACTCTTTAAATTATCCATTGTAATAAATACCGAGGCTGCTCCAAAAAAATGCACATTTCTAATTCCTCCCATAGAAAAAATAAAAATTGCCGCCCATAGAAGTAAATTTAACCGGGCTTTCGTTATAAATCTTTTAAAAAGCGTCCGTTTGCCCGCTGAAAAAATCCTAAATTTGCGGTTAGAAGAACTCGGCTTGACATTTTTATCGCCGCAAGAACCGTAATAATCTTTTATTAAAAAGAAAAAGCTCAAAAAAGAAATAACAATAGCGGCCTTATAGAATCTTGCCGAAATAAACTCACTCTTAAAGGGAGACTCCAATTCCATTATAAATTCAAATAGTTCTTTTGACTTTCCCGTAATTATATCCCGGAAAATAAAAAAGGGGTAAAGGGCTCCCTTTAAAAAATAAGGATTAACGAATGTAGCTATAACCGACAGGAAAAATGCCGCGCCAATAGGAGAAAGAATGCCGCGCCTTGAGCTTTTTTTAGAAATAATTTCTTCTATCCAAAAAATTGACAACACCAGAAGGCCTAAGAAGAAATAGCCATGGATATTTACCCAAAAAACTTGCAAAACAGGCAAAATAAACAAAAAAAACGGGTTATCCCTCTTCTTATAAAGGATGGTTAGAAATATTATAATAAACAGTAAACTGAACAAGCCGGGCCTGAGAGTAATACGGTTTAAAGTCGTGCCTATAAATAAAAATAAAAGTGCCAGGGAAGGCAATCTCATAAATTTATCGTATACCCCTATAAGCAAAATGAAAAACGCGGACATAAAAATCAGACTTTTCAGGAATAGCAAACCATCAAAAGAAAAATTCTTGTAAATAAAATAGCAGGCGGTTTGAAACAGCCACTCGTGGTCTATCCACGGCTTATGTTCCCTGGTAAAAGAAAATATATCCTCTTTAGGAATTGTTTTGTTGCTACAGATATACTCTCCGGTTTTTAGATGAAGCCATAGATCTGTGTCGGAGATTTTCATTTGAAATATTACCGTTGCTGATATGGTTAAGCCAGCGAGCGTTATAGCAAAAAGAATGAAGTTAATTTTTTTTGCCATTATTTTTCAGGTTTGACCCTTAGCTTGACGCCGGAGCTCACAAACATAATATATATCTGCCTCTGTGCTGAATCAGCCAATATCCTTAAGCGTCCAATTGGTTCACAATCAGGTGTGAGGGGAAAAAATTTCACGGGGAAGTATAATGCCCCGTGAGATAATCTCGTCATAAAATGTAGGTATATAGCCGGTAGGATAAAAACCGCCGATAATCCCGCCGTCGGGAGCAACGCCTTTCTGTTTAAAAACAAATATGTCTTTTAAGTCAGGGTGGCCACCGGCCGTCAATCCGGTAAATTCGGTAATCTGGATAACTTTCCGCGACCCATCAGACAAACGGGCAGTGTGAACAATCAAATCTATAGCCGAAGCGACTGTCTCTCTAATCGCTCTTAAGGGCAGTTCCATTCCGCTCATGAGAATCATACTATCCAGCCTGATCATAACATCACGGGTAGAATTGGCATGAATAGTTGACAATGAACCGTCATGGCCTGTATTCATTGCCTGAAGCATATCCATCACTTCTTTGCCCCGGCACTCACCAACAATTATCCTGTCAGGGCGCATACGCAATGTATTTCTGAATAACTCCCTTATAGTCACTTCTCCCTTACCTTCTATATTGGGAGGCCGCGACTCCAGCCTGATCCAATGCTGATGGTGCAGCTTTAACTCGGCGGAGTCCTCAATCGTAATTATTCTTTCCCTATCTGGAATAAACTCTGATAGAATATTGAGTAATGTAGTTTTGCCTGAGCCTGTGCCTCCGGAAACAAGTATGTTTTTGCGCACTTTTACGCTCGCTTCAAGAAATTTACCCATATCTTCACTTAAACTATCAAACCTCTCAATTAAATCCTGCACTGTAAGGCGCTGTTTGGCAAACTTTCTTATGGTTAAGGTTGGGCCTGTTAAACTCAAAGGGGGTATAATCGCATTAACACGGGAGCCGTCAGGAAGGCGGGCGTCAACATAAGGAGAAGACTCATCAATGCGCCTGCCCAGGGGAATAAGAATCCTCTCAATAACTACCCTAAGGTGGTCATTAGATGTAAAACGCTTGCTTGTAAGTTCCAGCTTACCGTCCCTCTCTATATAAATCTTATCCTTATTATTAACCATTATCTCTGTAATGGTATTGTCTTTTATTAAATCTTCCAATGGGCCAAATCCAAGAGCTTCATCAACGATTTCTTGAATCAATTTCTTTCTTATCTCCAAAGAAGAAATGAAGCTTTGAGTTTCTTCCGTCAAAATATTATTCACAATCTTTCCTGCTACTTGTCTTAATTCCTTGAACTTCTCCCTGTCTAACATTAAGACTTCTACCGGCATCTTCTTTAAATCCATTCTCTCGATCAACCTTCGGTGAACTCTTTCTTTTAGGTCTATGATTGAATCTTCCTCTGCTACTTTAGCTTTAAGGGGCTCTACTAACCCTAAGTTTACCAATAAATCACTTCCTGAAACAATCATCTCTGCTGGTTTCTTTTTGAGTTTAATCTCGGACAGCTCTTTTGCAGGAAGGTAAATATCTTCCCTGTCCAAAAGGCTGTCCGCTAATTTCTTTATGGCTAAAGTTACGCTGCTTCTGGGGTTGTCTAAAACCAAAGGAACGCCTTTGTTCAAAGCTATTCCCGCGGATTTTCCTTCCGAAGGAATTTGAGAAAAGATCTCTACCGGGAAAAACATCTTTACTTCCCCCACATCCGCTCCTCCCCTGCTCTCTGCCCTATTAAGAATGATCTTTAACATTTTTAGAGGAAAATATAAAGTCTGTAGAGTATCCAGAATCCACTCGGTATGATAAACAGAAAGAATGTCAGGAGTTACTATGAGAAATATCAAATTGGAACTACTGAAGACTTTTATCAGGTTATCGCTTAAACCTCTGCCGCCGTCTATAATAATAAAGTCGTAATCCAATTCCTGAAATAAGGTTAGAAATTCTTCGATATGCTGAGGCTTAATATGTGAGGTTAATCTCAAAGAAGGCGCTGATGGCAAAAAATCAAGATAGGGATTGAGGGGAATAAAAAATCTTTTCAGGTTTTTCTTCTCCCTTCTAATTTCTCTGGAGTGAGCGATCAAATCTACTATAGTCTTTTGAGGTTTAACATTAACCATCTTTACCATATCCATGGGTGCATTCAAATCTAAAGATATAAGCAGAACTTTTTTCTCCCGCAAAGAAAGGCTGACCGCGGTATTAAGAGTAATTGTGGTCGTGCCTACGCCACCCTTTGTGCTGAATGTAGCAATGGTCCTTAACATATTATCTATGTGTCTTGTAAACGATAGGAACTTCTATAGTCACTTCTTCCAGGCGCACATGAGAGGGAAAAGAAGGATAGGCCAATCTTTTTACTGTCTCTAAGGCTTGGCTGTCAAATGTCTTATAACCCGAAGGTTTCACAATATGCACATCTTTAAGCTCCCCTATAGAAGATAGCTTGAGCGAAACAATTAAATTCGCCTCCCAGCCGGTCCGGCTTAAAACGGGAGGATAAAAAATATTATTGGCAATCCTTTTCTGAATGGAATATATATATTCCTTAAGGCTATCGGGTATATTATTCTTTTCATAAAAATTAAATGTACTTTTTTTATGAGAAAGGGCGTTTTTCTCTATCTGCTTGGTCCTATTATCTCCTGTATTAGAGATTATACGCGGAGTCAAAGTGATAAAAAGCTCGGTGTTGCCCCTTTTACCTGATCCGCCGCCGGACTTAACCTCCTTGTGCCGGAAGAACGCCCCAAGAACAGGAACATCTCCTAACCAGGGGAATTTCTTTAAATCCTCCTCAGTTTTCTCCTTAATCAACCCGCCTATGCTTAATGTGGCCCCGTCTTTTAATGATACTTCCGTAGAAATCGTCCTTTTACTGAGCGGATAGGCTTTGGCTGTCGGCGAGTTTGCGCTTCCAATTACTACCTCGTCGCCGATTTCACTTACCTCCACATTCAGGACAATATCAATTCTATTATTTTCGACTACCGTGGGCCTCACATTTAATTTTATCCCGTATTCTTTATACTCGACGTCAGTACCTTCCCCGCCTCCAGAAGCTACCTCAGTGGTAAATACAGGAACTTCTCCTCCTACTAAAAGCTCTGCTTCTTTTTCGCTGCGGCAGACTAAACGCGGCCGGGAAAGCACACGCGCTTTACCGCTCTGAATAAGTAAATCAAGCGTTGAGCTCAACGCGCTTCTTGTCCAATCAGATACATGGAAAATATTGGAAAACCCTGTAACAGCGCTGGAAGTCGGCCCTGATGATTCCGTTAACGCTAAAGCGTTTGGCAAATCAAATCCTAAGCTTCTTACCGCGTCTTTATCCAGCTCCAGCACTTCAACGGCAATTTCCACGCTGGATTTGTCTTCCCATATACCTACGAAATCAAGAATCTTATCTTTAACGCCCGCGAGGGCGGCGAGCAGCCTGTCTTTATCCACCTGCGTTTTAACCTCACCTTTAATCATAACCTTGCCTTCGCTGTCCATGGCCTGCGTTTGTAAATTTGTAAATCCAATGCTTCTTATCAAATCATCTATCCTTCTCTTTACTCTATTCATTCTTTCTTTGTAAACACTGATATACCGGCTGTGCTCGCCGAATTTATCCCACCAGCTTAATGTGGTCCCGCCCGCAGACTTAGCAATAACAGTTATACTGTTTTCTGTAGCCTTTGTAACATCTGCGACCGCGGGGGTACCGATAGCAATCCGCTCAGGTTCGTTTACGGAGAATACCCTTGTTTCATTAACATACATAATAACATTACCTATATCTGAATCATCTGTAAATAAATCCTGGGGCGACGCAGAAAGGAAATTAGCAAGCAATAATGAAACCAGAACTGTTGTTTTGACTATATACCTCATCATTTAGAAATAGTAATGTAACCTTTTTCCAATCCGCGGTAAATCTCTATTCTTCTCGGTGTTTCTATGGCCTGCTGTGGGGCCTGCTGTGGTTGCCCGGGCAAAGTTGGGTGAATATACTCAAAAAAAGTTTCCCAGTTCGCCGGAGGAATAGGCTCTATCCTAGCATCTGCCGGAGAACGCATAAGAAGGCGGATCCTGCCCTGTTCACTTACAAAAGAGAGCAGGCTAGCCTCTTTAGGCAACAACGCCAAGGTAACTCCTTCTGAAGCAGAAGCCCTGGCAGCTTTAGTCTTTTTAGCGCTTATCCTCCACGAGGAGGACTTCGCTTCCCCTATGTTAGCCAGCTTGTTCCCTACCGCTAATACCAGCACATTCTGGAAAAGGGGAATAGTAAGCATCTGTTTGACTTGTTTTCCTCCTTCAGTTCGTACAGGCACAGCCATAAGAACGATAACATCAACATAATCGCCCGGCCTAAGCATTCCCATAAGGCCGGCAATATTGTCAACATTTATAGTTATTGCCCTCTTCCCAACAGGGGTTGCCATTGCTAAAGACTGCCCCCGCGCTATTCTGGGAGAAAGCAGCTTGCTCAAACTGATTTGCTCTCCTTTGTTTATAGGAACAACGGTTTTCATACCAACTATTCTATTCGCAGAGGTCGCGGCTCTGGGCTGTATATATTTATTAGGAACTACTTTTGTCTCAAGCATATCAGACGTAATTTCTGTTCCCGGAGGTATATCTTTTTTAGCAACAATCACTGAACCTAAACTTTTATATTTTTCCGCAAACGCCCTTTTTAAGTCACTGGACATTTTGTTTCTTTCTTTACTTATATAAATATTCAGAAGCACAATCGCGGCCACACTTAAGACAATCCCTATGCTTAAATTTAGTACCTTTTTAGATATTTTCAATTTCATTAAATTCCGCCTTTACATCAGAGAGAATGCGTTCAGACATGCTATTTAACCTTGTCCTCCATTATTTCTATCTTTGCTTTTCTCGATAAATTACCCACTAACTCATTTACACGCTCTTGCTGTTTCAGAAAAGTCAGGCCTCTCTTTATATCATCCCACATTTCGGAAAGGCTCTTCTGCTGCCCCCCCTTTATTGCTTCTATCTTAATAATGTAATAACCATCGGGCCCCCTAAAAACACTGCTAATGCTCCCTACGCCCAACGCGTCAGAAAAAGCTATCTCGCGAAACTCTTTAAATTTTCCTTCGGGTTTTATAAACCCCAAATCTCCTCCTTTATCCGCGCTTTTAGCTTTTGAATACTGGCGCGCCAGAGAGGCAAAATCTTCTCCCTGCAGAAGTCTTATCAATAAATCTTTTGCCTGTGATTCGCTTATAACCACTATCTCTCTTATTCTCCTCTGCTCAGGCTCTCTCAAACTGTCTTTATAACGATTATAATAATCTTCGATATCTCCGGATGTAACACTTATCTTATTTGTTTCGTTTTCAATTAACTTGTAAATAAGCAGCTGCTGTTTGGTCTGCTCCAGAGCCTTTCGCACGTCGGGATTCCTATCCAACCCTCTATCCAGAGCTTCCTGGTATATAAGGATGCGCCTTACCATTTCATCCTTTAAATAAGCTATCTTTTTCTCAGGAGTATTTATTTTCATCTCCGGCTTATCTTTGAGAACTGTTTCATTATAACGTTTCACCTCTTTGTTTAACTCTTCCAACGTAATAGGGTAATTATTCACTTTCGCTATAATTGTCCCTGTAACAACAGGGGTAGTTGTCGCCGATTTTTTGGTTCTTTGTGCCGATTTCTTTGTGAAAGAAAAGTTATCACAGCCGCAAAGGGAAAAAATAAAAAACAACGCTATGCTCATAATTAATCCTTTTTCTTCCATCAACCCCCCTTTCTTACTACTCATGATATACATTATTATATTTACTTTTTACCATAATATAAGTAAGTTTGCAAGAAAAAAATTTCTGAAGTAATGTCAAGAATTATTCGCAAATTCTAAAGAAGCGATTTTCTCATTCTGCTCAGGCACAGCCTCAAAACCCCTATCTATAATCAGACTCTCTCCTTCCAGGGTTAACCTGAAAAATATGGAAAGGTCGGGGTTACCTAGGGAGAATTGGGACAAAACTCTTAGCCGAATTAAGCCCCGTTAATGAACGAAGCGAATTTCACGGGGGAACCACAGGTTGATGCCATACCTGCCACCATAAAAATAAAAAGCAGCCCCAACCGGATTTGAACCGGTGTCTCGTGGCTGAGAACCACGCATCCTAAACCGGGCTAGACGATGGGGCCGTAGATAGCTCATAGCTCGCAGCTCATAGGAAGAATCGACATAAAGAAGCTCATAGTTTTTGGCTCACAGCTGATAGGAAAAAACAGAAAGCTTCTTACTCCTAGCCAAACACCTGTTATGCAAGTGCTAAATATATTCATATTCTATTTACCTTTTGAAACATTGTCAAACAAAATTGTTTTATTATCTTTGTTTTTTTGATATTATAATAATGCTCATGAAAACTAATGTTATAAATATTCTTCTGGCTGTAATTATTTCAAGCGCCGCACAAAAAGTATCTTTTGCCTCTCCTTCAAAACCAATTACCTCGTCCGGCGGCGTAAAGATAGTATCCGTAAAAGACTATATTATTAATCCCTTAACTTATGAATATATAAGACGCGGGTTAAAGAAAGCAGAGGGAGAAAACGCGGTTTTTATCCTCAAGCTGGATACGCCGGGTGGACTGCTTAAATCTGCTCAAGAAATAGTAAAGCTTTTTCTAAACTCGTCTGTTCCTATTATTACCTATATAGCACCCAAAGGAGCAAGGGCGGCAAGCGCTGGAGTCTTTATAAGCTATGCCTCTAACATTATCGCAATGAGCCCTTCAACCCATATAGGAGCTGCTCATCCTGTGGTTGGAGGCGGAAGCTGGGGGAAATTGAGTAAAAATGTTAAAGAAAAAATAATGAGTGATACCATCGCATGGGCAAAAACTATAGCTGACGAAAGGAATAGGCCGGTTAATTTTATCGTAAACGCGATAAAAGAAAGCGTGTCTATAACCGAGAGGGAAGCTTTGAACAAAAAAATATGCAACGTAGCTGCCCAGAATCTGAACGAGCTGCTTACTAAAATCGATGGAAAAACTGTCACCACTGCAAAAGGCAAGGTTAATATTAAAATAAATAAGACAAACATAGAAAATATTCCCTTAACGATAAGAGAAAAAATACTCAACACAGTAATTGACCCTAACATCGCCTATCTTCTTTTTACTCTGGGCTTCTTGGGATTAATTGTCGAATTTACCCACCCCGGTTTTGGCCTGCCGGGAATAGCAGGCTTAATATGTGTTATACTTGCTCTTTATGCATTTAGCGTAATGCCTGTAAATTACGCTGGTTTTATTCTTATAATACTGGGTATAATATTTTTAGTTATAGAAAGCTTTACTCCGACATTCGGTATATTTACATTGGGAGGAATAACCGCACTGTTTTTTGGTTCTATTATGCTTTTTAATCAGCCTTTGTTTACAAGGGTATCTTTTAAGGTGTTTATTCCTGTTATAGTATCCATCTCGGCTATACTGTTGTTTGTTGTAGGAAAAGCTATAAAAGCGCAGCGTCAAAAATCTAAAGCGGGAAAAGAAGGGTTGATAGGGGAAAAAGGCATTGCTTTAAGCACAATACACAAAAAAGGTAAAGTGCGGGTCCACGGTGAAATATGGGATGCGGCATCAAAAAACCGCATAGATAAAAATGATGAAATAATAGTAGAGGGCATATCGGGGCTTACTTTACATGTTGCAAAAAAGGAGATGATACGGTAATTGTTCAATGATAGTTGGTGAAAAACTCTGGATTATCAGTAAAATAGATAGGATAGTCTCAGAGTAGATAGGTTATAGGTTGT
>MVCW01000038.1 GCA_002049895.1 Candidatus Omnitrophica bacterium 4484_171 | reverse complement strand
GGGGAAAATGCTGTGTACTCTTTAGTACAGCCTCTGTTTAATGCAACCATTTAGGCTGCCGGGCATTATGAGCATTTTGCGCTCTCAAGTGCGAAGCCTGCCCGCCGTAGTCCGAAGGACGAAGGAGGTGTCTGCCCTTAGGGTACAGCATTTTCCCGGTTAAACCTCATCGGATACATACAACCTATAACCTACTTACTCTGAGACTATCTCACTTTATTTTACCGATAATCCGGAGCTTTCACCAACTGTCATTGAACAATTATCGTATCATCTCCTTTTTTCCTATTTGCCTTCTTCATGGAATATGCTTCTCTGGCCTGCCTCGCAGAGCGAATACCCCGCGAGCTTGCGGCATCTAAATACGTGGCGGCTCTGCGGTTTTATCTGCGGTTATATCTTCTTCTTACGGTAAATCCGGTTATCAGTATCAAAATTCTCAAAAATAAGTCTTGCTTCTGTCAAAATAGTCTCTGCTTTACCTATTATAAGATACCCGCCGTTTTTCAAAGAAGTGTAGAATTTATTGAGGATTGTCTCCTGCAAGGGCTTTGTAAAGTATATAAAAACATTTCTGCATACCACAATATTAGTTTCAGGCAAAGGAAAATCATTTATAAGGTCGTGCTTCTTGAATATCACCTTTTTCTTTATAAAATCTTTCAATACATAGTTGCCATGGCCGTCAAAATCAAAGTATTTTTTCAAGATATTATCGGGCACGTTTCTGACTCTTCGCACATCGTATATACCTTCTCGTGCCTCGGTTAAACTTCCATTGTCAATATCAGTAGCATACACTTCAACTCTCTTGCCGCAACCAATCTCCTCAGCAAGAATAGCCAAAGAGTACGGTTCTTCGCCCTTTGCGCATCCTGCGCTCCAGATCTTTACACGAGTACCATATTTATCATCTGCAATAACCCTGTTCAACACCTTCCTGATGTCTTCCCACACAGGCTTATCACGAAAGAATTCAGAAACATTTATGGTAAGCACATCAAAAAGTTTCTCGTATTCATCCGGATTATGAGCCAAAATTTTAAGATATTCTAAATAAGAATCCTTATTGTTTTCCCGCAGCCTCAACGCCACCCTTCTCTTCAGAATACTCTGGTGATAACGTCTAAAATCCAAACCCCTATCCTGGTAAATCCTTTCAAGAAGCTGCTTAAAGTCCTTTTCTCTGTTTGTATCCGTCTTATGGGGAGGATTTTTGCTTACATAGTTGATTGCCGCGGCAGTTTCTTCCATAATCTTCTTAAAATATCTATTTCTAACATAATTAACAATATCCTGGTATTTAAACTGATTAGTATTGATAAAGAATTTGGGCAGCTTGCTCAATACTATTTCCAGCATACTCTTCCTACAGATATCACATCTGCATATATCAAACCGCAGGCTTAGCGTCCTTTTTATAACATCCTCAACGACATCTTCAAAAATATTCTTCTGCCCTTCCATATTTTTACTTTCTGCTTTCTTCAGTAACACGCAGTACCTCGGCAACAGTAGTAACACCATCCAACAATTTTTGTATCGCTGAATCCCGTAATGTAACCAGTCCTTCTTTTTCTCCCTGTTTCTTTATTTCATCAGCAGATGCTTTCTTCAATACCAACTCCTGTATAGCAGGGCTGTTTCTTAAAAGTTCAATAATGCCGATTCTTCCTTTGTATCCGGTATTGCCGCAAAGCCTACATCCTTTGCCCCGGGAAAACTTAATGCCGGATCTATCTTTAAAGTCCAGGCTCGCCAATATTTCTTCCGAAGGAATATATTCCTCTTTACAATGCGAACAGATTTTTCTGACAAGCCGCTGAGCAAGAACACCAATGAGAGAAGAAGAAACCAAAAACGGCTCTATACCCATCTCTACCAAACGCGTAAAGGCAGTAGGAGAATCGTTAGTGTGTAAAGTTGAAAGCACAAGATGGCCCGTTAAAGCCGCCTGCACGGCAATTTCAGCAGTCTCAGAATCACGAATCTCTCCAACCATAATAATATCGGGGTCCTGCCTCAAAAAAGACCTCAAAGCTGCGGCAAAGGTAAGGCCTATCTTGGGATTTACTGGAACCTGACGAATCTGGGGAAACTGATATTCTACAGGATCCTCGACAGTCATTATGTTGACATCTTCTTTGTTGAGTTTTTTTAATGCCGAGTATAATGTCGTAGTTTTACCGCTGCCCGTGGGGCCTGTAACAAGAATTATCCCGTAGGGCTGGCTTATCAAATCCTTAAATATTTCCAATTGCTTATGGGAAAAACCTATACCCTCCAAACCTACTGTCATACTGCTTTTATCAAGCACGCGAAGCACAGCATTTTCTCCGTGAATTGTGGGACAGGTAGAAACACGAAAATCAATATCTTTATTACCTACCTTCATTAGTATTCTGCCATCCTGGGGAAGACGCTTTTCGGCGACATCAAGCCCGGACATAATCTTTATGCGGGAAATAACAGCAGGTTGAAGGTATTTAGGGAATGACTCTTTCCTGTAAAGAATACCGTCTACGCGGTAACGTACGCCTAAAAATTTATCTTCGGGCTCAATATGAATATCAGAAGCGTTTTGTTCAATCGCTTTTACGATAACAAGATTAACAAGCTTAATTACCGGAGCATCTTCCCCTAAATCCCCAAAATCCTTAATTTTATCCTTATCTAAAGAAGCTACTATTTCCTGCAATGACCCGCTTGTTCCGTAATACTGTTCATGCGCCCTGTGAATTGACATTTCATCTGCCAAAACAGACTCAATCACATATCCTGTAGCCCGCTGAAGCTCATCTATAACAAAAACATTGGTGGGATCAACCATGGCAATTGTTAAGGTATTTTCCACTCTAAATACAGGTATTAGTTTATACTGACGGGCTAAATGCTCAGGAACCAGGCGTATAACCTCAGGGTCTACGATATAGGAAGATAAATCAAACCTGCTTACTCCTATCTGCTTAGCTAAAGACTGGTCTAACTCCTCTTTTATAAGCCAGCCTTTCTTAACTAATATTTCACCTAACTTCTCTCCTGTTACAGCCTGTTCTTTTAATGCCTTATCGAGCTGTTCTTCTGTTATATAGCCGGCTTCAACAAGAATTTCGCCTATTTTCTTCCTTTCTTTAGTCATAATATTCTTCTTTTATAATACTTGAATAAAGGCCATTTTTCAAGAAATTATTGTATCTGCGTCATTTAAGAATTAAAAGTGCACAGTTTATAAGAGATTTAAGTTTAAAAGTGCACACCTAAAAGCGCTATAATTTAAGGTCAAAAAGGAGGCCTAAATTATGGCGCAATTACACAAAAAGTTTACTGATTCTCAGGTCAAAGAGCTTATGGAGCGTTATCTGCGAAAAGAAGTCAAAAGAACTTATCTCCAAGAAATCCTCGGGATTAAAAAAAGGCGATTTTGTACCTTGGTTAGACGGTATCGTCAAAACCCTGATAAATTCTCTATTCAATACAAAAGAAAGAAAAACCCCCGGAGTCTTGACCAGAAAGCTGACAACAATATCCTCAGAGAACTAAGATTTGAACAAAAACTTATTAAAAATAAAGATATCCCTCTTAAATCCTACAATTACAGCTTTATCAAACAACATTTGGAAACCAGGTTTAAACAAAAAGTATTTTTACCTACTATTATTGACCGTGCCAAACAACATGGTTTTTATCTAAAAAGACCTAAACGCAAAACTCATGACAGAGAAGTTCTGACTAACTATGCAGGTGAATTAATACAACACGGCTCCTCTATCCACAAATGGTCCCCTTATGCGAAAGGAAAATGGTCTCTGATTACTTCCCCGGATGACTTTAGCCGTTTTATGTTGTATGCCATTCTCCTTAAGCGTGAAACTGCCCGGGCTCATATTATGGCTCTGCAAGCTATATTTTTAAAGTACGGCTTACCTTTTTCCTTCTACCTAGATTGCCATTCTATCTTTAGATTCGTTCAAGGCAGAGATTCTTTATGGCGTAAACACTACAAGCTTACCGATGAAGCTGACCCTCAGAGGCGCTTAAAATCTATTTTCATATTACCAGTATATGTTTCCTTATTTTGCTTCTATTCAACAAATTATGCAAAATTAGCCTTCTTTTTTGGGGAATGTCTAAATTCAATCACCAGATACACAAAATACCACGAAGGTTTATATTAAATTTTTAATATTTATATAGATATTGGAACCTAACAAGACATTGCGCAGGACCATAAACAAGGAGTGGTTGCGGGGGGCCGATTTGAACGGCCGGCCTTCAGGTTATGAGCCTGACGAGCTACCTGACTGCTCCACCCCGCGATTTACACAACTCATAAAAGTGACTTTTATTCTATTCTGTCTTATGTTGTATGTCAACTAATATTTCGCCTTCTTTAACAGCGCCTACGTTCTTTCGCGCTAATCTTTCCCATATTGAAGGGTCGGTTTCAAGGCGCTTCATATCACTTTTTATACGTGATATTTCCTGTTTTAAATCCGCTATGTTTTTGTTGATGCGTTCATTCTCTATGCGCAGGCGCTTAATCTTTGTATATCCGGGAAGATACACAAAGAACGCCACAATAGCGATGATTAAAGCAATGAATATCCACCCTGTTATTTTGAAACGGCTAAAATTGCCCTTATGCATTGTTAACCTAACACATTATTATATGAGGCGTTTTCTAACTACAGAAGAAGCATAAACGCTCTTTTTCCCCAAGCCCTCTTCTATACGCAGAAGCTCGTTGTATTTAGCTATTCTTTCACTGCGTGATACAGAACCTGTTTTAATCTGTCCGCAGCCTGAGGCAACAGCTAAATGGGCAATTGTTGTATCTTCGGTTTCTCCTGAACGGTGAGAAATAACGGCTGTATAACCATTATCGAAAGCAAGTTTAATAGCATCCAGAGCTTCAGTTAAAGTGCCAATCTGATTTACCTTGATAAGAACAGAATTAGCAACGCTTTCGGCTATACCTTTTTTTATACGCTTGGTGTTTGTAACAAAGATATCGTCTCCTACAAGCTGTATTTTATTGCCGAGATGCTCAGTAAGCTTTACCCAACCTGGCCAATCATCTTCTGCTAAGCCGTCTTCAATAGAAAAAATAGGATATCTCTTAGTAATCTTCTCATAAAAGCTAACCATATAGTCAGAGCTTACTAACTTGCCATCTAAGCTGTATTTGCTCTTTCTAAAAAATGAATTCGCTGCCGGATCAAGCGCAATGCAAATATCTTTTGTGGTAGAATACCCCGCTTCCCTTATCGCTTTGACAATAAGCTCCACTGCTTCCTCGTTTTTCTTCAAATTAGGAGCAAATCCTCCTTCGTCCCCCACACTGGTAGAAAGTTTCTTTGATTTAAGAATTCCCTTAAGAGTATGAAAAACTTCAGATGCTGCCTGAAGCGCCCTTCTGAAACTTCTAAATCCAAAGGGGACAATCATAAATTCCTGAATATCAAGATTATTATCAGCATGCATACCGCCATTTAAGACGTTCATATGCGGCACAGGTAAAAGGCGGGCATTTCTATTTAGATACTTATATAAAGGTGTATTATATGATAATGCTGCTGCCTTCGCTGTGGCTATTGAAACCCCCAAAATGGCATTAGCGCCCAGACGGGACTTATTCTCCGTACCGTCGAGCGCAATAAGCATCTTATCAATTTTCCTAAAATCCGCCTCTTTGCCTTTTATCTTCTTAGTAATAATCGTGTTAACGTTTCGTACCGCTTTTAAAACTCCTTTCCCATTAAAACGTTTTCTGTCTCCGTCTCTAAGCTCAAGTGCTTCATGTTCACCCGTAGAAGCTCCTGAAGGAACAGCAAACCTGCCCATAATACCGTTGTCTAATGTTACCTCCGCCTCTACAGTAGGGTTACCTCTTGAATCAAGGATTTCTCTCGCATAAACCTTTCTTATTTTACGCATAACATCCTCCTTTTCTGCAACAAACTACAAATGCCAAACGCAATAACATATGATTATACTCTTAAAGAATGATAAGTCAATATTTTGACAAAAATAATAATCTGTGGTATGTTTAATTTAAAGAAAATGACAAGTTTCCAGATAAAAAAATTCATAAAGCTTCACTGGATTAAGATTGTACTTATTACTTTAGGTGTTATATTCCTAACCTTTTTTATCTTTATCCTTATAATAGGACTTAAGAATTTCTTTTCTCTTGAGTCATTTTACAAGAAAATGACTCTGGCGAGCGTCCCCCTGCAGATTTTTATATTCACCTTAAATACTTTTTTCTTTATTTTTCTTTTGGGAGCATTGCAGTATTGGACTTCTGCCGGAGGCGGAATCGCAAAACTAGGCCAGAAAAAAGTAAAGCCGCAGGAAGTAAACATACATTGGAACGATGTCGTAGGCATGGAATCTGTGAAGAAAGAAGTAAACGAAGTAATAAAGCTCATAAAAGACAGGACGCGGCTGAAAATGGTAGGCGGGAAAATCATAAAAGGGGTATTGATGGTAGGGCCGCCCGGATGCGGAAAGACATACCTGGCAAAAGCTATTGCCACTGAAACAGGCCTTCCTTTCCTATCAGCAGTAGGAAGTGAATTTATAGGAATATACGTAGGTGTAGGGTCATCCAGAATAAGAAGTTTGTTCAAGAAAGCGCGGGTTTTATCTGAAATTTACGGAGGATGCATTATCTTTATCGATGAGATAGATACAGTTGCCCGCCCCCGCGTCGGCGTAAGCGGAATGGGCGCAGGAATGGATTATAATGCTACGATAAATCAGCTTTTAACAGAATTGGACGGCCTGCGCCAGACTGAGAATAACATCGCAGTCATTGCGGCAACAAATGTTCCTGAATCAAACCTTGACCCTGCCCTTATGAGAGCAGGCAGGTTTGACAGAAAGATTTATGTCGGAAAACCTGATTTAGAAGACAGAAAAGAGTTGTTTAAATATTATCTTGCCAAAACAAAATACGATACCTCAATTGATATCGGAGTATTAGCAAGAAAAACAGTAGACTTCTCAGCCGCTGATATTGCCAATATGGTTAGAGAATCGTCGCTTATCGCCATACGCAATAAAAGAGAGAAAATAACTTATAAAGATTTATCTGAAAGCTATGACCGTGTAGTCTTTGGGTTAAAAAGCGAAATTACGCTGAACGAGAAAGAAAAAGAATGGACAGCATACCACGAAGCAGGCCATGCAATCATTGCCTATCTTACTCATCCGACAGATGATGTTATCAAAGCATCAATCATCCCGCGAAAAGGGATGCTTGGATATATAGGACGCAGGCCGGCTGAAGAAATACATATCCACAATAAAGAATGGTTCCTCGCCAATATCAAGACAGCTCTGGGAAGCTATGTTGCCGAAAAGACAAAATTTAACACTACTTCCTCGGGTGTAGACCAGGATTTCTCTCACGCTTTATCTTTAGCCCATGAAATGGCATGGCGCTGGGGAATGGGTAAAAGCGGACTCGTCGGTAATTTCTACGCCCTTGCGCAAAACAGCTCAAGACCGCAAGCAATAAATATATCCGACGATACAAGAAAGAAACTGGATGAAGATACCCAGGAAATCCTAAAAGAGTGCCTTATGGATGTCGAAAATATAATTGGAGAAAACAAAGAATTATTGGAATACTTCGCCCAGAGGCTCATTGAGAAAGAAGAACTCGAGTATGATGAAATCACAGAAATATTCAAGAAATATGGCAAAGAACGCCATCAAGAGCCTAATAATTAGTTCCTCCTTAATTATCCTCATATCCTGCTCAGTTAATCCAACATTTAGCCGTAAGAATATCGAAGAAACAATAGAAAGAATGTGCCAGGATGAATTCAATATATCCATAACTGCTTTCCTGCAAGGAGAAACAATATGGATATATGCGCCTTTTAATAATCTCGTAAACGAAGATGGAACTTTAAATGAAAAAGCCCAAGGTAAAATACGCAATATATTCCTATCGTTAAAACGTACTGTATTAAGTATGGATAAACCGCCTAAATTCTTCGTCTTTGTTGCCTCCAATATAAAGAATACAGGATTAGATATATATCAGATAGGGTTCGTCCCCGACATTGTAAGGTTCGAACTGCGTGCTATTTCACAAAAAGAATTTCAGGAAAGAAGAGTATTCTTACCTTTTAAGAACCCCGATGCCTTAGGCGACTTAAAAGGTTACCATATAACAATGTATGATATTACAATGGGTGACTTTATAACATATCTTGTCCTTCAGAAAATAACCCTAACTTTTTATGACAAGGAAATAAATAAATATGTAAATATACGCGTTATAAATGGAAACTACGCACGGGGAAAATCAACTATCATAACCGACATAGAACCATTAAATAAAAAAGTTAAAATACCCAATGCCTTTGATACCGCTAAAAAAGCCATGGTCCATTATTTAAAAGTTTATAAAGAATTCTCTCCTAAAATATATTCTATAGAAATAAAAGATAAATACACAGGCAAAGGCAGATTTTACAGTACAAAATCTTTATTGGGAGAATAATTTTTCCAGAAAAGACATTCCCAAAGACAAACTAAATGATAGCCACTTTCCTGCCGCGTACTTTAAGGCGGCCCTGAATAAACAGCTTAATAGCTTCGGGGTAAAGTTTATGCTCCAAGCGGTGGATTCTTTTCTCTAAAGATTCCGGGGATTCCCCCTCTTTTATTTTGAGTGCCTCCTGAAAGATAATGGGACCGTGGTCAACATCATTATCTACAAAATGGACTGTAACACCCGTGACCTTAACACCGTATTTATACGCCTTCTTAATTGCGGACTCTCCTTTAAAAGAAGGAAGAAGCGCGGGATGGATATTTAAAATCCTATTCTTAAACGCTTTCACAAAATAGGGGCTTAATATCCTCATAAAGCCTGCCAATACAACAAGCCTGATTTTTTCTTTTCTAAGAATTCTGACAACCTCTTTGTCAAACAGAGTACGGCTGCTGAATCCTTTAGGGTCAACAAATACGCTCTTTATGTTATGTTTCTTCGCTCTTTTCTGTACAAAAGATTCTTCTTTATCGCTAATAAGAATCTTAATTTTGGCATTCCTCAGTTTTCCTTTCTCGGCTGAACGCACAACAGCTTCAAAGTTTGTTCCATTCCCGGAAGCTAATACAGCGATATTCATAATTTCTTAAGTATTTTGATATGAAAATACGAGCCTTTTTTCTTAATAGCCAGGCGCACTAATAAATAGTACACCAAAACAATTCCTAAAGAAATAAAAAAGTTAATGGCTTCATTGATATTACGCAGTAAAAACAAACTTAAAACAAATATAACCAATGGTATTAAGAAAACAATAACACTGGCAAAACTCGTCTTTTTCTCATCAATACCAACCTCTATTATATCACCCTTCCTGAATGGGTGTCCGCCATCTTGTTCTATATACATAGAATTATCTCTAGCGGCGCATATCCCGGAAACGGCGCATGACGAGCAAAAGCCATGCTTAGTAAATCTAATGGTTATACCCCTAGGCAGAATCTCAATAACCTCGGCAGTTTCTCTAACCATTGCTTTTGATTATACATTTAGTAGGACACTTACCGGCTGCTGTCTCTAAAGCATTTACTGAAGAGGTTTTTTCTCTATCGACGCGGGAAAGATTATTTCTCACCACAAACGGGGAATCATTGACTTTCGCGCATATTCCGCATCCGATACATCCGTAACTGCATACATTTTTGACCTCTATGCCTTTATCTTTATTGCTACAAGCAACATAATAAACAGGTGTATTTTTATCAAAAGCAATAAGTTCAAAAAGGCCGCGGGGGCAGACCTCCACACACTTACCGCAGCCAATACA
>MVCW01000037.1 GCA_002049895.1 Candidatus Omnitrophica bacterium 4484_171 | reverse complement strand
CACGCCACCAACGGGGGCTCACGTCCACGCCGGTGGAAAATATGGGGCCGGCCCTATACCCTTGCGGGCACAAGCGGGCAAATAATGCTAACCGCATTATTTGGGTTAACAGAGAAATTATTGTGATTGACATATATCATAATGCTAATTTTTAGGTTGAAGAAATGATAAGTTTATGGTAATATTCAACTTCTGTTTTTATAATACGTCTCGCATATTATGCAGCAGGGAAGATAGTAGTTTTATACCCGCAGGGAGCATTTTACGTAGATGGGCTAAGTTGAACTTGAATCTGTAAGATAAGGGTATTATTTTTAGTTGTCAAAGTTATCTTTATTGATATTTAACTGTTTGTATTGATTATAGCACGTGGATTATTCCGGAAGGAAGGTGAGAAATGGATGATATAATCGGTAATTTAAGAGAAAGAGCCAGAAAAAACCCTAAGAAAATAATCTTTCCTGAGGCTTCGGATGAGCGGATTCTGAAGGCTGTTAAGCAAATAGAAGAAGAAAGGGTAGCGCAGCCGCTTCTTCTCACTCATGATAATCTTGAACCGGAAAAACAAGAAGAGTTTGCTAATATTTTTTATGAGAGAAAACAGCTTAAAGGAATTACTCTTGAAGAGGCTCGGGAGATTATGGAGAACCCGTTATATTACGCGGCGATGATGGTACGGTTGGGTTACGCTGACGGTTTTGTCGCCGGAGCAGTATCTACTACGTCGAACGTAATAAGGTCAGCTATAAACTGTTTAAGAATCGACAGAAAAATAGGAGTAGTTTCAAGTTGTTTTGTGATGTCTGTGCCGGATTGCGCTTACGGCAGGGATGGTTTATTTATTTATGCTGACTGCGGCGTAATACCTTATCCTACGAGTGAGCAGCTGGCTTTAATTTCTCTATCGGCGGCGCGTTTTGCCCGTGACGTGCTTGATTTAACACCGCGCGTTGCTCTATTGAGCTTTTCTACGAAAGGAAGCGCTGAGGGAAGATGGATAGATAAGGTTAAGCAGGCAGTTGATATCGCTCGTGCCAAAGATGACAGCATTCTTGTTGATGGAGAACTGCAGGCAGATTCGGCAATAGTTCCTGAAGTGGCAAAGAGAAAAGTTGCTGACAGTGAAGTAGCAGGAAAGGCAAATGTCCTTATCTTCCCCAATCTCGACGCCGGCAATATCTGTTACAAACTTACTGAGAGACTGGCAAAAGCAAGGGCAATAGGGCCTATAATATTAGGCACAGTCCAGCCGTGCAGCGACCTTTCCCGCGGGTGCAGCGTGGATGATATCATTGATTGTACGGCGGTTACCGTAATAAGAGCTCAAAGTGTAAAAGAAGAAGATGAAGAAAAACAATAAAAGAGAAAAAGGAGCTTACAGTAAATATTCTTTCCAGAGCGTCAAGATACTTACCATAAATTGCGGCAGTTCTTCAATAAAATATAAACTTTATTCTTTCCCCAGGGGCAAGCTTATAGCGAGCGGCCTTGTTGAGAGAATTGGAGAACAGCGTTCTCCAATCTCTACCCATACAGAGGGTATGAAACTTGTTTTCGATAAGCTTCTGGCAGGCGGTGCCATAAAACATATTGACGAGATTAGCGCTGTCGGCCATCGTGTTGTTCATGGGGCAGAAGAATTCCGTCAGCCTCATATTATTGATAAAAGAGTAATAAAGAAGATTAAAGAATGTGTTAATATCGCGCCTTTACATAATCCCGCTAACCTGGAAGGCATAAAAGCGGCATTGCATACATTGCCAAAAGTTCCGCAGGTCGCAGTTTTTGATACGGCATTTCACCATACTATTCCTGACTATGCTTATATGTATGCTATACCAATAAAGT
The DNA here is from genome assembly GCA_002049895.1 of Candidatus Omnitrophica bacterium 4484_171. GTDB lineage: Bacteria > Omnitrophota > Gorgyraeia > Duberdicusellales > 4484-171 > 4484-171. The sequence continues at coordinate 8,055 of MVCW01000037.1, read as the reverse complement.
ACTATAAAAAATATAAAGTAAGGAAGTATGGTTTTCACGGTACTTCCCATCAGTATGTAGCGCAGAAAGCCGCAGAGATTCTGGGAAGGCCTTTCAATAAATTGAAACTCATTACCTGCCATTTAGGCAATGGGTGCAGCATAACCGCGATTAATAAAGGAAAGTCAGTAGATACCTCTATGGGATTTACTCCTCTTGAGGGGCTTATGATGGGCACAAGATGCGGCGATATAGATGTTGCCGCGGTATTTTATCTTATGAATAAAGAGAAATTGTCTCTTCATAAAATTGATAATATTTTGAATAAGAGAAGCGGACTTTTAGGAGTGTCGGGCATAAGCAATGACATGAGGCCCATAAAAGAAGCGGCAAGAAAAGGAGATAAACTTTCTAAATTGGCCCTTGATATGTTTATTTACAGGATTAAGAAGTATATTGGTGCGTATTATATGATTTTAGAAGGCGCAGACGCTATATGTTTTACTGCCGGAATCGGCGAGAATAATCCGGAGTTGGTTGCTAAAATAAAAAGAAGCATTATCAAGATTATACCTAAAGAGACAAAAATACTCGTGGTTCCTACTGATGAGGGACTTATGATTGCTTCTTTAACGTTTAATATATTAAGAAATACAGCGGGAGCAAAAAAGAAGTAAGTATGTTAAGAACCATGTTAAAATCAAAAATATACTATGCTGTTGTTACAGAGGCCGAGCTTTACTATAGAGGAAGTATTACCATTGACGAGGCGATTATGCAGGAGGCAGACATAAAAGAGGGGGAAAAGGTAGAAGTCCTTAATTTAAATAACGGCGTAAGAATAGAAACATACGCTATAAAAGGCGGTAAGGGAAGCGGTATTATTTGCTTAAACGGGCCGGCGGCCCGCACAGGTTTTAAAGGTGATAAAATCATAATTCTTTCTTATGGCATATATAACGATGGCGAGTTAAAGAATTACAAAGCTAAATTTGTAGAGGTTGATGAAAAAAATGAAGTTAAGAATACATTTCTGGGGTGAGAAGATACTGCGCAGGAAATGCAGAAGAGTGAAAGATGTGGATGATGATATCCGGATGATTCTTGGCGAGATGTATTCTTTAATGAGGGTTTCTGACGGCATCGGCTTAGCTGCTAATCAGGCAGGAGTTGATTTAAGGCTTATTGTTATCCAGATAAAAAGTAACATTTTTAAACTGGTTAATCCAAAGATAATTAAAAGAGAGGGCTCAATTAAGATTGAGGAGGGATGCTTAAGTTTCCCGGGCATAACACTGGGCATAAAACGCGCAGGAAAGGTATGGGTATCGAGCCTGGACGAAAATGGCAGCCCTATTGATATAGAAGCAGATGGAATATTGGCTGTTGCATTGCAGCATGAGATAGACCACATTAATGGAGTTGTTTTCATTGACCGTGTATCTTTCCTGGAACGGTTAAAACTAAAAAATAAACTTAAAGAGATTAGAAAGATGGCAGAACATGCGGCGCAGAAATCAGAGCAATAATATTGAATCTTGTTCTTATCCCTGTAAGTGAGAGACTTTAGAGACTGAACTTTAGGAGGTATTTTGTGAAGGAACTGGAATTAGCGATTGTAGGAGGGGGAATCGCCGGTATGTCCTGTGCCGTATATGCTAAACGCGCAGGACTCAACCCTGTTATTTTCGAGAAAGCCGCTTTAGGCGGCCAGCTTATGTATATAAACAGAATTGATAATTATCCAGCAGTAAAACCAGGCTCAACCGGAGCCGAATTCTTGAATGTTCTGAGTTCTTCCGTAAAGGAACTGAATATAGAAGTAAAAGAAGAAGCTGTTACCAGGGTTGCGGCAGAAGAGAGCAAGGTTGTTATTTCGTCAGATGATAAGGAGTATTCAGCAGGTTCTCTTGTTGTTGCAAGCGGGGCATCCTTCAGGAAGCTGGGGGTTGAAGGAGAGGATAAATTTGCCGGGCGCGGCGTTTCCTGGTGTGCGGTCTGCGATGGCTATTTCTTTAGAGATAAGAAAGTGGCTATTGTGGGGGGAGGTAACACCGCAGTTGAGGACGCGATATATCTTTCCTCCGTTTGCAGTAAGGTTTATCTTATTCATCGTAGAGATAAATTGAGAGCTCTGGATTATCTTCAGAAAGAGTTGTTTGATAGAAGCAATATAGAAATTATATGGAATAGCGTAATTAAGAAAATATCAGGAGATAATTTTGTTAAAGAGATAGAAATAGAAAATGTGGTTGATGATAAGAAATCCGTTTTAGAAACAAGCGCTTTGTTTATCGCCGTGGGCATAAAACCGAATACGGATATATGTGCGGGGATTATAGATATAGACAACGGCGGTTTTGTAATTACTGATGAATATATGAAGACATCCTGTGATTATATCTATGCCTGTGGAGATTGTAGAAAGCGCCCCTTAAGGCAGCTTATTACAGCCGCTTCTGAAGGGGCTATTGCCGCTTTGAGCGCTTACCGTTATTTAAAGAACAGTTATGTAAGCTATTGAAAAAGAAAATATTCTTAATCTTAAGGATTGCTGTTAGCTTAGGGATTATAACACTTCTTTTTAAGTTTATTTCTTACCGCCGCTTGCTCGCCCTTTATAGAGATTCGGAGAAATCATACATCGTACTTGCATTTATAATCTTTACCTTAGTCAATGTTTTAGGTGCTTTAAGATGGCGGTTTATTCTTTCTTCTCTGGGTATCAATATAGATATTAAAGAAGCTGTATACACATATTTTTCCAGTTTATTTTTCAATATTATCTTTCCTTCTCTTTTAGGCGGGGATGTGTTTAGGGGGCTTGCTTTGGGTTACAGGCACCAAAAAACTTTTAAAGTCTTATCAAGTGTTGTAATGGATAGATTCAGCGGTGCGTTTGCTTTGGGCATTGTGGCGTTATTCGCGTATGTTTTTACGGCATCGAGAATGAAAGAATTTAATATTATTATTGCTGTGGGTGCTTTTTTAGTTATGAACATACTGGCTGTCGTTATCTTCTTCAATAAATATTCGTCCCGGTACATAAACAGGTTTGCTAAAGGCCATATATTAAAAAGAAGAATTATACATTTATACAACGAATTATACTTCTTTCGTGAGAACCCTAAAGTCTTTTTTATAAGTCTTATATATTCCTGTGCGATTCAGGCCGCAATATGCGTAACCTTTTTTGTGTTGTCAAAGGCATTCTCTTTGGACATAGATATTGTTTATTTCTTTATGCTTGTCCCTCTTGTGCAGTTTATATCCGTACTTCCTGTTAGCATTGCCGGAATAGGGACAAGAGAAGCAGCTGCTGTTTATCTTTTTCCCAGGATAGGGATAGAGAAATCAACCGCTTTAAGCATTTCTTTTTATTTCCTATTTATTACTATTCTTGTCGGCCTTATAGGAGGTTTCATATATGTTGTGGTATATCATCGATGGTTGGAACGTAATACATAAAATGCCTCTCTTAAAAAACTCTCCTTCTGCCAGAGAGGATTTTATTTATTTTCTTAAGAGATACCGTATTACGGGAAGCAGAAATAACCGTGTGACAATAGTTTTTGACGGCAGGATAGATTTAAATCTTAAAGAATCAGAGCGCCAATTTGAGATTGTATTCGGCGGCACGAAAAGCGCCGACGAAATAATTTGCAATAGGGTCTCTGCTTACAGCAATAAACGTAATATTATCGTTGTGAGCGATGATAACGAGATTATAAATTACATTAAGGCTCAAGGAGCATCTTCTGTGAGAACAAAGGAATTCTTAAGCAGAAAGGATAAGAAAAGCCCAAAGAAGAATTCAAAAGAAATAAGTTATGCCGTAAAGAAAGAGATAACCGACGAGTTAAGAAAGTTCTGGCTTAAAGAATAGCGGGCAGGGTAGAGAGTGCAGGGTGTAGCAGAAACGGATAGTATTCCCAATCGCTAAAAGCACAATACGCACGACGGAATGCGTATAGACAAAATTAAATTATGGGGTTCATAAAATTTCTAGGGACAGCAGGGGCAAGGTTTGTTATGATAAGGCAGCTTCGTTCATCAGCAGGCATATGGATTAATTACAAATCAACTAATGTAATTTTGGATCCCGGCCCGGGTGCGATTGTGCGTTGTAATAAAGTTAAACCCCGCCTTGACCCGTCAAGCCTGGACGCTGTTATTCTGACTCACAAGCACCTTGATCATTCCGGCGATGTGAATGTGATTATCGAAGCCATTACAGAAGGAGGTTTTAGAAAAAGAGGAGCGCTTTTTGCCCCTCGTGACAGTTTCGGGAAAGATGGTGTTATTCTCTCGTATCTGGAGGGTTTTCTGGATAAGAAAGTTGTTCTAAAAGAAGGTAAATATCATCTGGGGGATATCAATTTTACCTGCCCCGTAAAGAATATCCATGCAGTAGAAACTTACGGCGTAAAGTTCTATTTAGGTAAAGAAGTGGTTTCGTTTGTGTCTGATACACGGTATTTTGAAGGATTGGCAGATGCTTATAGAGATTCGACCGTATTGGTGCTTAATGTTGTTTTTTATCAGCCCCGCCCGGCTTATGACCATTTATGTCTTGATGAAGCTATAACCCTTGCAGAGAAAATAAAACCAAAGAAAACCATTTTTACTCATTTCGGTATGAGTATGCTGCGCGCAAAACCGTACATTCTTGAGGCAAAGATAAGAAAAGAGCATCCTTCAATTAAGCTTGCTCACGATGGATTTGAGCTGAAACTACCTGCCTGATTTATGGTATTCTGTATTTATACTATAAACAAAGTTTAATCCTGGCACGTAGACAGGCTTGATAAATAGTGATATATTCTTATGGGAGTGTTGTAAAATATAACAATCTCTGATTATGGCGGTTAATCATAGATTACAACGATTGAAAACATTGGCTTTTGTCACTGTAGTCATTTTTTAATCGTTGAGATCAGGCGATGGTGCTGTTATGTACCAGTGCCTTTATACAAACATATGGAAACTTTTTATAGGAGAAAAATATTATTTATTTATTCTTTATTTCTCGTTATTATCTCTATCCTGCCCGTTAGCGAGCCGCAGAAGTTAGAATATTTAAATGCCGATAAGGTTGTTCATGCTTTATTTTATCTTGTCTTTGTGCTGTTGTATGTTTTTGCCTTTGTGCACAGCAGGTTTATTTATATAAAGAGTTTTTTGTATGCTTTTTCTCTCGGGCTATTTATTGAAACATTGCAGTATTTTGTTCCCTACCGTTCTTTCGATATATTAGACATAGCCGCTAACAGTTTAGGCGCTGCTGTCGGCTTGTTAGCCGCTTATAAATTATTAAAGCAGTCAGGAAGGTTTAACTAACTATTGTTATAATAATAGTTAACGGTGTAGATATAAAAACATGCGTGACTTTGGCAGTATTAACGAAATTCTTGCAAAATCAGCCAAATGTTTTCCCAATAAGAAAGCAGTCATATTCGGCGCTAAGAAGATTACATACCGAAAGATAGCAAGTGTTTCCGGCAGACTGGCAGGAGGCCTTTATGAGCTTGGCATAAGAAGAGCGGATAAGGTATGTTTGTGGCTTCCCAATATACCTGAGTTTATATATTCTTACTTTGCCATTCTTGCGCTGGGGGCGGTAGTTGTGCCTATTAATACCTTGTTTAAAAGGGAAGAAGCAAGATTTATCATAGATGATTCCAGGGCTAAAATATTAATTTGTTCCGTGGATAAATTGGACAACGCAGAGGTCATATTAAACAGGGCATACGCGCTGGAAAATATCATATGTGTCCCTTCCTGCAGAAAAAACACTGTTGCGAAAGGTTTTTATGGACTGATAGATGGATGTAATGCCTTTGACAGAAGAGTTGACATAAAGCCTTCCTGCATTGCTGAAATTCTTTATACCTCAGGAACAACCGGCAATCCTAAAGGAGCATGCCTTACGCACGGCAATCTTATCGCAAATGTAGCGGATTGTTCCCGGGCAATTAAGGTTAAGTCTAAAGATTCGTTTTTATGCATACTTCCTCTTTTCCATTCTTTTGCCTCGACAGTATGCATGCTGCTTCCTTTTTATAGCGGAGCGAGTATTGTTCTTATGCGTACGGTGAGGCCTTTCAAGAGAGTTGTAAGAGCAGTATTTAGAAATAGAATTACTGTTTTTGTTGCTGTCCCTTCCATATATAAGATACTGGCGGAGATTAAACTTAGTTGGTATAAACTTATATGGTTTAGCTTAGTTAATCCTGTCCGTATTTGTATATCAGGGGCAGCCGCGCTTTCAGGCAATATTTTGGAAAAATTTGAGAAGAAGATCAGGCGCCCCCTGCTTGAAGGTTACGGTTTAACCGAGGCATCGCCTGTTGTCTCGTTAAACCCTCTTAAGGGGAAAAGAAAACGTTTTTCTGTTGGATTGGCTCTTTCTTCCTTGGAGGCTAAGGTAGTAGATGATACAGGCAGAGAGCTTCCGCGCGGCGGTGTCGGTGAGCTTATAATTAAAGGCCCAAGTATTATGAAAGAGTATTACAATCTTAAAGAGGAGACAAATAAGGTATTAAAAGACGGCTGGCTGTGGACCGGAGACCTGGCAAGCATAGATAAGGAAGGATACATATACATTAAGGGAAGAAAAAAAGATATGATTAATGTAAGAGGTTTAAATGTTTATCCCCGCGAGATAGAAGAACTTTTGTATAAACATCCCGGCGTTAAAGAAACGGCTGTTGTGGGGGTGCCTCATCCTCACAGAGGAGAGGTGCCTATTGCATTTGTTGTAACAGACGGAACAGTTGATGATGCAAAGCTCGTGAAGTATTTAAAGACGAATTTAGCATCATATAAAGTACCGCTTAAGGTTATCGCCAGAAGAGATTTTCCTAAGAACGCCGCAGGAAAGATTTTAAAGATAGAGTTGAGAAAAGAGGTAAAAAATATGTTTGTTTTAAAGAAGAGGCCAGGCTGATTATATGGGTAATAATACAGATAAGGCCGCATATGGTTCACCAGGCAAACAGGCTTTTGATATTGTTTTTAACGATGAATATATAATCGTGTTGAATAAAGTTGCCAAGCTGCTTGTTCATCCTTCACCCAAGAAAGAAAAATATACGCTGACTTCTCTTCTGAAAGACAAGATTAAAGCAGCGGTTTATCCCTGCCACAGGCTGGATAGAGAGACTACGGGTTTAATAATCTACGCAAGGGATAAGGGAATGCAAAGAAAGCTTATGGATGAGTTCAGGAAAGGATTAGTGAAGAAGAAATATATTGCTTTTGTAAAAGGGAGAATGAAAAAGGCCAGAGGTTCTTTGAGCGGTTACATTTTAGATGCCGATGGCGTTCGTTTCAGAGAGAAACCAAAAATGGCTAGGGCAAACTACCATGTTTTAAAAGCTTTCAGGCATTTTAGTGTTATTGAACTTACACCTCTTACAGGCAGAACTAATCAACTCAGGATTCAACTTGCAAAACATGGTAATCCTATACTGGGAGAACGCAGGTATGCTTTTCGGCGTGATTTTAAAGTTGATTTTAAGAGATTGGCGCTGCATGCCTGCTTTTTAAGTTTTATTCATCCTGTAAGCAAACAGAGAGTTGATTTAGAAACAGATTTAGCGCAGGATATGAGGGAATTTCTAAAGAAGCTCATAGCTCATTGAATCGTATCGCGTATCGCGTCGTGCGTATCGCATATGCACAGATTAGCACAGATAAGAAAGACACAGATGACTACAGAGACAGCGGCAAATTTATACAAATTTCAATGTATTTCTATAAATTTCGTCCCGACGATACGTCGGGACATATTTCACGAGCGCAAGCAGAGTACATTTCACGAGCCGTAGGTGAGTATATTTCTCTTTAACTTGTGACCTGGTGACTTTGTGGCTTGCAGCCTGTAGCTTAATTAAAAGGAGTTTACAAGATGCCTATTTACCAGTATAAGGCTAAAGATGAGGCAGGAGGTTGCGATTATTGCCGCAAAGGTTTTGAGGTATTGCAGCCGATAAACGCCCCTTCCTTACGTAACTGTCCTGTTTGTGGAGGCGAAATAGAGAAGATTATATCTCCTTTTTCTATGGGTTTTTC
>MVCW01000106.1 GCA_002049895.1 Candidatus Omnitrophica bacterium 4484_171 | reverse complement strand
GGCTGTTAATATAGCGTCACGCGAGAAAAATACCCTGCTTCCTGTTTTCTCCAGGCAGCTTAAAGGTAACTTCTACTATTATGTTGTTCCAAGAATAAATCCTAGGGTATTTTTTGTATGCAGGGCAGAGGCTGACAGCGAATTGCTGCCGGGGCGTTTGAATGTTTATTTTGAAGGAACTTACACAGGCAAGACGTTCCTGGACAGTAAGAAAGCAGGGGAAGAGTTTATGATTAACCTTGGCGCGGCAAGGGATATAAAAGTCAAAGAAGAGAAGACAAGTGATAAGGTAAAAGAGACTTTCTTTGGAAAACTTAAGCGCCAGACGATAATAAGGGATTTGATATTTAAGATAACCATTGAGAATTTAACGGATAAGCCGAAAGACGTACATATATTAGACAGTGTTCCTGTATCGAAAACCGATAAGATAGAAGTGAAGAATGTAAAAATTGACCCTCCCCCGGCAGAAAAGAATTATCAGGATAAAGAAGGTGTTATGCTTTGGGAGGTAAATTTAGCTCCTAGAGATAATAGAGAAATAAAGATCCAGTATACTTTGACGTATCCTAAGGATACGTCAATATCCGGGCTTGATTTATAATAATAAGGAAAGTTGTTATGAAAAGAATCGCTGTCCTTACAAGAGACTGCGCCGGAATAAATGCCTGTATTCGTTCTGTGGTGCGCACAGCCTCTTTGTATGAAATAGAAGTAATGGGTATATTCCATGGTTATCGCGGGCTTATTGACGGAGAATTTACTTTTCTAAACCGGCGTTCTGTATCGGGAATAATTAATCTGGGGGGAACGATTCTTAAAACTTCCCGCTGCCATGAGTTTCAAACAGAATCCGGCCAGAAAAAAGCAATTTCTACTATTAAAGATAACAATATTGAAGGCCTTATCGTTATTGGAGGAAACGGTTCCCTGACGGGCGCGCGTATTCTTTATCATAGATACCATATTCCGGTTATCGGAATAGCGGCTACTATCGATAACGATGTTAATGGTATAGATTTGACTATAGGCGCTGATACCGCTATTAATGTTGCACTGGATGCTCTGGATAAGATACGCGATACTGCTACGAGTTTGGAAAGAATATTTGTCGTTGAGGTTATGGGCAGAGAGTGCGGTTATATCGGGCTTCATACTGCTTTGGCCGGAGGATGTGAAGAGGTTCTTCTTCCGGAGAAAGATTTCGATATAGATACTATGTGCAGAGAGATTAAGGAAGGAAATGCCAAGGGTAAAATCAGCTGGATTATTATTGTAGCTGAGGGTAAAGCTTCGGCGCATGATATCGCGAGAATAATCACGGAAAAGACTAAGCTTGAGACAAGGACTGTTGTCCTTGGGCATATTCAGAGAGGAGGCAGGCCTACGGCAAAAGACAGGATTATGGCTGCGCGATTGGGTAAATATGCCGTTGAACTTCTTATTAACGGGAAATCAGGCCGATGTGCCGGCATAAATAACGATAGGCTTATTCATATTCCCCTGGATAATGCTATTAAGCCCAAGCGCCTTGAGGAATTGGATGAATATTATAAATTGATAAAAATTCTTACATAATTTATATAATTGTTGTATAATGAAATTTTCTCTATGGGTATAAAACCATAAAACAAACAAATTATAAAAGCAATAGCTTAGGAGGTAAAGTATGATTTACAAAGATGAATCTGAGTTATTTGGCAGTGGCGCTATCAGTGTAGAAGGAGATAATATCGAGATTAAGGATAAGAAGCTATTTCAGGATAAAGTGATAGATAATTTAGCCGATACTATCATACTGAATAACTCTATGTATCTTAAGCGCTTGTGCTATTGGGTTATTTATGAGACAGCACTTAAGATGGGTATCACGCTTTCTTCGATTCATACTCTTTACAGGGCAAGAGCAAAGGATAGTCTTACTCATTTTACAGTCCCTGCTATGAATCTGCGTACCCTTACTTATGGCTTATCGCGTGCCGTATTTCGCGTAGCAAACAGAATCAATGCTGGTGCGTTTATATTTGAAATTGCTAAAAGCGAGATAGGCTATACTGCTCAGCGTCCTGTTGAGTATGTTTCGTACATTCTTCTCGCTGCGATGAAGGAAGGCTTCAGGGGCCCTGTTTTTATCCAGGGAGACCATTTTCAGGTAAAGGCTAAGAATTTTCTTGCAGATAAAGATAAAGAAATAAATCAACTTAAGGATTTGATTGCCGAGGCGATTGATGCCGGTTTTTACAATATAGATATAGATTCATCAACTTTGGTAGATTTGTCAAAACCAACAATTGATGAACAGCAGAAGTTAAACTATGGTGTGTGCGCTTCTTTGACAAAATTTATAAGAAGCCTTCAGCCGCAGGGCATTGAGGTATCAGTAGGTGGAGAAATAGGCGAGGTAGGAGGAAAAAATTCCACGCCTGATGAACTCCGCGCTTTTATGAAAGGATATCTGGCTGAGGTGGAAGGCCTTGAGGGGATTTCTAAAATAAGCATTCAGACCGGCACTACTCACGGAGGGGTTGTTTTGCCGGATGGTTCTATCGCCAAAGTCAGCATAGATTTCGATACTTTAAAGAACTTATCAGCTATTGCCAGAAAAGAGTTTGCTATGGCAGGAGCGGTGCAGCATGGTGCATCTACATTGCCTAATGACGCTTTTCATCGTTTTCCTGAGGTTGAGTGTGCAGAGATTCATCTTGCTACTCAGTTTCAGAATATAGTTTATGATTATCTTCCAATTCCTCTTAAGGAGAAGATTTATGCCTGGATTAATAAAGAATGTGCTGCCGAGAGAAAGCCCGAACAGACAAATGACCAGTTTATTTATAAAACAAGGAAAAAGGCGCTCGGGCCTTTTAAAAGAGAAATATACTCGCTTCCTCAGGATGTGAAAGATAAGATTTTTTCTGTGTTAGAGGAAGAATTTGCTTTTCTTTTTGACAAACTTAGTATACAGGACACAAAGCCGTTAGTTGATAAATATGTTAAGCCGGCTATTGTAAAAAAGAAAAGAGAAGATTTGGGTAAAAATAGCTAAGGGAATACCTGTCCAGAATATTGTGACTCTACGATGTGTGTATATTTTAAAAAGTTAATTTTACTCTACGATGTCTGTATATTTAATAGTTAGAATTTAGTAACACGTATAATAGAATCCTAGATCCTAAGATTATTGAACCCAGTAAACCCCGTTAGAGAACTTCGTTCTTTAACCCCATTAGAAAAATTCTTTCTAACGGGGCGAGCGGTCTGCGGCGACGGTGGCTTTTTCTAACAGGGCAAATATTTTCTTAATAAACTAGGAGTTGTATATAAAGGAGGAGGAAAGATGCGTTCAGATAAAGCAAAAAAGGGTTTGGAAAGAATGCCTAACCGCGCCCTTCTTTACGGTACGGGGCTCTCTACATCTCATATGAAGAGGCCGTTCATTGGCTTAGCTTCCAGTTTTAATGATTTGATACCCGGCCATACTAACATGCGTATATTGGAACGTTATATTGAGCGCGGCATTGAGAATGCCGGCGGGACTCCTTTTATTTTTGGTGTTCCCGGTATTTGCGACGGTGTAGCAATGGGCCATGAGGGTATGAAACAGTCACTTCCCTCAAGAGAATTAATTGCCGACATAATCGAGAACGTTTCAAAAGCCCATGCTCTTGACGGGCTCGTTCTTTTAACAAACTGCGATAAGATTACGCCCGGTATGATTATGGGGGCGCTGCGTGTTAATCTTCCTGCTATAGTTGTTACTGCAGGCCCGATGCTTGCCGGCCATATGGGAAGAAAGCGTCTTTCTCTTGTAAGAGATACTTTTGAAGCGGTAGGAAGGTTTAAGGCAGGAGAAATGGCAGAAGAAGAACGTTCTTACCTTGAGATGGAAGCCTGCCCTTCCTGTGGTTCCTGCCAGGGGCTTTATACTGCGAACACAATGGCATGTTTAACTGAAAGCATGGGGTTGTCTTTGCCTTATTGTGCGGCAACGCCTGCGGTACTGTCGCGTAAAGTAAGAATTGCTTATGAAAGCGGACAGCGTATTATGAGTTTAGTAAAGAAGGATATAAAAGTAAGAGACATTGTGAATAGGAAAGCGTTAAGAAACGCCGTGAGAGTGGATATGGCACTGGGCGGTTCTACAAATACAGTTTTACACCTTATGGGTATTGCTTCTGAGGCTGAGGTTGATTTAAGACTTTCTGACTTCGATTCAATAAGCAAAGATACTCCTCATATTTCTAATCTTCGTCCCGGCGGAGAATACTTTATGGAAGATTTGGGTATAGCCGGCGGGATTCCTGCTGTTATGAAGAGATTAATTGGTAAGATAGACGATAACATAACCGTTTCGGGCAAGAGAACAAAGGAGATAGCAAAACAGGCTGTGATATTTGACGATGACATAATAAGGCCGCTTGATAAGGCTTATCATAAAGAGGGCGGCATTGCTATCCTTTTTGGTAATTTAGCAGAAGACGGATGTGTGGTAAAACAGTCTGCTGTAGACAAAAGTATGCTTTCCTTTCGCGGCGGCGCTAAGGTTTTTAATTCCGAAGAAGACGCAATGAAAGCTATATTGGGAGGGAAGATAAAAAAAGGCGATGTTGTTGTTATAAGATACGAAGGCCCGCGTGGAGGCCCGGGAATGCGCGAGATGCTTTCTCCCACTTCTGCAATTGTGGGTATGGGTCTGCATAAACACGCCGCTTTAATTACTGACGGGAGGTTCTCAGGCGGAACGCGCGGCCCCTGTATTGGCCATATAGCGCCTGAGGCGGCACGGGGCGGGCTTATCGCGTATCTAAAAGACGGTGACGAGATTGTTATTGATATGAAAAAAAGGAAGATAAATGCAAACCTTTCTTCTAAAGAGATACGCAATAGGCCTGTTGTGGCACCAGGTAGGATAGAAAGCAGTGTTAAGATGTGGTTTTTGTAGTTGTTGGTTAAGAAATGCCTGTAAAGAAAATACCTGTAAAGAAAATAGGAGATTAAAATGAAAGGCGCAAAAATATTTATTGAAAGCCTGCTTAAGGAGGACGTGAAGGTTCTTTTCGGTTATCCCGGAGGGGCACTCTTGCCGATTTTTGATTTTCTTTATGATTCACCTATAAAGTTTTTCCTAACGCGTCATGAACAAGCAGCAGCTCATGCCGCAGACGGTTATGCGCGTTCCACAGGAAAGGTTGGTGTTTGTATTGCAACAAGCGGGCCGGGGGCTACCAATCTTGTTACAGGAATTGCCACTGCTTATATGGATTCGGTTCCAATGGTTGCGTTTACAGGGCAGGTAAAGACTTCTTTGATTGGTAACGATGCTTTTCAGGAGGCCGATGTTACAGGTGTCACGCGCTCTATTACAAAATACAATTATCTTGTGAAAGATGCAGGCCAGCTTGCTTCCACTATAAAAGAAGCTTTTTATCTGGCTCGTACAGGAAGGCCCGGCCCGGTATTGGTGGATATTCCTGTTGATGTCCAGCTTCAGGATACAAGTTTTAATTACCCCAAAGATATAGATTTACGCAGCTACAAGCCTACATATTATGGCCATCCCGGGCAGATAAAAAAGGCGCTTAAGCTTATATACAGTTCTAAGAAGCCCGTGATTATTGCGGGGGGCG
>MVCW01000036.1 GCA_002049895.1 Candidatus Omnitrophica bacterium 4484_171 | reverse complement strand
CCAGTAGAATTTGAGAACGGAACACCCCGCAGGATTTGCCCGCATCTTGCGAAGGCGGATAAACATACTCTGGCAAACCACCTTATCTACAAATCTAATATTCTCCCTTACATCATAAGACTCTATCAATAAGCGAACTCCCGTTAGAAAGAATCTAACGGGGTAAATTACCTTCGGCTCCTCATATGCTCTTTTGCTCTCTGTAATTTCCTGATAAACACTCCTTTCTTAAATTCGTTAGTCCATTCTCTCATAACAATCCACCCGCCGAAACGAGCAAGGGCATTACGCCAGGGACGGTACCACTTTCTCCATCCCAATTTGATGTTATACAAAAAGAAAACCAATGCCGGGAAAGAAATAATATGCATAATCGGCATGAACGCGTACTTAAACTGATAAAACTTACTCATAATCTTTCGTATAGAATCCTGCATATCCCGGGCTGTCAGGGGAAAGTCCGGCTCAAATAACGGGAAATTGCCGTCATAATATTCCCAGCCTATATCTTCTACCGCGTAAATCCTGTTTTTATCCTTAAGCCGGTGAGTCAACTCTGTTCCCGGTAAAGGAACCGGAAGTAAAACCTGTATAGTGTCAATTTTCGCCCTTCTTATAAAATTCTTGAAACATTTTACACGTTCTTTCGCGGGCATCTTAAAATTTATGCCTTCTTTTAGGGGATAACCGAATATAAACATGCCATGTACCAGGAAACCAAATTTATGATAGACTCTTGCAAGATGTATCATATCCTCAGGTCTAATATGTTTATTCATAGCCTTAAGCTCTTCTCCTATAGGCGACTCAAAACCAATAGCCACTGTATTAATACCGCCGCGGCGCATAGCGAGAAGGAGCTGGGAATCCTTAGCTTTATCCAGCCTTATCTGAACAGTAAAGTCCAGTCTTCTGTTGATACTCCTTTGGTAACTTTCAAGCATGTTACATAACTGTATTGTTTCATCGCGGTGCTGCCCGAAAAGGTCGTCAACAATAAAAAAATGCCTGCCGTCTCTTGTCTCTACAATAAGGCGTATGCTCTCAAGCAAGCGCTGAGGCGAAGCATAACGGGGTTTTCCTTTAACAGTACAAAATTCGCAATTCATACCGCATCCGCGGACTCTTCCTACAGGATAAAGCTTAATATTAGCGTAACGCACCAAAGAAAAATTCGGCAAGGGAAATTTGTCAAAATCAGTTATGGGGCTACGTACGGAAGTAATTATAACTTTACCGGCTTTCAAATAAGCAATGCCTTTGATACCGTTCACATCTCGTTTATTCACTATAGCCGCCAAAAGATCTTTTACGGTTTCTTCCCCTTCGCCAATGACTACATAATCAATACCATTATGAAGACCTTCGGCTATATTATCCTCAACAAAATGCTGGCCTCCGGCAATAATAATAACATCTTTATCCTTATAAAAACGGGCCACCTTATAAAGCTGTGGGATGGTGCTTGTTAGGCCGCCGTATAAACCTACAACATCTGCAGGCCTAAGGCGCTGCAGGAGATCGTGGTCAGCCCCACCTTCATTACCGGATGGTCCGTATCTGCCGAGATTATTCTCATCAATAACTTCAGCATCCCATTTCTCCATTTTGTCCACAACGCTCGCTACGCAAACCGGCCCTAACGCCGTAGTTATCTTAGCAACAGAGGAATAGATATTAAACGCGGGGTAAGCCGGAATAACAACCCTAAATCTGTATCTTTCTTTTGATGAATCAAACATAATAATAGTATTAAATACTTCTTTGTATCTTGCCGGCAACACACATTATACACCAATATAATTATACTGCAAATCGTGCAGCTGTTAAGAAATATCAAAATCATCGGTATAGTTGATTTTGGGCTGATTAAATGGTATACTATTTTATCTTTCATGGGGAGGAACCGGTTCAAAAATATAGCAATCATTTTATACTGTGTTAAATGATTGATTTTTCAAATATCAATACCATATCATTCAACGATTCAAAACGATTAAAAGAATCATTTTTCCGTTCCCCAAACAATAAAAACATACAAGAATACCCACAGACAAAACCTCATAAACATTCTAAACAATAAATACGTTTCGTCTATAAGGTTGCTGAATCCCCATTTCGGGTCTAAAATATCCAGAAAAGCAATCTTGATTGAAATTCCTTTTAACGCACAAAGCGGTTTCAGCATAAACCTTCGTGATAAAACTGACTTCTCCAATTCGAAGCTTATTCTTGTTGTCAATAATCCCGGGTATGATTTTAAAGTATCCACTGTTCTGAGGGACACAAGCTTCTTTTCAAACGCAGACAACCCTATAGAAGTAAATACTTCTTTAGCCGGCAATGCCAGCTCTTACTTAGAAATACCCATAGATATCGACAACAATACAGAAAAAAACATAAGCATAAAAAGGATAAATCAATTAAGATTTACATTCTACCAAAGAAAAGCAGGTTCCTTGCCTCTTTTGATAAAAAGAATATACCTAGAAAGGAGGTAATATGGTAATCGTGTCTCTTATTAATCAAAAAGGAGGATGCGGTAAGACTACTACAGCAGTAAACCTATCTTATGCGCTGGCAAATAATGGTAATTCTGTCCTTTTAATAGACTTAGACCCTCAAGCCCATGCTACCTTTTCGTTAGGAATCAAGCCGAAGCTAACGACTGCTGATTTACTTGAGAACATTACATCATCAAAGCCATTTGACTTAAGAGAATCGCTGATAACGAGAGCAAATAATCTTTACGTATTGCCCTCTAGCATTGGATTAAGTGCCGTAGAGCATTCTCTTGGGCAAAGAGAAGATAAGCTTGACGTCCTGAATAACTTTATATCTAAATATGACTCATCTTTTGATTACTGTATAATCGACTGCCCTCCAAATCTAGGAATTCTTACCCTAAACGCGCTCATCTCCAGTGATTATATTATTGCCCCTGTTGGGATATGCGAACTTTCCCTAAAAGGCATAGAAAACCTTAACAATATCCTGAATATGCTCTCTGAACACAGAAACAAAAGAATAAACACCTTATATCTCATTACACAATTAGATGGACGATATAAATTCTCAAAGGATTTCTACAATAAAGTAAAGAATATATTCGGCAGCAGGCTTCTTTCTACAACAATCCGGACCAATATACACTTAAGAGAAGCTGCGGCAAATGGAATGAGCATATTCGAATATAAGAAATATTCGCGGGGAAGCCAGGATTATAAACAGCTGGCAGATGAAATTCAGGATATTTCAGGAAAGCCTTCAGCTGCGAGATTCACACTCAAAGGTAAAGAGTTCAATGATGTATATTTAGTAGGAGAATTCAATAACTGGAATCCTAATGAGAAATACAGATTAAAGAAAATAAGTACCGATACATGGGAAATAAACCTTAATTTAGAAAGAGGAAAATACCGTTATAAGTTTATAGTTGACGGCAAATGGGTAAATGACCCCGGCAATAAATTCATGGAAGATGATACATTCGGAGGGAAAAATTCTATTAGAATAATAAGTTAGAATTCTGCTAACTTCATTATCTCGTCTATCTTACTCAAAGCTGCTTTATAACCCCTCTTAATAAATTCTTCTTTAATTGAAAAATCAGTCCATCTCAAATCTCCTAAATCAGGATGTATTACTATATCAGCAACTTCTAACGAATCTCTTATAAATTCCTGCTGCATTGTCTCTATGCTTCCGAATATGAAATCAAAAACGTTAAAGGGGTGTTTCCTACGCCGATAAGTACTGCGTATCTCTTCTCTATAAGGAGTAACATTAACAGCTATTATTCTTTTTATGTCCGATTTTAACAGTGCCTTTGCAGGTAAAGGGCTTAAGACTCCTCCATCCAGAAGGTAATTCCCCTCTATTGACACCGGTTCAAATATGCCGGGCATGGCACAACTGGCGCTTACCGCTTTATATATAAAACCTTCTTTAATTATCACTGCTTCTCTTTTCTTAAAATCGAAAGCTATAACTGAAAGCGGTATCTTTGCATCATCAAATGTTTTATTTCCAAATATGCTCTTAAAAACTGACTCGAGTTTCCTCGACCTTAATATACCCCTAAACGGGAAAGATACTCCTGAGAATGATAAAAGGCTTATACTTTTGCCTAAAGCATGTACCGCATATTCCATGTCTTTATAAGAATATCCCAGCGCCCATAGGCCCGCGATAACCGAGCCGATACTGGAACCGCAAAGCATATCCAGGTTTATATTGTGCTTGTTAAACACCTTAAACACACCTATATGAGATGCCCCGTATGCTCCTCCACTGCCGAGAGCTATCCCAAGCGTTCTCTCTGAGAGGCCGCGGTAAACCCTGCCGATATTAGAAAAATAACCTTTGTCTGATTCATCAGGAATTATATAGAAACTACTCATCTTATGTAACAATTCCATAACAGATTTGCTCTTGTTTCTTTGATCGAGCATAACAGCTTTTAAATCTTTATGCCTGGCTAAAGGCCTTAGACTGCTTATTAGACTGCGGCTAAAATACAAATCGTTTCCTAAATCGCCTATGACATAAATCTGGCTCCCTAAATCCAAAAACCCGGGCCGATAGGGAAATTCCTTTGCAGGTATAACATAGAAGATAAAATGGTAGCTTTCTGATAAGTAATTGGCCAGGGAATAAAAACTGTCTCTGAAACGGCCTCTGCACTTTAAACACAAATAATCTACTCCTTTTATACTGTGTCTCGCTGAGAGCAACGATTCCTTGAATTCTTTCAACAGCTCTATACTAAGAACATTTCTATGAACATACTTCCTAACCAAAGAATCATCTGTCCTTGAGACTTCTACAACAATAACTTCCTTTTTTGCTTTACTCCGAAGAGACTCCGCAAGCCGAGACACAAAAAGCAAGGATTTCTTGTAATCTTCTAATATAAGTACCGTTGTGCTTATAGATTGAAAAATTCTCTTAGGAACATTGGTCCTTTTTTTGACTCTTTTAGACAACACAACAGAGAAATCAAATGCCAAGAAGGGTATTTTCTTTAGCAGCATCTTGAATTTTTCTTTTTCTATCCTGACAACTCTTGATTTCTCTATAGCCTTGACAGTCACAGAATGAGGCTGACCTGTAAATATAGAAATAATCCCAAAAGATGTGCCTTTTCTTATCAGCTCTATTTTCTTAGGTTTCGCATTAATAATAGATATAGCTACAACCCTGCCTTTGACAAGGAAATAAAAATAGTCCGGCTTATCCCCCTCTGAATAGATTATGTCATCCTTCTTATACTCGGATATCTGGGCTATTTTAAGCAAGCTGTTAAGTTGTCTATTCTTCAGCTTATTAAAAGGATAAAAAGATGAAATTATTTCTTTCTGAATCATAACGAGTTAACTTCAATGGCGTTATCTGTACATATCTTTTTGTACTCTAACGCAAATTTTCTCGGCTCCCTCTCAAACGTATTAAAATCTACTTTGACTAAACCAAACCTGTGTTTATAACCCTTATCCCACTCAAAATTATCCAAAAGAGACCACCAAAGATACCCTCTGACATCTGCGCCGGATGAGATTGCCTTCGCTACACTTTCTATGTGCGAGCGCAAGAAACGATAATAGCCGGTGTTATTACGCTCTGATGTGCCGTTTTCGGTTATTATAACGGGTATATTGTACCTTCTAAGGCCCATTAGCAATGAATATAAACCACGGGGATAAATAAACCACCCCAGCGTATTCTTTAAGCCCTCATGATGAGCATCTTTGCATTCAAACCCAAACATAGTCTTGCCGCACCTTACGAATTCACGGCAATAATAGTTAAGCCCTATGAAATCCAGACACCGCCTGCTTATAAGATAATTAATAATCCTGAAGTTAAAGAAGTAGCTCCTCAGATACGCAAAAATATTGTTCTGCCCAAGATTAAAGTAGTAACAAGGGCTGAATATACGCATATTCTTAGCTATCGACACATAAGATTGGTCCCTGCCATAAATGCGCTTTATCTCACTATAGGCTAAAACATATGCTTTCATTATATTGCCCAAAGCTTTTGATGCTTCATTTAATGATTTTACCCCCGGAGGCCATACCCCCTCTATAAACCCGTTATATATATAAACCGCAGGCTCGTTAAATACAATCCAATACTGAACATAACTTTTTAGCTGGAAAACAATTGTTCTCACATAAGATACAAACTCATCCACAGATTCCGGCCTAAGCCATCCGCCCCTTTCCGCAAACCAACGAGGATTTGTAAAATGGTGCAGAGTCACTATAGGCACCATACCCTTGCTTTTTAAAGAAGATAAGACATCGAGATAATGATCTATCTCGAAACGGGAGACTAAATTCTTTGAATGGTATATACGCGGCCACTCTATAGAAAACCTTAAGGCATTATGCCCAAGAGAACGGGCTAAAGATATATCGCCGCGAAAAAGGTTGTAATGGTTGGTTGATTTACCCGCAGGCTCAAGGTATTGGCTCCTTTCCCACTCAAACCAATCGCTTGCCTCATTTGAACCTTCTACCTGATAGCTCGATATACTTGAGCCCCACAAGAAGCCTGAAGGGAATTTTATTATCATCTATTGCACTGTAGGAAGAAAATAATCAGTGTATTATAAAGCAATTATGCTTATAACTTTATCGTTATCATTGGAAGAAAATACAACTATGGCTTCATAACCCGGTTTTGATGTGGTACCGTATATGTGTGTTAAATCTATGCCTTTCGACTTTAACTTCGCGGCTAAAGAGCTGAGCTCGCCAACGTTATCAGGAAGCTCGACAATAACAACGTCATTCTCCTCGTAAGAATAGCCGTTGTCTCTTAAGACATCTTTTGTCTTTAGGTTATCTGACGTTATTAACCTAAAAAAAGCCTCACTGCCTGCGCTCCATGCCGAAATAGCCCTTATATTAACGCCGGAAGAGCCTATAATGCCTGATAAATCCGCCAATGCCCCTATCCTGTTATCAGTCTTTATCAAGAGCTCTTTTGCCTTTACTGCTTTCATTCCAAACCTCCTTTGTTTTTAGATATACTCAAATATCAAGTATTCTACGCGCTTTGTCCCTGTCAATGTTTTTTTTAAAATCATCAAACTCAATAAATACTGAATCGGGATGTTTCAGTCTAAATCTGTCTATAACAGACTGAGTGGTTTTTCTTCTGAAAGCAATGAATCTAAACCGGGAGCCGCAGGAAGGACATACTTTACTATCCACAGGTATACCCATATTATGGCAGTGGAAACATTCTCCGCTCAACTGTCCTATCACAAAAAGAGATTTCTTTATTTCTTCAACATCCAATACTTTCCATATCCTTATAAAGGCCTTCATTCCGATATATCCACTGATTACGCTAAACGCAAAAATACCGCCGATTACACAGATAACAATAACTCTCTTTCCCCCTTCCGTGGAATCTGCGATTATTCTGCGGCCGTCTCTTACATTTATTCATTTTCTCTTTCTGTAGAATTTCTGTATGGCTCTTAAGACCTCATTGGGGCTGTCTACTGTGTAAAATAAACTAAGGTCCTCTTTTACGATAGTGCCTTTATCTATAAGAGTCTTCTTAAGCCATTTTATCAGGCCCGACCAAAAGTTTTTGCCTACAAGAATAACAGGAAATTTATCTATTCTCTGAGTTTGTATCAGGGCTAAACCTTCGAATAATTCATCAAGTGTCCCATAACCCCCTGGGAAAACGACAAAAGCGCATGAATATTTGACAAACATCACCTTTCTTACAAAAAAGTACCTGAATTCCGCAAGGTAATTAACATACTTATTCGGGACCTGCTGCTCGGGGACAAGTATATTCAACCCCACAGATAAACGCTTTGCTCTCTTTGCCCCTCTATTAGCTGCCTCCATTATGCCGGGTCCCGCCCCTGTAATAATTGTGTATCCTTTTTTGGACAAAAGATAAGATGCGCGTTCGGCAAGTTTATAGCGGGGGCTTGCTTCGGAAGTCCTCTTAGAACCGAAAAAAGCGACGCCTTTTTTAATATGAGAGAGGCTTTCAAACCCCTCAACAAACTCGCTCATTATGCGAAATATACGCCAGGTATCATTTCCTATGAAACCATTCTTAAAATGTATTCCTGATGTTATATTGAATTTTGAGGTTCTTTTTCTCATGTTAAACAACCAGTTTAGAAGCTATGTTTGTAACAATGGGTATATTGCATAGTTTTCCCGTTAGAGATGAATAAACACCGTAAATAGAGAATACAACAAGGATAATCTCTCCTATTTTATAAAACAGTATCCCTAAAAACGGTACGGCGAGAAAGAAAAAACATAATACCTCCAGGATAAATATTACCAACCCTTGGCGAGCATGATAATGAGTGAATTTATTATCTTTTTTGATAATAAAAGCAATAAGCCACAAGAATAATACATACGATATAGCGGCAAATGCCGCTCCTTGTTTTATCTCTTTCTCGCTAAGTTTAAACTCATCTGCCATAGTTATCTTCCTGTGTATATAATTACTCACATATCCCGGATTATATGATATTATACTTAAAACTCTCTCAATAATCAACCCTAAGGCTTAAGCTCAAAAGTCCGCCTTAAAAATATCTGAATATTATTACAAAAATCATTAGCATGACAGAAAGCGCTGCAACAAGATTATTGCACCTTGAATAATAACAAAAACCCCGCGCACTTTACAATGCGCGGGGTTTTTTAAACAAGTTTGTGCCTTACCTAGAAAGCAACCTTAACACTCCCTTTAAAAGAATAAGCAGTATCATCGTTTACCGAAGAAAACCAGCTTCCCGGTATAAAACAGGCGCTGGTCAGCTTAAACTGGACGTCCTCAGTATAATCGTATACCGCGTAAAGGTCAATTTCATCGCCTAAATCTTTATTGGAATTCTTTATAACATATGTATTACCAGAAGCAGGCCCGACTGATGGTGAATAAGAAGCAGCAACTGAAGATGGAATTTTTTCAGCAAGATAAAGTTTGGAATAAAGAGCGCCTAATGTCAGGTCCTCTCTGGGCATAAACGAACCATGGATATTAAAAAGCTGATAATTGGAGTTGGCAAAAAGAATGTTTGCTATCTCGCCGGCACTCTGGTCTTCAAACGAATTGTGTTCATCTAAGAATTTGTAATCCGCTCCCGCTCCAATCGCGTAAGCATTAAGATGCTGATGGCTCGTTGAAGAATTCCTGCGGTCGCCAAACTGATAAGCACCCTCAAGAGATACACCTAAATGGTCATTGGGAGTAAACTGTGTCCTTGTTCCAATAACATATGTCTTGGATTTTTCATCCTGAACTGTGATGTTAGGGGCATTCTCAGAACCGAAGAAATAGAAATCAGTCAATCCATTGTAAGAATTCCAAGCATAGCTTACATTAAACCCAAAAAGAGTAACATCATCATCGATATTAGCTGTTCCTTCCGCAACCTTAGCATACACTAAATCAACAATATAAGGAGAATAGTCTAAAATCAACCGTGCCGCATCAAAAGACTTTCTCAAAGACAAATCACTCATGACTGCGGCGGGCACAGCACCAGATGCAGTCTGGTTAGTATCGGGATCGCCGACAATGAGGCCGCTTCCGTAATGAAGGTTCTGGCGCCCGACAATCAAAGTCGCCGCGGGAGTAAGGAACTCCTTTATCTGTAAATATGCTAAATCAAGGTCTATATCCGTATTGGAAACACCCTCTGCTCCCCATAACCTCTCATTAATAAACTGAACTACTGCCGATACGCCTTCGGTTAAAGCAGCGTCAAACCTCACGCGGGCCTGCATTGTCAGGAAATCAGAGCTGTCACCACTACTCGCAGCACCTAAGGATAAATCACGCGTTACCGCCTGAGATGTAATATCTCCGCTTACTTTCACGCTATCCACGGCGGCAAACACGCTCCACGGCAGAACAAACAAGATACTTACAAAAACCACCAATTTCTTCATTTAAAACCTCCTTTCTCCTTTTTCATTCTTTATAATAAACAAGGCTTAACCCTTGGAACCTTTTAATAATCTTTATTTACATCAGGCCCTTAACTTAAACACAGCTTCTTCTTTTTCTCTTGGTTTCCTCACCTCCTCTTTGTTTTAAGCTGCGTTGGTATAAATAAGCGAGCCCTCATGCCAATATTTATTATTTATTACTCTTTTTACCAAATAACTCTTCATCTGTCAAGTATTTTTATAAAAAACATTGTCTATCTAACCCCTAGGCTCCAACAAGCAATAAACTTTAGTAGATGCTTTCTTCCTTTCTGTTATAACAACTTAGAAAATTAAACAAAACCTTGTTTTGGCAATTAATGCCCCCAGCCCGATTCGAACGGGCCCGCCAGGCTTAGGAGGCCTGTGCTCTATCCATCTGAGCTATGGGGGCGATACACACAGATGGTCACAGATATCTGCGTTAATCTGTGTTTTTGTCAGTATTAATCTGTGTTGACGCGAAGCGTCATCAGTATTTAATCAGAGAATAAACAGGGTAATTCTTAAGCCTCTCTCTGCCATTAAGTTCAGTAAGCTCTATCAAGAAAGCAATTGCGGAAATCTTTGCTTTAAGCTTACCGGCCAGTTTTATCATTGCTAACGCGGTCCCTCCTGTAGCAAGTAAATCATCTAAAATCAAAACCCTGGATGAAGAGGGAAAAGCATCGCGGTGTATCTCTAAAGAATCCTTACCGTATTCTAATGAATAAGTATAGCGGTAAGTCTTGGAAGGAAGTTTTCCAGGCTTTCTAACAGGCACAAAACCGCACTTTATTTTATAGGCAAGGGCTCCGCCAAAAATGAAACCTCTTGACTCTGCTGCCACAATATATTCTATTTTATTGCCCCTTAGCATACCGGCCATACTGTCTATCGCTTTAGTAAACGCGTTTCTATTATTAAGAAGTGTGGTAATATCACGGAAAAGAATGCCTTTTTTGGGAAAATCAGGGATACTTCTTATAGCGGAAGATAAATCCATATCGGCCTCCTTTCTTAATGAAACGTATTGTCAAAAGTTTCTTAACAATACTATTAAATATTCTTTATTTTAAAAGCGTTTTCTTATAAAATGGTTACCTCCCCCCCCTGAAGGGACGGTTTTCAACCACAAGGAAGTAAACAAATCATGAAACGCGTATCACGTCTTGTTATCTGGGTTTGTTCAAGGTTTACCCGGGAACAAATCGAATTTATTGTTAAAGAACTATCCTCTATTCTTAAAAGCCGGAACCCTTCTGTTAAACCAAAGGATAATTTCAAAGAAAAATATCCTAATTACAGAAAATTCATTGTTGATTCAACTCCGCCTTTAGCTGAACGCCCTGCCTTAGACTACTGTCGCCGTCCAGACACAGACAGACAAGACTTTCACTTGTTAGAAAACTAACCTGCAAGGCACACCGCAGATGATTCAACTCATAGCCTGCGGCTTATAGCTCATAGTAAAAATACAAGAAAATAATAATAAGAAATTATTTTTATTTCTTAACTATCAGCTATGAGCTAAGAGCTTCCTCAGGAGCTATCAGCTATGAACTACCTGCCCTGTTAGCACAAAGCAACTTTACGAGGTGAGCTAAATCATCTGTACTAATCTGTATATTTTGTTTGTAACAATCTGTGCATGCAGGGTTTTGTCTTTATTTTTACAAAAGGAAATTTGCAAATTTGGGCCCGGTATAGTCTATCTCTTATTTCGATAAGTATTTCTCCGCCTATATCAGCATAACTGGTTTCCACGTATCCCATGCCTATAAATTTATCTATATTGGGGGAATATATACCGCTGGTTACTTCTCCTATTTTTGTTTTGCTGTTTTTATAAATGTCATAACCTGCCCGGGCAACTCCCCTATCTTTCATGACAAAACCAACACGTTTTATTTTTGTGCCATTGTTTAAAGCATCTATTATTATTCTCTTCCCTATAAAATCTTTATTTTTGACCTTAACTGCCCAATTAAGTGATGCTTCTATGGGGTTTATACTATCGTTTATCTCATGGCCATAAAGAGGATAACCCGCCTCAATACGTAATACATCCCTTGCTCCAAGGCCGGCAAGTTCAAGATTAAACTCTTTCCCTGCACTGATGAATAAAGACCATAGTTTTTGTGAGGCTCCGGCATCGCAGTATAATTCAAACCCGTCTTCTCCGGTATAGCCGCTGCGAGATATCAAGCATTCAATACCTGATATACTCAGTTCTGTAAAGTGCATATACTTAAGATTATCAAATGAATCATTCGATACTTTCTCTAATATTTTTTGTGAAAACGGGCCCTGGAGAGATAAAAGCACAGTCTTCTCGCTTTCATCCTCTATATCAACACCATTTCTTACATTTTTCCTAAGCCAGCTTAAAACTTTATCTTTATTAGACGCGTTGACAACGCATAGAAAGCTTTTCTGGAGACGATAAAGCATAAAATCGTCAATTACGGTAGCTCTGTCATTGATAAAAAGATTGTATTGCATTCTGTACGGCACAAGAGAAGCGGCGTCGTTAGTCGTAAGGTACTGGATAAATTCTAAAGCTTTATCTCCTGATATCTTTATTTCCCCCATATGAGACACATCGAACAAAACACAGCTTCTGCGGCAGGCTCTGGATTCTTTAAGTATACCGGTATATTCAACAGGCATAAACCATCCGGCGAAATTCACCATCTTTGCTTTGTTTCTAAGATGTATTTCATAAAGGGGAGTGCGTTTAAGTTGTTTTATTTTCTCGTTATCCATGGTAAAAGGAAATATATTTTAACACTGATTATCCATTTTTCCACTGTTTTTTTATCCGTGTTGTTACAATACAGAAATGTTAATTTTTATTTTTCAGGCTGCCCTCCATAATTTAAGATATTCTAAAGGAGGCGGAGCCCGGGGAATACTATTTAACTATGAGAAACGTTACCGTAAACTTACCTTACTGCTATTGGGTCTAAGACCCTTTCAAAAAAACTTTTTCGCCTCCGGAGGGCATTAAACTTACTATATCTTACACTAACTGACGGGTAATGCCTATATTAACTCTTCAACAACTTAGG
This sequence comes from Candidatus Omnitrophica bacterium 4484_171, assembly GCA_002049895.1. Lineage (GTDB taxonomy): Bacteria > Omnitrophota > Gorgyraeia > Duberdicusellales > 4484-171 > 4484-171. Next base: position 9,861 of record MVCW01000036.1, on the reverse strand, counting down.
TATAATTTCAGAAAGGGTAGGATGAATAAAGTTTAAATATTTAATTTGCGTAAGTTTAATGCCGATTTTTATTGCCAGAGAGAAAATACTTATTAACTCGGAAGCTATGTTAGAAATAATTGCTGCCCCGAGAATATTACTGTCGTCGTCAAATAAAACCTGTATAAAACCATCCGTGTCGGAATAAGCATGGGCGGAAGAAAACCTTAAAAAATTCGACTTAACAGTTTTATACTGTATATTCTTCCTTTTTGCTTCTTCTTCTAACATTCCCACGACAGCAAGCTGAGGCTGTGTAAATACGGATTCTGCCAATCCGGAATAATTGACTTTTACACTTGCGCCGGCTATATTCTCTACAGCAATCCGGCCGTGTTCTTCGGCGACATACGCAAGAAGCTTAAGGCCTGTTACGTCTCCACAGGCATATATATTATCGATATTTGTCTTTAAGTAATCATCTGTTTTAATCCATCCTCCATTATTATACAGAAGGCCGATATCATCAAGGCCTAAGCTCTCAACATTTGGTTTTCTCCCTGCAGAAAGCAAAACCATGTCAAAAGTGTTTACCTCGTAACTATTAACGTCTTCTCCCAATCTTATTTTGATGCCTTTCTTCTCCAAAATAACCTTAAGCCGCTTTGATAAAGCTCTGTCAAGATGCGGCAGAATTCTGTTTTCTTTTTCAATCACCAAAACATCCCTGCCTAAATTATTTAGAAAACAAGCCACTTCAAGCCCAACAGCTCCTGCCCCCACAATAAGAAACTTGTTTCCAGCGCGCGTGAAAGAAAATATATCTTCGGCAAAGAAAACTTTGTTATTATCTGTCTTAACCAGCTCAAACGGATAAGAACCTGTAGCAACAATGATATATTTTGCCTCTATCGTGCCGGAGGAAGTATCTATGCTATTTTTTGTCTTGAGGCGGGCGTCCGACCATATTACATCCGTACCTTGTTTCTTGATAAATTCAAGAGCAGGACGTTTTATCGTCTCGACTATATTGTCTTTATCTTTATAAATAGCGGCTATATCTTTGTTGTAACGGGAAGAATTAAGATAATGTTTCGCGGGAATACACCCTTTATTGAGGCAGACTCCTCCGAAGCTGCCGTAATTTCTATCGATAAGAGCTGTCTTTAATCTCTTGCGCAGAGATAACTTTGCTGCCTCTATACCTGCCGCACCAGCGCCTATAATAGCTACATCATACATTCTAAGAATATTTTCTTAGCCTTACACAATTCTTTCTTTTGAGATGAATTCAGCTTTACCTCAATAATTTTGCTCACGCCTCTTCTATTAATAATACACGGTATACCTATACACATATCTTTTAACCCATACTCGCCTTCCAATAAAGTTGATACGGGAATAATCTCATTCTTATCTTTTGAAACAGCCTCTATGAGTTTAAGACAGCTAAGAGCGGGGGCAAAAGACGCGCTTTTTTTCTTTAAAAAGCTAACTATTTCTTTGCCGCGAAGTTTAACTTTATCATTAATAACGCTTATTTCTTCCTGGGCCATAAAAGAATCAAGCGCCGCTCCTTTAATTTTTACGAAGGAATCAAGCGGAATCATATCTTTACTGTGAGGGCCTATAACCAAAGCACTGATATCTGAAACAGATACTTTAAGTTTCTTGTGTATAAGATTCGCTAATCTTGCAGAATCAAGAGATGAACCCATACCCATAACGCGCTGCCTGTTAAAATGACTATGTTTATACACTACATAAGTTATTAAGTCTAAAGGGTTTGTGACAACAATTATAATTGATGCTGGAGCAAGGCGTTTTATTTTATCTGCTGCGCCAATAGCAATCTTACTATTTGTTTTAAACAGATCTAAACGGCTCATGCCTTCTTTTCTGGGAATACCGGAAGTTATAACAACTATATCCGAATCTTTTATGTGCTTTATATTCGAAGTCCCCAAAATGTTTGTGTTAAAACCGATAAACGACCTTGTGTCTTCTAAATCCAGTGCCACCCCTTCAGCCAGAGTCCCTGCTATATCGACCAATACCAAATCTTTTATATCCAAATACGACAATATACAAAAAGCAAGATTGCTTCCTACGGAACCGCTCCCAATTATAGAAATCTTCTTAACCATACCTCTATCTTTATTTTAACTTCTTTATCCTGTCTATTATAGCGTCGGCCATCTTACTTGTTGTAACCGCATTCGGATCGCTGCGCTCGGACTTTAAGTCGTAAGTAACAAATCTGGCTTCTTCTATAACCTCTCTTACTGCTCTTTCCAGTATATGCGCAGCTTCAAGTTCACCCAGATGTTTAAGCATCATAGCCCCCGAGAGAATCGTGGCTGTAGGATTTACTTTATTTTTACCGGTGTACTTTGGGGCCGCTCCGTGAACCGGCTCAAACACAGCGAACTCTGACCCCATGTTTGCGCCAGGAGCTATTCCCAACCCCCCCACAAGTCCAGCACATAAATCAGAAATTATATCTCCGTAGAGGTTCGGTAAAACCAAAATATCGAAATTATGAGGGCGCCGCACCAGCTGCATACAAAGATTATCGACAATAACATCCTCCGCAATAATATCAGGATAATCACGGGCCGCTTCTCTAAAGGAAGAAAGGAATAAACCATCTGTTGCCTTCATTATATTCGCTTTATGAACACAAGTTACCTTTTTCCTCTTATCTTTTCTCGCTAAATCAAAAGCAAACTTCGATATTCTCACAGATGCGGATTTAGAAATGGGTTTTATCGATATCGCACTATCATTTTTTATCCCCGCTCCTGTATATTCTTCTATCAATTTGATTAACTTTTTAGTGTCGGGGCTGTCCTTAAAAAATTCTATCCCTGAATACAAATCTTCGCTGTTCTCTCGCACGATAACAATATCCACGTCATCCCTCGAAGAAGGGACACCTTTCATAGAATGCGCGGGGCGCAAACAGGCAAAAAGATTGAGGCTCTGGCGGATAGCAACATTTATTGAACGAAAACCGCTTCCTACAGGGGTAATTATAGGCCCTTTTATCGCTACTTTATTCTTTCTTATGGAATCAAGTGTTTCGTCAGGAAGAAGTGTATTGAACTTTTTTAGAGCAGGTTCACCTGCTAAAGCGATTTCCCACTTGATACCCAGGCCCAAAGCATCAACACAGCGGCGCATAGCAGAAGTAACTTCGGGGCCGATACCATCTCCGGGAATAAGAGTCACAGAATAAGACATATATTGTTATATCTTAAAATCTCCGTACTTTCTTAAATAGTTAATTATACCGCCGAGTTTAATTAAGTCCTTTCTGAATTTATCAAAAGGAAGGAAATTCACAACCTTATCCCCGCGGCTATTCTCAATCTCTCCTCTGTCAACGTCAACTTCCAATATGTCGTTTTTCTTAAAATGGCTTGTGTCAGCTTCAACCAGAGGAAGGCCAATATTAAAAGCATTCCTGTAAAATATACGGGCAAAACTCTTTGCGATAACACAAAGTATGCCTGATTCTTTTATCACCCATGGAGCTTGTTCGCGTGACGAACCCATCCCGAAGTTTGAACCGGCAACAATAATTGACTCATGAGGGATAATCTTCTTATAAAAGCCGGGTCTTATGTCTTCAAAAATATACTGACAAAGCTCCTTCATATCGTTTATGGCAAATTTATACCGCCCGGAAATAATCCAATCGGTATTTATGTCGTCGCCAAATATAAATATTTTGCCCCTAAACTTCATAGAAGTAGACCTATCGATTTTACAAATTGTCAAATTCCATTATATTCTTTACTTTGCTTACGGCGGTTTCCCGTGTGATAACACCCTGCTTATAAAGCTCTTTTAAGTTCTTATCCATTGTATGCATGCCGTATTGTGCACCCATCTGAATTAACGAAGGTATTTGGGCTATTTCTCCTTCTCTTATAAGATTACGTATGCCGGGAGTAGCAATCATAATCTCCGTAGCAAGAACTCTTCCCTTCCCTGAAGCACGGGAAAGAAGAATCTGAGATATAACCCCCTGAAGAGAATCAGCAAGCTGAATTCTTATCTGTTTCTGCTGATAGGGAGGAAAAACATCGATTATCCTTTGTACGGTCTGTGGCGCATCGGGAGTATGCAAAGTTGCAAGCACAAGGTGGCCAGTCTCAGCAGCAGTAAGAGTTGTCCCTATTGTCTCTAAATCACGCATCTCACCAACTACAATAACATCGGGATCCTGACGCAATGCCCTCTTTAATGCCTCAGGAAAAGAATGCGTATCGGCAAAAACTTCCCTCTGCTTGATCACGCTTTTTTTATTTTCATGCATATACTCAATGGGGTCCTCAATACAAATAATTATCTCCTCTCTTTCGGAGTTTATAACATCTATCATTGCCGCCATAGTAGTGCTTTTACCTGTTCCCGTAGGGCCGGTAACTAAAACTAATCCGTTAGGTTTTCTTATCAAATCATATGCTATTAACGGCACACCCAGCTCTTCAATCGTAGCAATATGATTGGGTATGCGTCTGAACGCGGCTTCCACGTTCCCTTTTTGATAATGGACATTTATCCTGAATCTATCCAGGCCAGGCGCAGAGAAGGAAAAATCAAGCTCTTTATCCCGTTCAAAACTCGCCTTTTGGTCATCATTGAGTATACTGTAAATTAAAAGCTTGGTATCGTCAGGCGGCAAAGGTTCTAAATCTGTAATATATAATTTACCGTCTATCCGCATTATCGGAGGGCTGTTAACGGTAATATGCAAATCACTTGCATTACGCTCATTAGTCATCTTAAAAAGGGAATTCATATCAATCATTGTTATACCTCCTCAATGAAACTTAGCCTTTTGCAGCCAACGACACACAAAAGATTTTGGTTTAAACTAACTTTATCCAATTTTCAAAGATTGTTAAGATAATCTCTGCGCATAAACAATGCCGCATGCCTTACTTATACTTAGGCTAAAACTTCCGGATTAATAAATGAGCATTATAATAATATACCTTTTCTCAACGCGGTATATATCTTCTAGGATCTGTTATCTTCCCTGTTAACGCAGATGCAGCGACTGTAGCCGGAGAAGCTAAGTATATGAAAGCTTTCGGGTTGCCCATACGCCCTTTAAAGTTCCTGTTAGCGGTAGAAATAACAACCTCGCCGTCTGCAGGAACACCCTGATGAGTCCCAACACAAGGGCCGCATCCCGGCGGAAGAATAATAGCGCCCGAATCAACAAGAACACTTATGATGCCTCTCTTTAAAGCTGTATTATATATCTTTCTTGAAGCAGGGGCAACTAAAAGCCTTACATTCCTGTTAACTTTTTTCCCCTTAAGAACAGCCGCAGCAATTTCCAGGTCCTCAATCCTGCCGTTGGTACATGTTCCTAAATATGCCTGATTTATAACAGTATCAGCTAACTCTTCTACTGGAACACCATTGTCTACTGTATGAGGCTTTGCTACATAGGGAGAAATCCTGGATATATCGAATTCTAATACTTTTTCATATTCTGCGCCTTTATCGGGATAAACGGAATTGTATTTCTTTACACCGCTACCCTTAAGGAAACGAACCACTTTACTATCGGGAGCAATGATACCGCATTTGGCGCCAAACTCTATAGTCATATTTGTTATAGTAAACCGGGCTTCCATGCTCAAGGCCCTTACTACTTCTCCTTCAAACTCTACCGCCTTATACGTTGCACCATTAGAGCCAAGCTTATCTATAATATAGAGAATGATATCTTTACTGAATACACCATGAGGAATCTTGCCTTTAATAATTATCTTATAAGTGCCGGGAACTTTAAACCAATTCTTCCCTGTTACCAGAGTTACCGCTAGATCGGTTGAGCCTACGCCGAAAGCAGCACATCCCAGAGCTCCTGCTGTGGATGTATGTGAATCGGCACCAAGTATCAACCTCCCCGGATAAGCAATGCCTTCTTCAACAACAAGCTGATGAGAAATACCGCAGCCAATATCATAAAGTATGCTTCTGTTATCTCTGGAAAAATCTCTCATTCTGCTGTGTACCTTAGAAACCCCTAAGTTCGGAGAAGGAGAACTATGGTCAATAAACATAGCGTATCTTTTAGATATGACTATGTTATTTTTGAATTTAGCAAGAGCATCTAAGACTAAAGAAGATGTCCCATCCTGAGAAAAGCAGGAATCAACACGGCATATCCCGACATCACCCGCATAAAGCGGCTTTCCGGCATGAGAAGAAAGTATCTTTTCAACTATTGTTTTAGCCATCTATGAAATATCCTGGTACTTTACCGTGTTAAGAAAAGGCAGCAAATACAAATTATCTTATTAAACATATCCCGCTGGAATATTAAAAGTACCTCCCCCGCTTACCGTCCCGGGATAAATATAATGCGCTTTCACATACTATACTATGCGGCTATTTACGTTCGACGAGAATTCTTATCTTTCCTGAAAATACCTTTTATGCCGGAAATAAACCCTTTTTTATCTTTGTCTTTTTCAGGTGCGGCATCTTTCTTTGTATCCTCAGTAATCACTTTTTTCTTTCTAGGCTTCTTTTGCTCACGCCGCGTAAGCTCTACTATAGAAACAAGCGCACCATCACCCCTGCGATATCCTATATTGAATACTCTTGTGTATCCGCCATTGATATCCTTAAAGCGCGGGCCTATTTCATCAAACAGTTTCTTCACCAATGTATGACTCCCAAGGACATTATAAGAGAGGCGGCGGCTGGAAAGGTCATTTTTTTTAGCCCGGCTAATAAGCCTGTCCATATAAGATCTTATTGCCATAGCTTTAGACTTGGTAGTTCTTATACGTCCGTAAATAACCAAAGAACGCAAAAGACTCTTTACGAGGGCTTTTCTTTGAGCACGTGAACGGGAAAATTTTTCGCTTTTCTTTCTATGTCTCATACTATTTGCATTTTCTTTTTGTCAAATTTCATACCCAGGGATAAACCCATCCCTTTTAGCAGATTAGCAATCTCAACTAAAGATTTTTTGCCAAAATTGCGGTAAGAGAGCATCTGGTTCTCGCTCTTTTCTACCAAATCAGCAAGTATTTTTATATTCGCTTCTCTTAAACAATTAGCGCTTCTTACGGAAAGCTCAAGCTCTGAGATAGGAATCTTCAGTTTTTCATACAAAGATATTTCTTCGGGAGTCAATTCCTCAACTTCCTCCTCTTCAACAATTTCACCCAGGGAGAAAAACAATTCAAGATGTTTGCTAAAAACCTTAGCGGAATAAATCAAAGCTTCTTTAGGTTCGATACTGGCATCGGTCCATATTTCTACAATAAGCCGGTCATAATCCGTACGATTGCCAACGCGGGTATTCTCAACCTTAAAATTAACTCTTTTTACAGGAGTAAAAATGGAATCAATCGCTATCACACCTACAGGATTATCTTCCTTCTTGTTAAATTCGGCAGTAACAAAACCCCTGCCTCTTCCTACATCCATCTCAATATTCAATTTGGCGTCCTTTGAGGTAAGTGTAGCTATGTGCAAATCAGGATTAATAACCTCCACTGTATCATCGGTAATGATATCTTTTGCCTTTATCTCCTTAGCTCCACTGGCTTTAATATAAATTTTCTTCGGAACTTTAGAATATGACTTTAGGACAATATTCTTTATGTTAAGAATTATTTCCGGGATATCCTCTAAAACTCCTTCCAAATTGGAAAACTCATGAGAAACACCATCTACTTTTATAGCAGTAACCGCCGCTCCTTCAATGGAAGAAAGCAAAACCCTTCTTAAAGCATTACCAAGTGTAACACCGTAACCTCTTTCAAAAGGCTCCGCAATAAACTTGCCATAATAAGGCGTGTAAGAATCTTCTTCAATAACAATCTTTTTGGGAAATTGAAAGTCTCTCCATTTTATCCCCATATCTTTACCTCCTTAACGAGCAACTTATCAAATTTTAGTCTTTATACACATAATACACATAGAAAATACAAACTTAATCCATATTGTCTATAGCTGCCATATCACTTAGAATACAACTCTACAATGAGCTGCTCATTTATAGGCAGCGTAACATCTCCTCTTTCGGGAAGGCGCACTATTTCTATTTTAAGGTCATTTTTATCTACAGAAAGCCACGGGGAAACACTTCTTTCTTTAGAATTTTCATCTATATTCTGACGAATGTTCTTTAGGATATTATCGCCTCCCTTTATATGTATGGTTTGGCCTTCTTCTACGAGATAAGAAGGTATGTTCATCCTCTTTTGGCCCAGGAAAACAAAACCATGCCGGACTATCTGACGAGCCTCTGAACGCGAAAGTGCAAAAAGAGAACGGTAAATTACATTATCCAGGCGTCTCTCTAAAACTTGAATCAAGATTCCTCCTGTAGCCCCTTTCGCTTTATGCGCTAACGAAAAAAACCTCCTGAACTGACGCTCCAACACACCGTATAGCCTCTTTGCTTTCTGCTTCTCTCTAAGTTGGAGGGAGTAATAAGACGGTTTGGACTGACGTTTCCCATGTACCCCCGGTGAATACGGCCTCTTTGTAAAAGGGCATTTTTCCGTATTACACTTGGCGCCTTTAAGAAACAATTTCATTCCTTCTCTTCTGCACAATTTACATTTTGCATCTTTATATCTTGCCATTCAAACCTCTCTTATTTATTATCAATTCTCTCAATCTATATTTTTGTATTCCTATGAGCTACGAGCTCATGAGCTATGGGCTAACTTATACCCTTCTTTTCTTTCTTGGTCTGCAGCCATTGTGAGGGGTAGAAGTAATATCTTTCACCCTTTTAACATTCAAGCCAGCTCCCTGGAGCGAACGTATGGCCGCTTCTCTGCCCGGGCCAGGCCCTTTAACAACAACCTCGACCTCGGAAAGCCCCATTTCTCTCGCTCTTCTTGCAGCGTTTAATGCCGCCAGCTGAGCTGCATAAGGAGTAGACTTTTTTGCACCTTTAAACCCAATCATCCCTCCTGAAGACCATGCTAAAGAATTACCCTTAAGGTCAGTAACAGTAATTATCGTATTGTTGAAGGTAGCGTTTATATGAACTACCCCCATATTAGAAGTCAAGTGAATTTTTCTTTTCTTCTCTCTTCTTCTTTTCTTTGCCATATTATCTCCTTATTTCAAACGCCGATTACACAAGAGCTTACATTTCTCTTTTTTCTCTTTTGCGAAATCTGCGAATATTCTGCGTTCTCTGCGTTTCCATATATTATTTCCTATGTTTTAGACACTATTTATATTACTTCTTCTTAATGCCGCCTACTCTGGGACGGGGGCCTTTTCTCGTGCGGGCATTGCATCTTGTACGCTGGCCTCTCACGGGAAGGCCTTTCTTATGCCTCAAACCTCTATAGCAGCCAATATCTATAAGCCTCCTTATATCACCTGAGATTTCTCTTCTCAATTCACCCTCTACTTTATAATTTGACTGTACATAACTTGTAATACGCGCTATCTCATCGTCATTTAAGTCCTTGGCTTTCTTATTGATATCTATATTTGTGGCCTTTAAAATATCTATAGCATTAACAGGTCCTACGCCATAGAGATATCTCAAGGATATTTTTATTTTCTTATCTTTCGGTATGTCTACTCCTAAAATTCTAGGCATTTTACCTCCTCAATAAATTAGTTTTTGGCTCCTGACTCTTAACTCATAGTTAAAAAATATTTCTTACTATCATTTTATCCCATTTACTATCAGTTATTCTATATCTTTTCTTCCTATGAGCTGCCTGTCCGCCGAAGCGTGCCGTCGCCAAAGTGGCTATGGTACGTCGGCGACTTTAGCGAAGACGGAAACTATGAGCTATATTTCTATCCCTGTCTTTGTTTATGTTTAGGATTCGTGCATATAACCCTGATTCT
>MVCW01000035.1 GCA_002049895.1 Candidatus Omnitrophica bacterium 4484_171 | reverse complement strand
AAAAAAACACGATATTTCATACTATTTTTATATCTGATTGTGACATAACTGAGACAATATTGCAACATATAATAAAAGAAATCTTTATTACTTATATATAAGGGTAACTACTATATTTTGATGATATAAAGCTTAAGTCTTTCTTTATTCTTGCGGCAAGAGTACTAACTGAAGAAAATTTTCTTTCTTTTCTTACTTTTTCTAAGAATACTACTCTTATTGTCCTGCCTAAAATGTTCTTATCAAAATTAAATATATGCACTTCCACGGAATGCTTCTTCTCCGGCTGAACTGTGGGTTTAAAGCCAATATTAGCTGCTCCTAAATATGTTCTCTTTCCATAATACACCAATACCGCATAAACACCGTTTTTAGGCAAAACTAAATTATCAACATTTTCGATATTGATCGTAGGAAAGCCCATCTTAGTGCCCAATCCTTTACCTTTAATAACTTTCCCTTCAAATATATAATCTCTGTCCATTAACGACTTTGCAGTTAAGAAATCGCCGTCTCGGACAAGACTTCTTATGAGGGAACTGCTTATTATCATTCTATTGTATTTTATCTTCCTGACTACACTTAAATTAAAACCAAGAACGCCTCCGATATCCCGTAATTTATCGATACCCCACATACTTTTGTACCCAAATTTGAAATCTTCACCAACAACCATCTCCTTAATTGAGAATTTGGCAGTTATTATGTTCATAAAAGAAAACCCATCCATATTTAACAATGCTTTCGTTGTATTAAGAACCCATATATTGTCTATGCCTAATTTTAAAAGTGTGTTTTTCTTGCGGCTGAGGTTCATAATATGGCCTGGGAAATTTTTCTTTAGGATATATTCGGGATGAGGCCAGAACGTAATAACCAGAGGCAATGCTTTCTGCCTGTCAGCCTCGCTTATCACTTTCTTTAGAATAAATTTATGGCCGTTGTGTATCCCGTCAAATACACCTGCGGTGGCTACAAATTTACGGGAATAAATACGGCGCTTTCTTGTTGAATACATGTTCATCACCGCTTATATTATTAGGTATTAGAATATACTATTTATATTTTAAAGGAAGAGAACTTCTTGATATTGTCTCTGCCGATTTCATCTAAATTAACCGCGTCTTTTAACTTAAACGGCCCTATAGCCAGCCTTCTTATTTTAACAATATGCGCACCGCAGCCAAGTTTTTCTCCAACGTCTTCGGCTAATTTCCTTATATACGTTCCCTTGGAGCACCGAACGTAAAATTCTACCGTGGGTATTTTTATACTTAAAACATCTAACTCATATATTCTTACTTTGCGCGGTTGTCTTTCTACTACTATTCCCTTACGGGCAAGATTATACAGCCGCCTGCCTCCGACTCTTATTGCACTGACCATAGGAGGAACCTGCTCTATCTCTCCCAAAAAACAACTAAATGTTTCCTTTATAAGCGGCTCGTCAATATTGCCGTAAGAGCTGGTTTTCACAACCTTGCCTTCGGAATCTCCGGTTGTAGTTACTTCACCTAGTTTAAGTACACCGAGATATTCTTTCTCAAATTCAACAAACCTCTGAAAAAACTTTGTATGCCTGCCTATTAGAACGACAAGTAAACCGTCCGCTAAAGGATCCAGCGTTCCCGCATGCCCAACCCGCCTAATTCCCAGTTTAACACGCACATTATCAACGACATCATGCGATGTAATCCCGGATGGTTTATTAACCAGAATCAGGCCGTCTAATTCATCTTTTGTTTCTGCCATTAGTATACCGCCTTATAAAAGATATTACCTTTTTCTCTGTCTGCTGCAGGGTCCCGTCTACAGTTGTCCCGCTCGCGCGCTTGTGTCCTCCTCCGCCAAAAAACTTAGCGATTCTGTTAACATCTACCTTTGCTCTGGAACGGAAATTAACCCGTACCTTTTTATACTCTACTTTCTTAAAAAGCACAAAAACTTCCATGTCTTTGAGAAGCTTCATAACAGAAAAAATTATTTCTGTGAGGTCAAAACCCATATCAGGCCATTTTCTGATAACAACCCAGCATATCTTGTTTGTGTAATCTATCCTTAAAGAAGAAAGCAGCTTTCCGATAAACCGTATGTCTTTTGCGTACAGACAACTGTGTAAACTCTCGTAAATCTTTGCGGGTTTTATCCCGTATTTCATAAGGTGAGCTACCGCTTTATGGACATTACTCGTTGCATTGGCATAAGTAAAATTACCGGTATCAGTAAATATCCCTGTATATAAGGCAAGCGCGATGTTCCTGTTTATTATTTTAAACTCCCTGCATATTCTAAAAACCATCTCGGACGCAGAACTTGCCTTGGGATCAACCCAATTTACGTCGCCGAACAAAGTATTACTTATATGATGGTCAATGTTAACAATATATTTTGTTCTGCCCAGATAATCTTTAACCCCGCCGGTGCGTGAAGAATCAGAGCAATCCAGAACCAAAGCCACATCAAACTTACCCTTAGGAGGCTCGTTTTTAATAACTTTGATATACGGAAGAAAATCGTATATATTCGGAGTTCTATCGTAATTATAAATGTAAATTCTTTTCTCCAATTTGCGTAAAAGGCCGTACATTCCAAGCTCTGAACCTAAAGCATCACCTTCCAGGTTAATATGGGCAGTGATAACAAAACTTCTATGGTCCTTTATCACCTTTATTACGTCTTTCAACACTTCTTACCTCCTCTATTCTTTTATAAATATCTACGCTATATTTTATTGAATCGTCAGGAACAAATGTAAGCTGCGGCAGTATCTTAAGCCTTATTTTTTTGCCCAGCATCAGGCGTATAAAATCCTTCATGCTGGTCAAAATCTTTTCTGTTCTGGCGAAGTTATTATCAAGGACACTGAAAAATATGCGGCTTTCTTTCAAGTCAGAACTCGTGCGGACTCTCGTAATACTCACCAGGCCAAGATGGGGATCGTCAACTTCTTTACGTATTATATCGGCAATTTTATGTTTTATCTCGCTATTTACCTTATCCATTCTCAAAGACATGCCGTTCCTCCAATAAAGAAATTGTATCTAATATACTTCTTGCCAACCGGTCAACTAACTAAATAACATCTATCTTAATCCCCACAAGCTGAACATCTCTGTCCAAAGAAATAAACTTTTCTATACTACTTATAGTCTTATCAACGAAATCTTTTGCGTAATTAACACACACAAAAGAAAGCTCGCACGTCTGCCATTTATCAGATGGTTTTTCTGCAACAGATACATTAAAATTATTACGCACTTTATGCTTTATACGCCTTATTACTCTGCGTTTATCTTTTAAAGACCGGCTATACGGAATAAATATATCGGCCTTAAGGCATCCCACAAACATAATATAAGAAAAGTGATTATAACCTGCTTATTAAATTTTATCAATAGTATTATACCTTCAGCTTTTTAGCATACTTCTATGACACTCGTTAAACCTCTTGACATTAGGACCCACACAAAACCGCATCCCTATGATGCCAATCATTATGTAATGTGAATGTAATTGGCTGCCTGCTATTTTTTTAATCTCCTGAATATCTTCTTAGCTTCTGCTATCTCGTCATTCTTTGTAACCAGGCCTTTATCGAGTTTCGCCATCTTTAACCCGTCAAATACTTTGCTGTACAGTTTCTTAGGAGCAAATCCAAGCCTTGCTAAATCATGGCCATTAATACTTAGTCTTACATCTGTTAATTTGTTTAAGAAAAATAGTATATTGTCCCGGGCTGTCTTATTTCTTGATGAAGCATATAAAAATATTATAGTTTCAAAGCTTAAACGATAAAGAAGAAAGTATACTCTTGATATTTTAATGTTATTTCTATTTAAATATCTTGCTGCCTTTCTATGTTCAAAGTAATCAACCAATCTCTTTTCTTCTCCCCGGCGCAACCTGAAACTTTTGCAGAATCTTATAACATCATTCCTGGGAAGTTTGCTTAACAACGCCATAAGATATATAATCCACTCCTCTATCCTGCGATAAGTTGAAAACTTATTTTTATAAAGTTCTATGGCTTTCTCTATTCTGGCAAAAATATAATAATCATCTTTATTAACTCTAAGACCCTTGCTGATAAAGGACAAGCCGGTCAATTCCTGAATCCTTTTTATATATTTTAACGGAGACGGCTCCTTTAAAATAAGAATAAGCTCATCTCGCAGCCTCTGGTCATCTACTGATGACAATGCTTTCTTTGATACGGCCATTTTTAGAAGAGCAAGAGTATGTTTTTCTATCCTAAAAGAAAAACGCTTTTCAAATCTTATTGCCCGCAATATCCTTGTAGGGTCATCAAAGAAACTATCATCGTGCATTATTCTTATAATACCATTCTTCAAATCAATATACCCGCCGTAAGGGTCAATTAGACGTCCGTAATCAGTTTTGTTAAGGCTCAATGCCATAGCATTTATAGTAAAATCTCTTCTTAGCAAGTCTTCTCCCAAAGAAGCACGGCTTACTCTTGGAAGAGCTCCCCGGTGCGGATAATACTCGCGGCGGCATGTAGCGATATCTATTTTATAATTTCTATAATAAACTGTTGCGGTCCCAAAACGATGATGTTTTCTGAAATTAGAATTGAATTTACGCGCAATCTTCATAGAAAACTCTATGCCATCTCCTTCAACAACAATATCATAATCAAAACTCTCTCTGCCGATAATAAGGTCGCGTACGATTCCCCCTACAAGGTAAACCTTCATATTAAGGCGGTAAGCAATCCCGGAAGAAACTCTTATAAAACTAATAAAATCCTTTGGCAGCTTATTCAGTTTTCTAATCACCATAATTATTTTGCTCTTGGATGATAAGCGCTGTGAACCTCTTTAAGCCGCATACGGTTAATATGAGTATAAATCTGAGTAGTTGTTATATTCGCATGCCCTAATAATTCCTGCACACTTCTTAAATCCGCTCCCCCCTCCAAAAGATGCGTAGCAAAAGAATGCCTAAGCGTATGAGGGCTTACAAACTTGCGTATTCTAAGCTTCTTTACTATACGCCTAATCATTTTCCATATACTCTGGCGGCTCAAGCGTCTTCCTCCCTGTGCAACAAAAAGATACACAGAACTCTTTTCTCCCATCAGCTTAGGCCTCGCATCTTCTATATAGCGTTTTATGAACTTCTGGGCTATCCTGCCCAAAGGAACAATTCTTTCCTTAGAGGACTTCCCTCTGCATTTAAGGAATCCGACATCTAAATTGATATCCATAAGCCTTAAATTGGCCGCTTCCGAAACTCTTAACCCTGTCGCATACATAAGTTCTAATATGGCCTTATCCCTTGCTCCATGTGCATTCCTGTAATTGGGGGACTTCAATATACGGCTAACCTCCTCAAAGCTCAACACATCAGGAATCTTCTTGCCAAGTTTGGGAGCTTCAATGAGCCCTGAAGGGTCGGACGAAGACAACTTTTCCCGTAAAAGGAAACTATGAAAACTCTTTATAGAAGAAAGAGCTCTTGCGATACTGTTCACGGAAAGTTTTCCCTTCAAATAAAACAAAAAGTTTGTAACGTCTTTTTTGCTGATTTTAGAAGGCGCGGTTATACCTT
The DNA here is from genome assembly GCA_002049895.1 of Candidatus Omnitrophica bacterium 4484_171. Lineage (GTDB taxonomy): Bacteria > Omnitrophota > Gorgyraeia > Duberdicusellales > 4484-171 > 4484-171. The sequence goes on along the minus strand of MVCW01000035.1, from coordinate 12,935 downwards.
TACTTTTAAGAAAAGACAGGTATTTATTTAAATCAAGCCTGTAGGAATTTATAGAGTTGGGAGCCAATCCTTTTTCTACCCTCAAATAATCCAAATAAGATTCGAGAAAAACGTCCATAATAACTCAGCGCAAAAACGGATTGTTCTTCAATTCCCTTCCTATTGTCGTAGGCTTACCGTGGCCGGGCAGGATTCTAACACTTTCATCCATAACCATAATCTTATTCCTGATTGAATCCATTAACAAAGAATGAGACGCATAAGGTATATCAGTCCTTCCTATTGAATCATAAAACAACACATCTCCGCAAAACAAAAGATTTCCAATCTTTACGGAAATAGAACCCGGGCTGTGCCCCGGAGTATGGAGAATGTCCATCTTAAAAGGGCCTATCTGCAAGTCTCCATCTTCGATTATCCTCGGCTTCCTTCCCAGTGACAGCGGCTCCCCAAATAAGGAAGAAAAATTCATATCGGGATTATACAAAAAATCCTCCTCGTCTTTATATATATAGAAGGGAATATCTATACCCTCTAAGCCTGCTATATGGTCAATATGACCGTGAGTAATAATAACTCCTCTTATGTTTAGACTGTTATTTACAGCGAACTTAAGAACTTTCTCTATTCCTGAAGGGGCATCGATAACAACAGCATCTTTCTTGTACTCATTAAATAAAAGATAAGAATTGGTCTGGAAACTTCCCAGGGAGAAAGATACTAATTTTTCCTTATCCATTGAGAGGCTTTGCTATGCTTAAAATTCCTGCTGAACCTTAATCTAATTATCTCTACCCTTCTTAAAATAAAACTTTTGTCTATATCTGTCATATTAGGAGAAACTTTTTTATTCAAACCGGCCAGCTCATCATATATTGGTTTAAGTTTCATTCTTCCTTCTTCAGTAAGAATGCCGTTTATTCTGTCTAAATTATGCATAACTTCATTGAAAGCATGCCTTTGCCTCTTGTAATTATAACTGGTTCCTAAACCATTAACTATTTCATCCATCCATGCGGCGGCAAAAAGATAATAATTATCGTAAAGCTCTTCCGGATTCTCCCCGGGATATTCTTTAAAATCCACGTATACAGGCCGGGGCTCTTTTGACTTCTTTTTGCGCACGAACTTCTTGCGCAAAGAATAACATCCCGATAAAGCGATAGTCATTGCGGCGAAGATAAGAAATTTGTTAGCTTTCCTCATAGTTATATTCTAATGACTATAGACAATAATTCAAAGGATTTTATCCGCCTTTTTTAAGATTAGTAAGTTTTTTAAACTCACTCTCATTAATAATCTTTATGCCTAATTCTTTTGCTTTAATAAACTTGGAGCCGGGATTGTTACCGGCTACCACAAAATCAGTATTTTTACTTACAGACGAAGACCACCTTCCGCCTAAAGTTTCTACTGCCCTTTGGGCATCAAAACGGCTGATGCCTGGCAATTCGCCGGTAAAAACAAATACTTTACCGCTGAGTGTACCTGCACTCCCGGCCTCCTCTTTAAGAAGAAGCCCCTCTTTTTTGAAACTTTCTATCATCCGTTTTATTTTCCTGTCTCTAAAGAAACCCGCTAATGATTCTGCCATTATAGGCCCTACATCAGGAATATTTTCATAATCTTCGCTCTTTAGTTCAAAAAATTTATCTATATCCCGGTACCTATCTGCCAATAATTTTGCGGCCTTCTCTCCAATATGAGGTATACCCAGACCATAAAGAAACCGGCTTAATGAATTGCTTTTGCTTCTTATAACCGCATTATAAATGTTTCTCGCTTTTTTTTCTTTAAATAAAGGAAGCTTAAGCAAATCTTTCTCACTTAATCTATATATATCAACCAAACTTTTAACAACGCCTCTTTTTATCAGCTCATCGACCAGACTTTCCCCCATACCTTCGATATCCATTGCGGAACGGGATGCAAAATGCAAAACGGACTCTTTTAACCTCGCCGGGCAATCAGGATTTATACAATACCAATACACCTCGCCCTCTTTTTCTTTTGCAATCTTAGAACCGCACACAGGACATTTCCTGGGAACAATTATTTTCTTTGCATGCCTCAAGCGTTTGGAAAAAATAACTTTAACCACTTTGGGTATTACATCTCCGGCGCGTTCAATAAGCACAGTATCATCGACTCTGACATCCAGCCTCTTTACTTCATCAAAGTTATGCAGAGTAACCCTTGATATGGTGACGCCGCCGCATTCAACAGGCTCAAGTAACGCTACGGGAGTTATTATGCCTGTCCTTCCCACGCCAAACTCAATGTTTTTGACTACTGTTGTTGCCTGATGTGCCGGAAACTTATATGCTACTGCCCAGCGTGGAGACTTAAGTGTAGCTCCTAAAGCATTCTGAAGCGTAAAATCATTTATTTTTATAACAATACCGTCGGCTTCATATTCCAGCTTATCTCTTTTTTCTACCCAATAGTTATAGTACTCAATAACTTCCTTTAGATTCCTGCAATACTGGTTATTAGGATTTGTGCGCAAGCCCCATTTTCCTGCCGTATCCAGAAAATGCTTCTGCGAAGAGAATTTTCTGCCTTCTATCCATCCGAATGAATGTATAAAGCACTTGAGATTTCTTTTATCCGCCAAAGATGAATCAAGAAGTTTAAGCGAACCGCTCGCGGCATTACGGGGATTAGCAAAAGGTGCTTCTTTTCTTTTGACCTTTTCTCTATTAATCAACTCGAAATCTTTTTTCTCTATGTATATCTCGCCGCGGATATCTATCCTTTTTGGTATATTATGCCCCAATAATCTCAAAGGTATGGACTTAATTGTCTTAAGGTTGTTTGTTATATCTTCGCCAATCTCTCCGTTGCCCCGCGTCGCGCCCAAAGAAAAAACTCCGTTTTCATAAACTAAAGAACAGCTTACCCCGTCAATCTTCAACTCCGCCATATAATCCAAATGGGCCCTGGCCTTTAACATTCTTTTAACTTTCTCTTCCCACTCCCAAACTTCATCTTCGGAATAAGTATTATCCAAAGAAAGCATTTTCACACGGTGAGTTACAGCGCCGAATCCGTCTGATACCGCACCCGAAACTCTTTGTGTGGGAGAATCAGGACTAATTAGTTCAGGATGCTGCGTCTCTATATCCCTCAGTTCTCTCATCATACTGTCATATTCTCTGTCGGATATCTCGGGGTCACTTAATACGTAATAACGCCAGTCGTGATAGCGAATCTTACTGCGTAAATCATCAATCTTTTTTTTCACACTGTCATTGCTCATTATTACTTTCCCAGATACAGCCGTTGGGCCAAAATAGGCGGCAGGCCCGCATTTAATATTTTATCCGCGGCTCTCTTTATATTATACTCAAAACGGTGAAAAATAACCATTTTCCTTTCGCTATCGTAGATACACACGCAACCGCGGCTGTCTCCGTCTCTTGGCTGGCCGACACTGCCGGCATTAAAAATATACCTCGCATTACCTTCCAGGAAAACTTCTGTCGGCATCATGTAATCAAGCTTATCTTCTTTCAATACATAAACCCCCGCTCTGTGCGAATGCCCCATAAAACAGATACCTTTGTCTGAAGCTGAAAACGAAAGGTAAGCACTGTCATAATTCAATACATAACTGAACCTGTACGGCTCGTAGAGGCTGCCGTGAACACATACAAAATCTTTATCTTCATACACAAGAGAAGATAGCTTTAAGAATATCCTATCGCTTTCTTTTAGCTTATTCTGTGTCCATATAACCGCTTCTCTTGCGTAAGAATTGAGCAGGTTTAAATCGAATTTACCCACGCAAGCCCAATCATGATTTCCCGCTATTCTTATAGGATTTAGCTCCTTAAGCAAAGAAATGGCTTCGCAAGGATTAGCGCCATATCCTATGATATCTCCCAGGAATATATATCTGTCTATATTCTTCCTGCTAAACCATCTTACTGCCGCCCCGAAAGCTTCTATATTACTGTGGACGTCGGAAAATATACCGTAACGCATAATGCCTCATACCTTGTCGATGTTCTAAGAAACTATAAAATACACGAATTAAGCTAATCTCTATATGATTTCTTTGCGGAATCTGCGGTTGTTTTGCGAAATCTGCGTTTACAATACTGCTAATCTATATCTAAAATCTTATTCCAAAATCTTTGTAATCTTCTTCCGGTTTGAGCCACTCTGTTTCTTCATTAAGAATATAGCCTTTAAACTCTTTACGCAAATCATTCAGGAATGCAATTATTTTCTCAGAGTCAGCCTGCGCTAATAGTTCAAATATGGGCCGTTTCTTTCATTATCCAAATGTTTCTCCGGGATTCATATTATGGCCGCAGGAAAATGCGTAAGCATCCATCTCTTTTCTGCCTTCGGGTTTAACTCTCTTTATTATTACTATGCCTCTTCCGGCGGCAACATATATTCCTTCCTTATCTATTTTTACAATAACGGACGGCTTCCTCTTGATAAATTCATCATAAACCTCTACTTTCAAGATTTTAACAATCTTTCCTTTATGGAAAGTAAATGCCTCAGGCCACGGCAATAACCCTCTTACCAAGTTTCTTATTGAAGAGGCGTCTTTCCCCCATAAAATTCTTCCGTCTTCTTTTTTTATCTTAGGAGCAAAAGTAGCTTTTGATTCGTCTTGGGGAGTTAAAGTATATTTCCCCTTCTCTATGGAATTAAGCGTATCCAACAAAACGGATGCTGACAACCGTGCCAGCTTATCAGAAAGGGTTACGGCATCATCAGAACCGCTGATATGCAGCGGTCTCTGCGCGATTATATCTCCGGCGTCTACTTTCTCGCTGACTTTAATAATGGAAGTTCCGGTTTTACTCTCGCCGTTTATTATCACCCAGTTAATCGGGGCTGCCCCCCGGTATAACGGCAAAAGTGAAGGGTGCACTGCGACAGGAATAATACGGGCAGCATCAAGCACATTCTTTGGTATAATCCTGCCGTAACTTACAACAACAAAAACCTCAGAAGAAACAGAAACCAATCTTTTTATAAAAGATTTATCGTTTAATGAAGGCGGGGCCAATACCTCTATCCCCTTCTCCCTGGCCAAAACCTTAACAGGAGTCGCTCTTACTTTAAGGCCTCTGCCTGAAGGCTTATCAGAAACAGTTACCGCCAAAGATGGTATTTTCCCTGCCTTAACCAAGCTATCAAGCACTATCCGGGAAAAATAAGAGCTTCCAAAATATACAAACTTCATTTAATCTCCACTGCAAGCTTGTAAGAAGAGCTTCGGTATCCTGAAATAACAGAATTTAGAGCTTCTAAAACTCCTCTTTTATTTTTAAACTGTACTACAACCGAATACCTGTATTTATCTCTCAGCTTAAAAGGAACTTCTTCCAGCGGGCCGAACACATAAGGAGTATGTTCCTTGAAACTATTATACAAATCTTCAGCTTTCTTAAAAAGATTATTTTTGTTTTCTGACCTTAAAGTGAGTTTAACCAGCTTACCGTAAGGAGGAAAACCGAATTTCTTTCTTAAGGCAAGCTCTTTATCATAGAAACATCCCCACTTCCTGTTTATGCTCTCCCATATGTAATGGCCGGGGTTATGCGTAAATACATAAACACTTTCTCTGGCTATACTCGCCGCCCTTCTTAAATACATAAAAGTGTTTAGCGCGGAATCATAATCGATGCGGCAAAGTTGCTTGTCGGCATCAAGAACAAGAATAATATCGAAATTGCTGCCGGCACTGATTATATAACTTACTATCCTGGAAGTTGACAGGAATATCCTCGTTGAACCGTCTGCCTTATCAATTTTATTTACTTTCCACTCCGGGAAAATCCTCTTAACTATACTTTCTAAACGCTCTATCCCCACCCCTATAGGCTTTATGTAACCTGCATTACACTTGGGGCAAACCTCAGGAATATCATAACCTGCCCCGCAGAAAGAACAAACCCCTTTATGCTTATCCAGAGAAAACTTAAGGGGGCTGCTGCAGCGCGGACACTGCGGGATATACCCGCACTTTGTACATTTAAGAAATAGAGAAAAATTCTTTCTGTTCCATAGAAGCAGTATGTTTTTCCCGGCTTCGAGACTTTTTCTCATAAGCTCTATCGCAAAAGGAGTAAAAATTCTTGATTTTCGCGTACGCAGCCGCTCGAAATCAAAAACCCTGATATCCTTCACACTGGCGGTTCTTTCATAAAAACCTACTTTCTTATTCTTATAGTCTTTATAGACAGAAAGCGCAGGATAATCAGAGCTTATAATTAACTCTATACGTTTGTGCCGGCACAAAATCTCCGCCACATTGGTAAGATTATAATAAGGGGCCTCGGGATTAAAATAATAAGGACTTGAATCATCCTCCACGATTACAAGAGCCAAATCAGAAGGATAATGAAATACTGCCCCTCTTGTTCCTACAATCAAAGATTTGGTGCCTCTTGCTTTAATCCAGTTCTTAAAATTATCTTTCGGTTTCTGACGGCTGTGAATGTATATGGCAAGGGAAGGAAAGTGCTCTTCAATTATACGCGAGGCATCCCTTAGATAGTCAACCGTCGGGAAAAATATCATAACAGACCCGCGGCTAAGCGCAGTTTTTATTTTGTCTTTATACAGGCTAAAACGCTCTCTGAAATTACCCGCCTTCATAAAAGTCCTGCTAAAACCTCCGGGATTGTCCGGGCCTTTGGGATAAGAAGCTTTATAAGGTACACTTATGCGCTTATTCTTGCGCAGATAAGGATGAAGCATCATAAAAATAATCTCGCCAGGAGAACAAGAATATTCTTTACTCAGCCGCTTCGCAAAAGCTATAGATTCACCATTTAGAAAAGGAGCAGTATCCAGGGCATCAATTATGGGTTTAATACTGCTTATATTGCTGTGGGCAGACAAGGAAACAACAACGCCTGCCTTTTTCTTTCTGTTAAAATCAACCAGAACGCGCGTTCCCTTACGGACAGATAATCCGGAAGGAATGCTATAATCGAATTCTTTGTCAACTCTGATATCAAAAACAACCTTTGCTATTTTATACCTAGCCATTATCCTGGATAATACTTTTTAGAACAGACATTGTCTTACTATCATTGAAATCCAAACGGCCAAACGCACTGCTGCCTTTGAGAATACCAATAGCTTCCACCAGGTTTTTATGGTAAGGGACATACAATCCTGCGCCCAGGTTTACCGCGGCATCCATATTAACCTTTTCCTGGCCCCATATAAAATGTGTAAAAATCATTGGCTTGCGTTTATATAAACACTCAAATACGGTGAGCCCTCCCGGTTTTGTTACGATGAAAGAAGAAATGTCCATAAGCTCCCAGACATCGCCGTAGTATGGAAAATATTTAACTGAAAGGTTTTTGTTCTCATCGAGAAACGATTTCAATCTATTATCCTGCCCGTAAATTACTATGAAATTGAACCTATCGCTAAACTCTTTAATCGCTCCCTCAATAAATAATCTTCCGGCCGCGCCGGAAAATAAAAGTATTGTTCTCTTAGAATCCAAACCAATCTTTTTTCTAATCCGGAGGGTATCCGCTCTTTTCTTAAATCCCGCGCGCAGAGGAATACCCCCCGCGATTATTTTGCTTTCTTCAACCCCCATATTTTTGAGTTCCCTCCTGGTATAATCCATGGCCACAAAATAATAATCCACACATTCATCAATCCAGAAAGGATGGACGCCGATATCTGTGATAATGACCAGGAGTTTTGTATCAAATATTTCCTTGATTCTTTTAACAATATATATGGGGAAAAAATGCGTAACGATAATAAATTCGGGCCTATCTTTTAATAAAAATTTATAAAAATGAGCAAACAATAAATAATTCACTTTGTTAATAAACAGTATGACGGGACTGCTCTTTGCAATCAAAAAAAGTAATTTCCATATAAAAGATAAATACTTTACCGTGAACAAATATCCTGAAGTATAGAACTTCTTTACAAAGGGAAAAGTAAAATCAAGAATATCTACAGACGGTAAGTCAAATTCATCAGAAAGCGCACTTGCGGCAATCCTGTGGCCTCCCCCGCAGCTTGCATATACAATGACAGAATTTTTATTCATAAGCAGAACATAGGTAACGGGCGGCTTCTAAAAGGTCACTGAATACATAATCGGGCTCAAACTCCCAGTTATCACGGTTTTCTGACTTTTCTTTGCCTGAAAAAACCAACACAGCCTTACAGCCAAAAGCTTTAGCGGCTTTCATATCCCTGAAAGAATCTCCGATGAAAAAACACACCTCTGGTTTTTCTCCCAAAGTACTGAGCGCCTTCTTGATGAGGCCGGGCTTGGGCTTACGGCAGTCACAGTTATCCTCGTCACGGTGCATGCAGTAATAGACACCGTCTAAATCAGCGCCGCGCCTGCGGATGTTTTTAAGCATATTATCCGTAATGCAGTCCAAGTCATCCCTGGAATACAGCCCCTTGGCAACACCTGCCTGGTTCGAAGCGACAAATATTTTATAATTATGCTCTTTTAGTAATTTAATCGCCTCAATGCTGTTAGGGATAAAATGAAATTCGTCCCAGGCTGTTACATAATTTCTGTCGCCGGGATACTCGTTTATTACACCGTCACGGTCAAGAAACACAACTTTCATAATTTCCTAAAAGCGTTTTCCTTGTTTATAACTTTTAACTCACCGGGCTTAAGGCGGCCTATACGGATATTAGCAATTCTTATCCTTTTAAGCAGTGCAATACCGAATCCTAACTTACGGAAAATACGGCGCAATTCCCTTTTCTTCCCTTCACGGATTATTACTCTCAGGCGCGTTCTGTCTCTGCTTCTTTCATCAACCATAATCTTATCAACTTTTAAGAATTCGCCTTCATCATAAACGCCTTTAAGCGCCTTTTTTAAATCGGAAGGGATAACTTTCCCCTTTAACTCTAAAAAGTATTCTTTCTCAACTCTAAACTTAGGATGTGTAAGGCGGTAGCAAAAATCACCGTCATTGGTAAGAAGCAGAAGCCCCTCGGAGTATTTGTCCAGCCGGCCCACGGGATAAACTCCTTTTAAAGAAGGCGAAAGGTAATCATTAACCGTTTTTGAGGCAAACTTATCTTTCAGAGTCGTTACAACTCCCCTTGGTTTATAAAACGCGAGATAAACAAAGTTTTTAGGCCTTATCCAATTGCCCTTTACTAAAACCTTGTCTTTTTCTTTTACTTTAAACCATGGCTCTTTTATAACGCGGCCGTTTACCTTAACCTGGCCCTTTTTTATAAGCTCATCCGCGCTTCTTCTGGAAGAAAAGCCGCAATGAGCTATAAAAACATTAAGCCGCATTAACTTTCGCGAATGTTTTTTCTTCATCAACACCATTTTTTATCCTTTAGTAACGTCAAATATGGAAATCTGTTTCCTCTGCTTCTTTTCTTATTTTAGTTTAATAACTATTCTTTTACCGAAAACATCCGCTATGCGCCTTAAGGTATCTACAGAGATATTCTCATGGCCATTTTCAATTTTAGAGATATACTGTTGAATTACACCTAACTTTTTTGCTATATCTTCTTGAGTATATCCGAGCTTTACCCGCGTGTCTCTAATCTGCTGGGCTATCTCCATCCTTTCCGCTGGTATCTCTATTTTTTGAGGCTCCCTCATTTTGATACCGCGTTCTCTCAATTCTTTACGCGCTCGTTCGTATATTGTCTGCCAAAAAACCACTCTATCTTTAAGCCAGCGGTCCTTTCTCATTCGTTTTTTTATAACCGGCCACTTCTTACAAAAAGTTATTTTATCTACAATATTAAAAGCCATCTTAGGGTCGCTCACCCTGGAGAACAACTTTTCCGCGTACATATCAAATTTTGGATGATTTCCATCTTTTAAGATTCTCTTTACCTTACCCTCTCCCAGGCGGCTATCCCATAACCAATTTATCTTCATTTTCATTACCTCAAATCAGCTTCTCCGGTAAATTCTTTAAAAGTTCCTTGTCTAAATGTTTTATCACCTCGGCAATATCAACTTTTGGCGCTAAATCCGAAAGCTCAATCTTCAAATTCACCCGGCTAAAACTCCTATACCAGCTGATAAGGCTCTCTGCTCTGTCATAGGAAAAGTATTCAAGGAAAAACTCCGACAAAGCCTGATGGTATTTTGACAGGTAATAAATGTCAAATAAGTCCTTTACGCTCTGACGGCCAGTATGGATTACTCTGCCGGTAACATCTTGCTTTATAACTGTCCCTATAGCAGCAGATATCTTTCTGCAATAGATGTCTTCCACAGAATGCAAGCCATTTTTTATCTTCTTAATATTCTTCTCAAAATCTTGAACAAAGTCTATTTTTAAAACGCTGCCTCTCTTAAGTCCTAAAAAATAAACTTTCATAGGTATTAGTTTAGGACTATTTTGCTCGGCTTCTAATCTAAAATTAAAACCAGTTTCTTTAGAAATAAAACCCATTATTCGCTCAGGCTCTTCTTTTCTATACTCTTGAGTGAAGAAATCCAGGTCTTCAGAAAACCTATGGTTAAAATAAAAACATAAAGCTGTACCGCCTGTCAGATAATAGTTTTTGAATTTCCTTGTTACCATTTTTGCTATTCTCTTCTGTTCATCTTTAATATAAGAAACTTTATTCTTCACCTTTTTCTCCCACAATAAGTATACTACTTATAAGTAGTATTTGTCAAGTAGTAATCAAAGTGCAATTATAAGTTCCCCTGGTCCATCTCAATTTTTATAAGCTCATCCGCGCTTCTTCTGGAAGAAAAGCCGCAATGAGCTATAAAAACATTAAGCCGCATTAACTTTCGCGAATGTTTTTTCTCCATCAATCGCATAAACCTCCACTTTCGCGAAACTGCCCGGGGGAATACCTTCTTTTACATAAACACGTATATAATTCTCGCTATAACCGGCACAGTAACCATCTCTTTTTTCCTCCGCAACCATTGTAAGATTTTTGCCTATAAACTTACTTCTGTATTCTCTGGAAAACTTATCCTTCATTTCCTTAAGCACCCCTGCTCTTTCTTTAATTTCCCTGTGATTTCTAATCTTAAAATTACTAAAGGGCGTTTTCTCCCGCGGGGAAAACCTGAAAATATGCATTCTCATCGGCCTTATTTTCTTTAGAAAATTAACTGTGCTGTTAAAATCGTCATCTTCTTCATTAGGAAAACCAACCATAATATCACAGCTTATGGCAATTGAAGGAATAATCTTTCGGGATTTGCGGACAACATTGCGATAAACATCAACTGTTTCTTTCTTGTTCATAAGTTTTAATATCTTATCGTTGCCGCTCTGAAAAGGAAGATGAAGATGCGGACAAACTTTAGGCTCTTTAAGCATAGATAATAAATCATCGTCTATCAATGATGGCTCAAGCGAACTTAACCGTATTCTGCCTAAGCTTTCAATCTTTAAAATATCAGCCAATAAACCGGATAATTTTAAAGGCGGCCTTAAATCTTTTCCGTAAAGGCCTAAGTTTACGCCGCAAAGGACTATTTCACGGTGCTTATCCGAAAGCCTCCTTATTTCCTCAATGATATCGTTTTTATTACGGCTGCGCGAGGTCCCGCGAAGATACGGTATCTTACAGAAACTGCATAAATTGTCGCACCCATCCTGTATTTTAACAAATGCCCGCCTATTTTCAAAATCGCTTATTTTTAAGTCCCAAATACTTCTTGAACCTATTGCGTCATTACTAATATAGTCAACAAGGTTCTGCTTTTTATCCTGAGGAACAATATAATCAACTCCCAGGCTTTTAAGCTCATCGGCGTTTAACTGGGCCATACATCCACAGGCAGCAACCTTAGCTGAGCTGTTCTCTCTTTTTGCCTTTAGAATTGCTTCTTTTGACTTTGTATCGGCGGTAGCAGTAACCGTACATGTATTAATCACATAGATATCGGCTTTTTCCTCCGTGGATTCAAAACCTGCCCGGGCGAACTGCTCACGGAGAGCCTGCGTCTCATACTGGTTGACCTTACACCCTAATGTGATAAATTTTACTTTCATTCTTCTACACGGATTAACACAGACAAATAACAGATTAACACAGATTTTTGTGTCAGCATATAGAGATTATCTGCGGTCATCTGTGTCTTTTTCTGTAATCATCTGTGTTATTAATCCAACAGCAAATATGGCCGCTGTTTCTGTGCGCAATATATACAGCGATAATTTTATAAGCTTAAATCCTGACATCTCTAATTCTCTATATTCCAAAGGCGAAAAATCTCCTTCCGGCCCGGCAATAACAAGAATATCTCCTGTATTTTTGCTTAAAACTTCTCGCGGGTTATCTCCGTCTATTGAAGCGGCAAGTTTTATGGGAAACTCCTGCCGGATAACTTTACCGAACTCTAAGATATTGCCAATTTCAGGAATCCACAGCCGGCCGGACTGCCTCACTGCTTCTATGATAATTTTCCTCCATCTTTTTATCTTAGGAACAGAGGGCTTTATCCGCAAACTTCTGGATGATACAAAAGGCAAGAATCCCGTTACGCCTAATTCTGTTGCTTTCTGCAGTATAAAATCTATTTTTTCCTCTCTTAGGACAGGAAAGCCCAAAACTACCCTTTTTGAAACAGCCGGTTCTTGCCTTTCCTGCCTTTCTTTTTCTAAAACAACTTTACTTTTATCTATCCTGTATATCTTATAAATATGTTCTCTGCCTTCGCCGTCGAAAACATATACAGAATCATTACTTTTAAGGCGTAAAACATCCTTAATTTTATGGACAGTATCTTTATCCCTAACTTCAATCGAATCCTTTACACTCTCCGGCTCAATATATATTCTTATTTTGGACATAGTTTAAAAGTAAGCCTTAGCATACGTAAACCGTGAGACGTCCGCTCGTTACACTCGCTTGGACGAAGGACGTGCAATTGTCATCTGACCCTGGATGCTATATGCTTAAACCTTGAACGCAATACGCACGAC
>MVCW01000034.1 GCA_002049895.1 Candidatus Omnitrophica bacterium 4484_171 | reverse complement strand
GTCGGCCCTTCCAAAGAGAAAGCATTGAACAGGCTTGGTGTCTATACCGTAAGAGACCTTCTTTACTATTTCCCTTTTCGTTACGAGGATAGAAGAGACTTAAAACAAATTAAAGACATAAAGGAAGGCGAAACTGCCCTTGTGAAGGCGAAAGTCCTTGCGAGGAATCTTAAGCCATTCAGGCACAGAAAGTGGTGGAGGGGAGCTGTTAAAAACAGTATCTTTGAAGCGGCGGTGAGCGATAATACCTCTATAGCCAAGTGTGTGTGGTTTAACCAGGGGTATCTTAAGGATTACATAAAAGTAGGAGACGAACTGTTTATTTATGGAAAGTTTAAAATTTATAAGGGGAGTTTCCATGTTGTGTCTCCTGAGTTTGAGGTTTTAAATACTCAAGAAGATAATTCTCTTAATGTCGGCAGAATCGTGGGGTTTTACCGTCTGACAAGAGGATTAAGGCAGAAATTCTTAAGGAGGATAATTAGCTATTGCATTGATAATTTTTCCAGGAGCATTGATGATGCCATTCCTTACTATATAAGAAAGCAGGCCGGCCTTTTTAATATTTATCGGAGTCTAATGAACATCCATTTTCCTTCTTCGTTGAAAGAAGCGCACTATGCGCGCCGGCGTTTTATATTCGAAGAACTTTTTTTCTCGCAGGTTCTTGTATATATAAGAAAAGCCAAATATCGCATGAGGGAAAGCCCGTCTTTTACTAAACTTAATAGATTAGTTTTGGACATAGAAAATAATTTATCTTTTGAGCTTACCGTTTCACAAAAAAAAGCCATAGAAGAGATTATAAGCGATTTAGGCAAGCCTCATCCTATGCACAGGCTTCTTCAGGGGGATGTTGGCAGCGGCAAGACTATTGTTGCCTGTTTCGCTATTGCAGCGGCAGCAAGAAACGGTTACCAGTCCGCCTTTATGGTGCCTACGGAAGTTCTTGTTTATCAACACCTTGAGACATTAAAAGAGGTGTTTAGAGGGTTTGATTTTCGTATAAAGACTTTGACTTCAAGCTTATCTTCTAAAGAAAAAGAAAATATTTACCATGAGTTAGAAACAGCGAAGATAGATGTTGTTATAGGTACGCATTCCCTTATCGAAGATATAGTCAAGTTTAAGAAGCTCGGTGTGGTTGTCATCGATGAACAGCATAAATTTGGCGTGGCTCAGCGGGCGTTATTGCCTAAGAAATCAGGCCGTTATGCCGCGCATTGCCTTGTAATGAGTGCTACTCCAATACCACGGAGCCTGGCACTGTCTTTGTATGGAGATTTGGATATGTCTGTTATTAAAGAGCTGCCTCCGGGCAGAAAAGAGGCAGATACTGTGTTGGTAGATGAAACAAAAAGGCAATGGGTATATTCTTTTCTAAAAGAAAAGCTAAAAGAACATAGGCAGGCTTATATTGTCTATCCTTTAATTGAGGAGTCCGGAATAGAAGACTTAAAATCTCTCAGCCGTATGTATGATGCGCTTAAGGATGAGTTCGCGCCTTATACTGTTGGAGTTTTTCACGGTAGAATGAAGCCCCGCGATAAAGAAAGAGTAGTCAGAGATTTCAGAAAGAATAAAATTAATGTACTTGTTTCCACTACAGTAATAGAGGTTGGGGTTAACATCGAGAATGCTACGGTTATGGCTGTAGAAAATCCTGAGAGGTTTGGCCTCGCCCAGCTTCATCAGTTACGGGGAAGAATAAGGCGCTCCACGTATAAACCATATTTTATTATCATAAGCGGCCGCAATATAAGCGATAATGCCAAAAAGAGGCTCCAGATTATAAGTAGATTAAACGATGGATTTAAGATTGCCGAGGAGGACCTTAAACTAAGAGGGCCGGGAGACTTTTTCGGTTTTGTGCAGGCAGGATTGCCTTCTATGAAAGTTTCAAACCCATTGAGGGATATTGCCCTGCTGAAAGAAGCTCGTTTAATGGCTTATAGGGTTATTAAAAAAGACCCTTATTTAAAAGAATCCCGCCACCGCTGCATAAGAGAATATTTAAATTACCGTATCAACAGATAGTAGTTTGTCTATAATATTCATTTATAAAGAGTAAGTACTTGAGTTAAGGCATAAGAGGTATTTTATTGAAGATCATAGGGGGAGAGTTTAAAGGAAGAACGTTGAGGGTGCCTTCTGGTATTCGTCCCGCGTCTTTCAGGATAAAAAAATCGGTGTTTGACATCTTGAGGGGCGAAATAAAGGATAAGGTTGTTCTTGATCTTTTTGGCGGGTCAGGCGCTTTAGGGGTTGAAGCGCTATCGTTAGGGGCTAAAAGGGCGGTATTCCTAGATATTAGTAAGGCTTGTGTTAATGCGATCATCAAGAATGTATCCGCTATAAGAAAATTTCCTTATTGTAGTGTACTTTTCAAAGACAGTTTAGGGGCGATAAAGAGTTTCAATTATAAAAATGTCTCATTCGATATAGTGTTCATTGACCCTCCTTATTATAAGGGTATGGTTAAAAAAACCTTGAAAGCATTGGATGAGTATGATATATTAGCCCCTTCTGGATATCTTGTAATTTTGTGTTACCGCAGCGATGAATTTAGTGATATTTACAGCCGCGGGAATATTGTTTATGATAAGGTTTATGGCCAAAGCAGGATATTAATATATGCGAAGGTGTGATTAATCGGCATCGAGGTTTTTACGTAATGAAAAGAGCAATTTATCCCGGAACTTTTGACCCCATAACATTTGGACACGTAGATATTATAAAAAGGGCGTCTCTTATTTTTGACAAAATAATTGTTGCGGTAGTAAAGAATTCTTTTAAAGATACTCTTTTTTCGTATGAAGAAAGAGTAAATCTTCTAAAGAAGGCCACAAAAGGCATAAAGAAGATAGAGGTTGAGGGATTTGAAGGATTGGTTGTAGATTTCGCTGTTAAGAAGAATATAAATGTTATTATAAGAGGCCTGCGTATGATTTCTGACTTTGAGTATGAGTTTCAGATGGCCCTTACCAATAGAAAACTGTCTTCCCGCATAGAGACTATTTTCTTAATGCCCCACGCCGGCTATTCATACTTGTCATCCCGTCTGGTAAAGGAGATAGCTTCTTTAGGGGGTAATCTCGATGATTTTTTGCCCAGGGTATGTGTCAGTGCTTTAAATAAGAAGATAGGCAGGCGGTAAAATAAGAATAATTGTTTATAATACGGCTAAATAAATAAGTGTTTAATAATGCGCATAGAACTGGGAAGGCTGACGGAGCAGCCGCTTGAGGCAAGTGAAGACATAGACGCTGGAAAGTGGGATTTAGACAGCTTTGATGTTAAGTTTATTAAAAATATCCATATTGATTGTAAATTTAGGCGTTCAGGCAAAGATGTTTTTGCGCATTGCAGCGTATTAACACACCGTCTTATTACATGTTCCCGTTGTTTAGGAAAGTACGAGCAGGAAGTGAGCCAGGATTTCAACTTAAGCTACCGTGTTTCATTGAGGAGCGATTATCTGGAAATTGATAGTGATTTACGGGAGGAGGTGCTTCTTAATTTTCCAATGAAAGTATTATGTAAGCCTGACTGCCGTGGTATATGCCCGCGTTGCGGGGTAAATCTTAACATTGAAGAGTGCAGATGCAAGAAATAGCAGCAACACAGATGATCGCAGATATTCGCTTACGCGTATACACAGATTACCGCAGAAGGATATACAGATAGGCGGGGGTTATATCTGTGCTAATCTGTTCTTAATCTGTGATTATCTGTGTTAAGCGTAGCGCAGCGAAGCGAATAAGGAGGTAATTATATTTAAATGCGCGTTTACGGCTGTTAAAGAGTTTCCCCACGATATAGTTTTTATCGGCCCCCGTAGTGATATAGTAAGAGAGGCTAAAAGGAATAATATCGACCCAAATAGTCTGAAAATAGTAGATGCTCCCGAAAAAATCGGCATGGAAGATAAAGCGGCTATGTCCATAAGGAGGAAAAGGAAGTCATCGATTGTTATAGGCAATAAATTATTGAAAGAAAAAGAAATAGACGCTTTTGTTTCCTGCGGCAATACTGGCGCGGTAGTAAGTGCGGCAACTCTTATGGTGGGCTTGATTGAGGGGGTGGAGAGGCCGGGGATTGCTGTTCTTTTCCCGACCTTAAAAGATGTTTCTTTGGTTATTGACGCAGGGGCGAATATAAATCCAAAGCCGCTGCATCTTCTTCAGTATGGCGTTATGGCTTCTTTGTATTACGAAGTAGTCTTTAACAGAGCAAATCCTACAATCGGCCTTCTTAATATAGGAGAAGAAGAAGGAAAAGGTTCTGATTTTATCAAGGTGGTTCATAAGCTTTTTTCGTCATCTTCTTTGAATTTTGCCGGTAATGTGGAGCCGAAACACATATTTTCCGGGGAATGTAACTGTATTGTGTGTGACGGAATGGCTGGAAACATCGCTCTTAAGGTTTCTGAAGGAGTTGCTGAGATGACCGGCAAACTTATCAAAGACGCAATTAATAACGATTTCTTTGCGAAAATAGGAGGAATTTTTATCCGCCGGGCTATGAATAAATTCAGGCGGGTTGTTGATTACGCAGAGTACGGAGGAGCTCCTCTTTTAGGAGTTAACGGTGTTGTTATTATTGGGCATGGACGTTCCTCAGGGTATGCCGTAAAAAACGCTATAAGAGCCGCAATACAGGAATTAAGCAGGGGTTTAATTGAATCAATAAAAGGGAAGTTAAATGAAGTATGCGAAGATAGCAGGGTTAGGGAAGTACTTACCCCCTAAGATACTGACTAATCGTGACTTAGAGAAAATCGTAGATACATCGGATGAGTGGATTACTACGCGCACGGGTATAAAGACAAGGCATATTGCTTCAAAAAAAGACAGTGCTTCGACGCTTGCTCTTCCGGCCGCAAAACTGGCATTAAAACGGGCGGGGCTAAAGCCTAAAGATTTGGATTTAATAATTGTTGCCACAATCACTCCTGACCGCCAGTTCCCCTCAACCGCGTGTTATCTGCAGGATTATTTGAAGGCGGATACTGTTGCCTGTTTTGATATCGCTGCCGCATGTTCAGGTTTCATATATGCTCTTGTTGCTGCTCAAGGGTTGATAGAAAGCGGTATTTTTAAAAATGCTTTGGTTGTGGGCAGCGAAGTTCTTACAAAGATTACTGACTGGGATGACCGCTCTACGTGTGTTCTCTTTGGCGACGGAGCAGGTGCTGCGGTATTAACATCGGGGAGGAAGAAAAGTTTATTATCTTCTTCTTTGGGAGGAGATGGCTCTTATGGTGAATTACTTCTTTTGCCCGCGGGCGGTTCGCGGATACCAGCTTCCAAAGAAACAGTTAAAAATAAGCTTCACTTTGTTAAAATGAAAGGCAATGAGCTTTTTCGCCTGGCAGTAAGGATTATGGTCAATGCGGCAGAGAGCGCTCTTGAGAAAGCACACTTAAAAAGCAGTGATGTGGATATTTTAGCGCCTCATCAGGCTAATATCAGGATTATCAATGCTGTGGCAAGCCGGCTTAAACTCACCGAAGATAAGGTTTATCTTAATATAGGAAGATATGGCAACATGTCTTCTGCCTCCAGTGCCGTTGCTCTTTGTGAAGCGTGGGAAGAAGGAAAGATTAAGAAAGATAGTATTGTTGTTCTTGATGCTTTTGGCGGAGGTCTTGTGTGGGGTTCACTGGTTATAAAGTGGGTATAGCGCTTCGCGCTATAACACAGACGATCACAGAAGGATATACAGATGACCACAGACAATATCTGTGTTCATCTGTTCTTAATCTGTGCTAATCTGTGTAATAAAAAATATGTAACTATGAATGCGGTTATTTTTCCCGGCCAAGGAGCTCAATATCCTCGTATGGGCAAGGATTTGTATGATAATTTTCCTGAGGTTCGGGATATCTTCTCTCGTATTGACAAAGCTGCGGGCATGCCCTTATCAGAGAAATGTTTTTATGCTTCAGAAGAAGAGTTAAAGGATACGTCACTGCAGCAGCTGGCAATTTTGACTGTCAGTCTTGCTGCTTTTGAAGTATTCAGAGGGAAGCCCATTAAAATCGATTATTTCTCGGGCTTAAGCCTTGGTGAATACAGTTGTCTCTATCCGGCGGGAGTCTTATCCCTTGAAGACGTAGTTATCCTTATCAGAGAACGCTCTCTGGCAATGGATGAGGCAGCTAAAGAGAACCCTTCGTGTATGTTTGCTGTTATCGGCGCGAGGGAAGATGATTTAAAAGGAAAGCAGAATAACAGCTTTTATATCGCCAATATTAATTCCCCTTCCCAGATAGTGGTATCTCTTGCTGAAAATAAAAAACTCATTGTTAAAGAAATACTTACAAAATCAGGTTTCAGGGTGGTTGAGCTTGATGTAAGCGGAGGATTTCATTCCACCTTTATGGAACCGGCCCGAGTTCGGCTTAAAAAGGTTATGGAATCTTTAAATTTCTTAGATGCAAAAGTTCCTATAGTAAGTAATTTTACGGCCAGGGCCCATACAGACAGGGAAGATATTAAGCACAATCTTATAAATCAGCTTACTCACCCGGTCCTATGGAAAGATTGCATTGAATTTATGAACAATAAAGGGGTAAATACGTTTTTTGAAGTCGGCCCTTCCCGTGTACTTAAGGGGATTCTTAGAAAGATAAATCCTCAGTTAAAGGTGGTTAATATAGGGAAGAAAGAGGATATAGATGTTTTAGAATAGGGTGTAGCGTGTAGGGTGTATTAAATAGCGGATAGTGGGAATTAGTGTCACGAAATACCAGAATTAAGGATTTATTTAAGCATCAAATGAGTCTTAATGCGCCCGGCGCGATACGCAATACGAGATACGTACTAATTATCTGTGTTAATCTGTATATTTTTCTGTGATTATCTGTGTTTACGCGTAGCGTAAAGGAGGTAAATATGCGCTTTGAGGGTAAGGTGGTTATTGTTACAGGCGGGGCTCAAGGCATAGGCAAGGAGATCGCGCTCGGGTTTTCTAAGGAGAAAGCAAAGGTTGTTATTTTTGACGTTGATAAAGAGTCTCTTGCCCGGGCAGAGAAAGAGCTGAATTCTTATTCCGAAGTTAGGGGATTGCTTGTGGATGTAGTAAGCCTTGAAGATGTTGAAAAAAACATAAACAAAGTTATTGACAAGTTTTCCAGAGTTGATATATTAGTTAACAATGCAGGAATAACCAGGGATAATCTGGTTTTAAGGCTCTCTGAAAATGACTGGGATAAGGTTTTGGCTGTAAACTTAAAAGGAGCTTTTAACTGCATAAAAGCCTCAGTTAAGTTTATGGTAAAGCAGCGTTATGGGAGAATTGTCAATATTTCTTCCATAATAGGAATTATGGGCAATCCAGGCCAGGTTAATTATGGAGCTTCCAAGGCCGCCCTCATAGGCATCACCAGGACACTTTCGAAAGAGCTGGGCTCAAGAAACATTACCGTTAATGCTATTGCCCCTGGTTATATAGATACGGCAATGACTCAAAAGCTGGATGATAAGGTTAAAAATGAAATGTTCGCACGTATTCCTTTGAGAAGATTCGGTAAGCCTTCAGATGTTGCGAACGCTGTTTTGTTTATGGCTTCAAACGATGCCAGTTATATAAACGGCCAGGTATTAGTGGTTGACGGGGGATTGATGTAAGGAATTTATGAAAGATATTGTTTGACAGGGAAATGATATTGAAAGGAGGTAGTAATGGGTGCTGAAGAAAAGATAAAAAGCATAATTGCCGAGCAGTTAGGCGTAAAAAAAGAAGAAATAAAACCAGAAAGCTCCTTCATTGACGATTTAGGAGCTGATTCTTTAGATACTGTAGAGTTAGTTATGGCATTGGAGGAGGAATTTGGCATTGAAATTCCTGATGAAGATGCTGAAAAGATGACAACAGTAGGGGATGCTATTAAATATATAGAAGAGAAAGCAAAGAACAAATCTTCATAATAAGGTTCTTTTATAATGAGAAGAGTTGTTGTTACAGGGTGTGGCGTTGTCTCTCCTGTAGGTATAGGAGTAGATTCTTTCTGGAAAGCTATTATTTCCGGAAAAAATGGCGTAGAGAGGATTACTCAATTTGAGCCGGATAAGTTTGATTCTCAGATTGCAGGAGAAGTAAAAGATTTTGACCCTTCCTCTATACTTTCTCCCAAAGAAATTAAAAGAACTGCTCGTTTCGTACAATTCGCGCTTTTCTCCGCAAAAGAAGCCGTTCTTGGAAGCAGCCTTGATTTTGGCAAAGAAGATCCTTTTAGGGCAGGAGTTGTGATTGGCTCAGGAATTGGAAGCCTGGAGGCAATAGAGAAAGAACATAAGGTATTTTTAGAGAAAGGGCCAAGGAGGATATCTCCTTTTCTTATTCCTATGCTTATTACTAATGAAGCCGCAGGCGTAGTAGCGATAACCTTTGGCCTTAAAGGTATAAATTTTTGTACAGTTACTGCCTGTGCTTCAGGCGCTCACGCTGTTGGTGAGGCCTACAGGATTATACAGCAGGATAAAGCAGACATTATGCTTTGTGGAGGCACAGAGTCTGCGATAACACCCATGGGGGTAGGCGGGTTTTGCGCCCTTAAGGCGCTTTCCAGGAGAAATGATGACCCTCCGCACGCATCGCGGCCTTTCGATAGGGATAGAGATGGTTTTATTATGGCTGAGGGCTCTGGAATCATAGTTTTAGAAGAGCTTGAGCACGCAAAGAAAAGAGGCGCACATATTTATTGCGAGCTGGCGGGATACGGCGCTACATGTGACGCGTATCATATTACTGCTCCGGATCCTGAAGGCGAAACTCCGGCGCTGGCTATGAGGCAGGCATTAAAAGAAGCGGGCGTCCAAGATGGCGATATTTATGTTAATGCCCATGGTACATCAACGCAGCTTAATGATAAGATGGAAACGAGAGCAATGAAGAGGGCTTTCGGTATTCGCGCCAAAGATATTTCTATCAGTTCTACCAAATCAATGACCGGCCATACTCTTGGCGCCGCCGGAGCGATAGAATTCATAGCTTGTTGTTTAGCCGTTAAAAATAAGATTGTACCTCCTACCATAAATCTGGATAATCCTGACCCCGAATGTGATTTAGATTATACCCCCAATAAGGCAAAAGAGCGTGATATTAATATAGCGATGTCAAATTCATTGGGTTTTGGCGGGCACAATGCAAGCTTGGTAATGAAAGAGTTCAAATAATCGTCAAGATATATAAATTCGAAGTACGAAATCCGAAACTAGAAGCATAAAGATAAAGTTCGAAGTTTGAGGCGGGATAGAGAAATTGAATCTCTTTGGTTTATTTCAAATTTCGATATTCGGATTTCGTATTTTCTTTATTTTACGAAGTAATTAATAATTATGGGATTGACACTTATCGAGAAGATACTATTGAGGGCTTCCGGCAAGAAGGAGCTCAAAGATTTTGTGTATGCCAAGATTGATTTCTGTTTCGGCAACGATATTACTGCGCCTTTAGCCCTAAGGCAGTTTGAATCGGCAGGGTTTAAGAAGGTATTTAACAGAAGCCGCATTGGTTTTGTATGTGACCATTTTGTTCCGGCAAGAGACCTTAAGGCGGCGAATAATGTTAAGATGCTAAGGGATTTTTCCCGGCGTTTTAAGATAAAGAATTTCTTTGATATAAATAACTGCGGCATAGAACACGCTTTTCTGCTTGAAACGGCACTTTTCTCACCGGGAAGTTTGATCATCGGAGCCGATTCCCATACTTGTACATTCGGCGCCATAGGGTGTGCGAGTTTTGGAGTCGGTTCAACTGACCTTGCGGCGGCGATGAGCGAAGGCCGCTCGTGGTTTAAAGTCCCTTCTACTATACAGTTTATATATAAAGGAAGGTTTCCAAAGTGGGTCTGCGGCAAAGATTTAATTCTTCATACAATAGGGAAAATCGGAGTTGACGGCGCGCTTTATAAAGTAATGGAATTTTCAGGCCCTGTGATAAGGAAGCTTGGAATAGAGGGGCGCCTTACAATGACAAATATGGCTGTTGAAGCAGGGGCCAAGACAGGTATTATTGAGCCGGATGAGCTAACTGTGCGTTATCTTAAGAAAGTTACTAATAACAAAACGCCGAGGGTGGATATTGAGAAGCTTAAAAGCGATAAGGACGCGAAATATGACGATGTAATTGAGATTGATATCACTAAGTTGGAGCCGCAGGTTTCTTGTCCGCATCTTCCGAGTAACGCCAAGCCTGTCCGTTCGCTTAGCAAGGTAAAACTTACTCAGGTTGTTATAGGTTCATGCACTAACGGCAGAATTTCCGATTTACGTATCGCGGCATCTTTATTGAAGGGGAAAAAGGTTAAGAAAGATTTGAGAGTCATTATTATTCCCGCAACGCCTTCTATATTCAGGCAAGCCGTGAGAGAAGGGCTTATAAGTGTATTTGCAGAGGCGGGTTGTGTAGTAAGTCCTCCTACATGCGGTCCTTGTTTGGGGGGGCATATGGGCATACTTGATGATGGAGAAGCTGTTCTGGCGACAACTAACAGGAATTTTATCGGCCGCATGGGCAGTCCGAAAAGCTTTGTTTATTTGGGTTCACCGGCGGTTGCCGCGGCCAGTGCGATTAAAGGGCGAATTGCTCATCCGGATGAAGTACACAGATGACCGCAGATATTCGCTTACGCGTATACACAGATTGCCGCAGAAGGATATACAGATAGGCGGGGGTTATATCTGTGCTAATCTGTTCTTAATCTGGGATGATCTGTGTTATAAAGGATTTATAAGATGGTTATAAAAGGAAGAGTTCACAAATTCGGCGGCGATATTAATACCGATGATATAATCGCGGCAAAGTATCTGGATTCACAGGATGAAAGATTCTTAGGGTCAAAGTGTATGGAGAATATTAATCCTGGTTTCGCAGGCCGTGTTAAAAAAGGAGACATTATTGTTGCCGGCAAAAACTTTGGCTGTGGTTCAAGCAGGGAGCATGCTCCCTGGGCGATTAAAGGATGCGGGATATCTTTGATTATTGCTGAGAGCTTTGCCAGAATCTTCTACCGTAACAGTATAAACTTAGGCTTGCCTATCTTGGTTTTTGCGGGTTCATCAAAAATCCAGGAGGGCAGTATATTAGAGGTAGACCTAAAAGAGGGGAGGATTAAGGATTTGTCTTTAGGCAGGGCATACACCTGTGAGAAGTTTCCTCAGTTTATGAGAGAAATAATAGACAGTGGCGGGCTTATTAAGTGGATAAAGAAAAGGAAATGAGGAGATAGCATGAAACAATACAAGATAGCTGTTGTCCCTGGTGACGGCACAGGTCCCGAAGTCATTAACGAGGGGCTTAAGGTTCTTGAGGCAGTGAGCAATAAATTTAATTTTAAGTACGAGAAGAAGATGTATGATGTGGGGGGTAAGAGATATCTTTCCACAGGCGAGGTTTTGCCGGATAGTATCCTTGATGAATTAAAGAGTTTTGATGCTATTTATCTTGGAGCCATAGGAGACCCTGATGTTAAGCCCGGTATATTAGAAAAAGGTATATTATTGCGTCTGCGGTTTGAACTTGACCAGTATATAAACTTGCGGCCTGTGGTTTTGTATGATAAAAGGTTTTGTCCCTTGAAAGATAAGGAAGAAAAAGACGTAGATTTTGTTGTTGTGAGAGAAAATACCGAAGGGCTCTATTGCGGCACAGGAGGATTCTTAAGAAAAGATACGGTTTCCGAGGTGGCGGTCCAGGAGAGTATCAATACTTATAAAGGCGTTGAGAGATGCGCGCGTTTTGCGTTTGAATACGCCAGGAAGAGGAATAAAGAAAAGAAGGTTACTTTATGCGGGAAAACCAATGTTTTGACATTCGCGTTTGATTTGTGGGAAAGAGCCTTTTATAAAGTTGCTAAAGATTATCCTGATATTAAGACTGATTATGCCCATGTAGACGCAACATGCATGTGGATGGTTAAAAACCCCAATTGGTTTGATGTAATTGTCACGGATAATTTGTTTGGCGATATTATAACTGATTTGGGGGCGATGATACAGGGGGGTATGGGGATTGCTGCCGGAGGTAATATTAATCCGGAAGGCGTAAGCATGTTTGAACCTATTGGGGGAAGTGCCCCGAAATATACCGGCAAGAATGTTATCAATCCCCTGGCCGCGATATGTGCGCTATCAATGATGCTTGATTTTTTGGGGCAGAAAGATGCCGCAGAGGCAGTTGAAGAGTCAGTAAAGAAAGTTGTGAAGAGTAAATTAGAAAGTTTATCCGCAGGCCGTATGGGGTATTCTACTACAGAGGTCGGAGACTTGGTTGTTAAAAACCTTTGATACGCAGATGGTCGCAGAAGGGTTTACAGATTATCTCAGATATCTGTGTTCATCTGTTTTAAATCTGTGCTAATCTGTGTATATCACAAAGTGATATGAAGAAGAAAAGTAAATACAATGTAGCAGTAGTAGGCGCGGGGGCGGTAGGTATAGAGCTTCTTAGGATTTTAAGAGAACGGTCGTTTCCTGTCGGTAAACTGAGAGTGTTTGCCAGAAGCGAGCGTGATATTGCAGTAGATGGGATAAAATATCACGTAGAGGATATATCAGGAAGAGAATTCAATGATATAGATATAGCTCTTTTTGCAGGAACCGAAGGAGCCCGCGGGGCAAGTGTAACTTACTCCGGAGATTTTATCTCAAGAGGAGCGGTTGTTATTGATAATGGGTCAGATTTCCGTCTCAAGGATGGCGTTCCTCTTATTGTTCCTGAGGCGAACAGGCAGGAAATATTAAATCACAAAGGCATAATTGCTAATCCTAATTGCACAACGATTCAGGCAGTTGTAGCTTTGGCCGGAATATACAAGAAATTCGGTATTAAGCGCATAATCCTGGTTAGTTTTCAAGCTACTTCAGGGGCTGGCAGAGGCGCGGCTCAGGCGTTATGGGACGAGACCAAAGAGATTATAGATAAAAACAAGAATGTTTCTTTTGTTTCTATTGACAAAAGAATAAAAAAAGATTCTTTTGTCTTGGGAAAACAGATTGCTTTCAATGCTATTCCCCAAATAGGGGAGTTTAAAGAAAAGGGGTTTACATCTGAGGAGTGGAAAGTTGTAAATGAAATCCATAAGATATTCAATGACGATTCTATAAATATTTCTGCCACCTGTGTGCGTATTCCCGTTTTTACGTCTCATTCAGAGGCAGTGTATTTTGAAACAAAGAAGGAAGCTGGTCTAACGGATATTTTATCTGTGCTTAGAGAATCAGATGGCGTAGCGCTATCGGATGATAAAGATTATCCTCTTGCTGTTGATGTAGAGGGGACAAACTTTGTATATGTAGGCAGAGCGCGCAGAGATATTTCTTCTAATAATTCTTTCTGGTTATGGGTAGTTGCCGATAATTTAAGGAAAGGCGCCGCCCTTAACGCAGTTCAGATTGCCGAAGAGCTTATCAGAGGATAAACCTCATTCTAATCTTTAAAATTCTAAAGAAATATGTTATATATGAGATGGAAACAGATATAATGTTTTCCTTTTGTATTAACCGGGAAAATGCTGTTGAGATCGCAAAATGCTCATAATGCCCGGCAGCTTAAATAGTTACATTAAACAGCGGTTTTGAGAAATCGGGAGGCGCAAAGCTCAAAGAGCCTAAAGCCTTAAAAGGGTTATGGCAGTCAGCTGCCGAAAACGGGGAGAGAGAAAGACCATAGCTTAAATAAAGGCTATGATATTTTTTTATCCGTCTTTACAGAAAATCACGGGTTTGGTTGGTTTCCATATTTAATCACGGTAGAATGCCGTAATAGGTTTAAAGAGAGGAGAGAGTGTTGCATTTACGTAATGGGAAAGGAGTAAATAATGTAATAGGGTTAGTGATTATTCTTTGTTTTCTTATCTCTAATCCTGCCTACCCCTTACCTCAGGTAGAAAGGGTAGTAAACGGTGATGTGCGTATAAGCCATCCGGATGATAACACCTTAAAGATAGATGCCGGCGACAAAAGCATCATTACCTACCGCACATTTAATATTGGTGAAGGTGAGCGGGTGATATTTAATTTACCCGGGGCAGGTAGCAGTATTCTCAACCGGGTAACAGGAGGAATCGGCAGCCAGCTTTTAGGGAGTCTGGTGAGTAACGGCCTTGTAGTTATCATAAATACCTCGGGGGTACATATTGGCAGGTTGGCCAGTATAGACGCCCAGAGTCTAATACTTTCCACAAGGGATATAACCAACACCGACTTCTTAAACAGCAATTACCTTTTCAAAGACACAACTTCTCAGGACGCCCCTTTATTAAACGAAGGAGAAATAAGCATAAGAGAAGGAGGGTTTGGAGTATTAATAGGGGGAGCAATAGAGAATAGAGGGATAATAGCTGCCCCCCTAGGCAGGGTAGCCTTAGCAGGGGCAGATGCGGTTAAACTGGACATATCAGGAGATGGCCTTATATCAATTGTAATAGATGAGAAAGCAGCAGAGAAAGTCTATGATGCAGATGGCAACCCTATAACCAGCCAGATAAAGAATACGGGCACAGTAGAAGCGGAAGGGGGAGTAGTAATCTTAAAAGCAGAGAGTTTACCCGGCATCTTTGAGAAAACAATTAACTTAGAAGGGGTGGTAAGAGCAGACAGGGTAGAAGATAAAGGAGGGATAATCACAATAGCAGCCTCAGGGGATATAACTTCTAAAGGGGATATAGAGGCTGAGGGCGGCAGTATACATTTAGAGGGAGAGGATATTGTAAGTGAGGGAAGCTTAGTTGCCGACAGTTTTTATGAAAGAGGGAAGTCTTTCCGTATTGGCGGTAGTTACAATATAAAGCAGGCAGATATTGAGAACGAAGATGGAGCAGTGAACCTGGGGACAGGTAATTACAGTGGAGAGATCTCAGATACAGGGGATGTTATTGTTGATCCTTCTGCGGTGATAACCTTAACCGGCGATACAACTTTTAGGGCGGATTCAGATACCGACGGTGCAGGTGCGTTTACTATGGGAGCAGGCTCATCGGTGGTGGGAAACAGTTACAATTTAACTCTTTATTCCTCCGGAAATTCTGATTTGCGTTCTATCCAGACAGGGGGGCTGGAGATTAACGAATCAAAGGCTGGCTCAAATCCTATTTATACCGCTAATAACGATATTGATGTTGGGAATTTTATTTTAAATAGCGGCACACTCACCGCCCCCTCAGGTATACTGGGGGTGAGTAATAATTTTACTGTCAACTCCGCTGCTACTTTTACTCATAACAATGGGACTGTCAGGTTTTTTGTTGATGATAATGATTACACTATTGACGCTCAGGGAGTACATTTCTTTAATGTTGAGTTTAACAAATCTACGGGGACAACTCATACGGCGACGATAAATAATGATTTTACTGTAGAAGGAGACCTTACTCTGACTAAAAGTGTAGGGACCGGTTATTATGTGAAAACGCCGTCTTCAACCAATGTAACCCTTACAGTTGAAGGT
Source organism: Candidatus Omnitrophica bacterium 4484_171 (assembly GCA_002049895.1). Taxonomy (GTDB): domain Bacteria; phylum Omnitrophota; class Gorgyraeia; order Duberdicusellales; family 4484-171; genus 4484-171. The sequence continues at coordinate 11,749 of MVCW01000034.1, read as the reverse complement.
GACCTTCTTATTCCTGACGATGGATTTGGCGGCGGTGTAAGTTTCGGGACAAATGACCCTTCAGGAAATATTATTATTGATCTGGCCGGCCCGGCCAGTTCTTTTGAGATGCACGATTCAGGAATTCATCTTTATTCCAATGTGAAATTCAGCGGTACCGGAACACAAACCATAAATAAGACTACGGGTTATGTAAAATATAATATTGCTTGGACAATAGATAAACCTTCCGGTGAAGTAAAACTGCTACACGATTTTTCAATGTATAACAGTGACAATTATTTTTACTTAAATAATGGGACGTTTAATCTTAATGGGTACGACTTAACCTCTATAAACCATTTTATCCAGAATGGCGGAACATTTAATGCCGCAACAGGCAGTTCTCGTATAAGTGTAAGGTCTTTTGCTCTTAACGGAGGGACATTTAACGCCCCTCTATATATGGATATTTCTGACGGGATGAGTGTAACTGGCGGGACGTTTAATCATAACAACGGGTATATAACTTTCTATGCCAATGATTACGATTACACAATTGATACTCCTTACGACCTGCATTTCTACAATGTGAAGTTTCATAAAAGTTCGGGTTCTTCCGGGGACCATACCATACACCTTTCCGAAGGGTTTATTGTCGATAATGACCTCACGGTGCGTAACTTAAGTACATCGGGGGGGTCTTATACGGTTGACGGCGCGCTACCTACGATTGTGGTTTACGGCGATGTTAATTTTCCTGATGTTGGAACAGGACAGTTATATTTCGGTTCAAGCACAACCCATTATCCGGTATTAAAACTGGCAGGAACAAATAGTTCCCTTACCATTTCCGACCCTGATGTCCATCTTTTTTCTGATGTGGAGTTTTCAGGTTCAAGTACGTACAATGTTACTCATAATGCGGGAAGTATTGAAGGAGGAACGTGGAGTATATATAATTCTTCAGCCAAAGTTGTTCTGCAGAATGACCTTGCCGGTATGTTCGGTCTAAATTTAAGCAGCGGTGAGATAGATTTAGGGAATTACGGTGTATCGGCGAATAACTACCAACAGAGCGGGGGAGTATTTTCTGGAGCTTCGGGAGTTGCTTCTTTTAACAACTTTACTCAGAACGGCGGCACGTTCAATGCCCCTTCAGGTATTTTAAGTATCGGGGGGGATTTTAATTACACAGGGGGAAGTTTTATTCATAACAGCGGAACTATTGATTTTACTGCTGCCGATACCGGTAATACCATCACTACTTCAGGAGCAGTATTGAATAATGTAACTTTTAACGGAATAGGGGGAGAGTGGCAATTACAGGATAATCTTGATGTAGGAGGAAATCTGACCATAACGGCGGGAAGTTTAAGTTTAAATGGGAAGAATTTAAGTTTAGGAGGGAGTTTTTCCAATACAGGTATATTGAAATTAGAAGGTGCAGAAACTCTCACTGGTTTCACTAACGATACTGACAGCGGCACAGTGGAATATACCGGAGCAGGCACATATGCGCAGCTTAATGGCGGCAACCTCTACTACAACTTAGTTGTATCAGGAGGAGGTTCATATACAGCTTCTTCCGATTTAGATATAAATGGCAGTTTTACTCAAAACTCAGGCACATTCAGGGCACCTTCAGGGAATATGAATGTTGCCGGTGATTTTAGCCATACTGGAGGGACATTCATTCACAACAACGGGACAGTGGTATTAGATGGCGTAAACCAGTCTATAACCGGCTCAACCACCTTTTATAACCTTACAAAAGAAGGCAGCGGCACAATAACCTTTGAGCATGGGAGTACTCAGGCGATAGAAGGTAAACTCACCCTGCGCGGGGAAGAGCCTGGAGACCGGCTTATTTTAAAGAGCGATTTAGACGGTAATGTATGGAACATAGATGTGGAAAGTAACAGTTATGATTTAGCGTATCTGGATGTAAGGGATTCGAATAATTTAGGGGGCGTGTTTTATTCCGAACACAGTATATTTACTCATACCATAGGATGGCTGCTTCCTGTGGCCGAAGCGGAGGTTATCCAATCCACACAAAGCACTGCCGGGGCGGATGAAGCCTTAAACGCTGCTGCGGGGGAAGATTTTGAGAATAACGCTTCTTCTGATGCAGGAGAAAATATTGCTATTAAAGATAACCCTGTGAGTACGAAGAAAGAAGATAATTGCTCATATAATTTCCTTTCCTATGTGGAAGGAGAGAAAAAGTATAAAAAACACTATCTTAAGGGTGAATATCGTACAACGGTTATTGTTTTTGAAGGAAGAGTAGTCGTTGTTCCTTATGATGAAAGAGGAATAAAAATAGATAAGATAAAAACCATTAGTGCCGGCCAAAGTGTTGTTCATTCAGGAGAGGTGAAATAATGAGCGGTAAGGTTTTCTAATGGTAGGGAGTTTTGCTTTCGAAGTCAAAAGAAAAGTGGAAACGTGAATGTCCTTTTTCTGTAATTGTCTCATCAGCAACAGGAAATCCCCATGCTAATTTTAGAATAATCTGGTTAAAAAGCCTTATTCTTAGCCCTAAACCTAAACCCGCTAAGTTGGCGCTTTTTCTTTCCCCGGATAATACTCCTCGTTTTCTCCCATAACTATAGTCAAAGAATAACAGGAGAGCCGTGGTTTTTTCAATGTATTTTTTTAAATAAGGGAAGGGTGTCTTCTCCAGAAAAAAAGAGGAAGGGATAAGAATTTCTAAGTTTGTTTGAACGGCGTTGTCCGCTAAGTAATCTCCTGCAGGATAACCCCGCACGGAACCGGCTCCTCCCAGGGAGAATTCTTCCTGAGGGCTTAATCTTGTTGAAGCAAGCTGAGCCTTGAGTTTTAAGACAGCCTTCCAGTTAAAAGGGATAGCTCTTTTATGAGTTAAAGAGAGGTTAAATTTAGAAAATGTATTTTTTGCTTTTCTTGAAGAGAATTCATTCTGCCTTTTTGCACCTAATCCGTTTATTCCTTGAGAAAACTCCGGTTGAATATAAGTAATCGATCCAAGACCCCGCATAATGAAATCTCCTCCTGCAGTAATAGTACGCAGGCGGTCATGGGTAAAAGTGCCGGTAATTAACTTTGTAGTTTTATCCTTGGATTCTATGCCTAAATAAGTTTCTCCAAGATATTTTTCTTTTTTAAAGATATCCTGATGAATGAAGAATGAACTGTTTTTTGACCGGGCGTCAATACCATAAGGCTCATATTCCTTTTTGGGAAACGACTTGCTGTAACTATAGCCGTACATGAGTGATGTTCCGGAATTGTTTATAGGGATACTATGGTAAACATAGGCCGCGCTAAAGTCATTGCCCCACATATAACCTTGTAGCAGTGAATCGTCTAAACCTAGGAAATTGTTGTGGCGTATACCCAGAGTGTTTCTTTGTTTCCCTGTAGAGGTAATACCTTCATTGTCAAGGCTTGCAATTAAATGGACGGGAAATCTTGTTTTGACATCTAATAAAACGTCGGTAGTTTCCGGTTTTTTCCCGGCATGGAGCGCTGCTTTCACTTTCCTGTCGGGATTTTTGTTCATTATTTGCAGGCTCCGGCGTATTTTATCATAGCGCATAGTTTGGTTATTTTTTAACTGCCAGTAGTATCTTAACCTGTTTTTTTTAAAATACCTGTGTTTTTCAATTTCCAGATTTCCCATTTTTGCTTCAATAACCTGCAGGATAACTATGCCGTTTTTGATTTTCTGAGGAGGTACAAAACAAGCAGCAATTACACCTTTTCTAAGATACTCTCTCTCAATTTCTTTAGCGAGAGAATCTAATTGTTCTAAACTTCCTTCTTTATTCTCATACTTTTCTACAATAGGTTCAAAGTCCCGGGGCAAAATTTTTCTCTGCTTCTTTGCGAAGGTCTTTGTCTACTTCTCTGGTTGCTTTTCCTATGTTTGTCTGAGGATATGATGAAACGGGTAAGATACTCTTCAGTAATATTATTACTATTGTTATTCCGATTATGTTTTTTATAATCATTTTTTTGATAGTCTACTCTAGAGGCCATTAGCTGTCAAATAAAAAAGTTGACTTCATTTCATATTTATACTATATTTAAGACAGGAGGTAGAGAAATGAGATTATTAAAATTAGTGATCATTTTTGAGATAATTGCGGGTTTAATATTTGCGGCTGCTGCTCAAGATATAAACAGGTCAGCCAGCATTGATAGCTTAAAAGGAAAAGTTCAAGTCAAGCTTATTAACGAGAAAAGCTGGAATTCTGCAAAGGTTGGTATGATTCTTCACGAGGGAGATTCGATAAGGACATCTGCGGGCAGTTGGGCTTTTTTAAATCTTGATAAAGGCAAGACTGCTACCGTAGAGGTGAAGGAGAACACCCAGCTTTTACTTTCTGAATTAAAGAAAAATGACAGTGGTGATGTTAAGGATACTCTTCTGGACCTCGCAATTGGTAAGATTTTAATTAAAGTTCAGAAACTGCGTAAAGAGAGTTCCAAATTCGAAGTAAAAACACCTACATCTATAGTAGGAGTAAGAGGTACTGTATTTGCCGTAGAAGTAGAAAATTTGAAATAGTTTGAAAGTAAAGAAGTCCTTTATCTTCAATATAGCGATAGCTATTGTTGTCGCTTCGTTAGTCGTAACTTTATCGGATAAAGGAGCATTAAAGCGTATAAAACTGGCAAGTTCTGATTTCTTTTTTCGTATACGCCCGCCTTTACGCGTTTCTCCGCATATAATTGTAATAGAAATTACTGATGATGATATCGCCAAGATTGGCCGCTGGCCATGGGAAAGGACATGGCATGCCGCTATTACGAAGGCTCTGAAGCAATTCGGAGTAAAGTATATATACTTTGATATGGTATTCTCTGAGGCTTCTTCAGAGAAAGAAGATGCTTTGTTTGGTGATGCAATGAAAGATGCAAATTGTGTATATCTTCCTTTTGCTTTTCAGCAGCATTCTATAAGCATGAAAGATGCCCTTTTTCCTATACCATCATTTTCTTCTTATATAAAAGGTACAGGTTCAATTAATATATATCCCGATATTGACGGTGTATTAAGAAGAGTGCCTTTGCTTTTTGTTGACAACGAGGGCGTAAAAATGCATATCGCTTTAAGGCTGGCGATGGATTATCTGAACATGAGCCTAAAAGGAATTGCTAATAATTGCATGATTATAGGCAATGCCAAAGATAGAATAAGGATACCACTTGTAGACGGCAATAAGATGCTTATTAACTGGCTGGGCAAGTGGGAACATACTTTCCGTCATTATTCTTTTCTGGATGTTCTTGGGGCCTATAAGGATTGCTTGGATAACAATAAGCCGTCTATTGACATAAGTTCTTTTAAAGACAGTATTTGTGTAGTTGCTGTGACTGCCATCGGACTTTATGATATAAAACCGATTCCCCTCGAGGCGCAGTATCCCGGTGTAGGTGCTACTCTTACGGTGGTTAACAATATTCTATACAGGCAGTTTATAAATATACCGCCGGGATGGTGTAACTGGATGCTTATTTATATCCTCGCTTTCCTTCCTCCTCTTTTGATTTCTGAAGAAAGGCCTCTAAGGGAAATCTTATCGGTTGTCTCTGTATTGATTGTGGCGCTTCTGGGGTATTTGCTTTTTGTAATTAATGTAGAAATAGATATTTCACTGCCTTTGCTGGCTTTGCTCGGCAGCTATATCGCCGTAGGAACCTATAATTTCACCCGTATATCAATGGAGAGAAGAAGTTTCTTTAATTTAGCGGTTACCGATGGGCTTACAGGTTTGTATAATGTGAGGTATTTTAGAATGCTTATGAAGACAGAGTGTATGATGGCAAGAGACGATTCCTCAAAGAGTTTTTGCATTTTTATGATTGACATAGACCATTTTAAGAATTTTAATGATACATACGGACATCAGGTAGGTGATTTGGTACTGAGAGAGGTATCAGAGGTTATAAAGAACTCTGTCAGAGCGTCAGATATTGCTGCCCGTTATGGGGGAGAAGAAATGATCGTAATGCTTAAGAACATTTCTCTTGATGAAGGCTTAAATGCCGCCGAGAAGATTAGGAGCAACATAGAAACACATTTGGTGAAGGATAAAGATAATGTTTGTAAGGTAACTGTAAGTATTGGGGTTTCTAGTTTTTGCTATGACGATGATGAAAATGTGCTTATAAAAAGGGCGGACGACGCTCTTTATAAGGCGAAACGCATGGGGAGAAACCGAGTGGAAACTATAGAGAATGTTGTTAAGTAATTATTGATTTGCGATATTATCTATCCTGGCGCGGCAAGATCAGATCTTCACACAGCAGATGAAAACGGCGTACGGAGTTTCTTTAGCAGTAGAAAACCAAGGTTTCCAACTCCTAAATCTTATATTTTGATATCGATATGTTAAAGAACATACTATTAGATATTGAATACGATGGTACTAACTATTTTGGATGGCAGATACAGAATATAAAAGAGAAGGCTGAGGTTGAGGATAAAAAGAAGCTTGGGGGCAGGAAGTTAAGAACAGTCCAGGAAGAAGTTGAGAAAGCAATAGAGAAACTTTTTAATAGGAAGATAAGAGTAACTTGTTCCGGAAGAACTGACAGAGGAGTTCACGCGAAAAGCCAATGTGTTAATTTCAAGGCCAATACAAGAATCCCTCTTAAGAACATAAAGGGTGCCTTAAATGCATTCCTTCCGGATGATATAAGAATTAGAAAAGTTAAGTTTGTTTCCTTAAACTTTCATGCACGCTTCAGCGCGAAGTCAAAGGTTTACCGCTACATTATTATGAACAGGAAAGAGCCTTCGGTGTTCTTAAATAGGTATGTGTGGCACTTACCGCAGAATATAGATATAGAGCGAATGAGAAAAGCTTCATCATACCTTAAAGGGAAAAAAGACTTTTCCTGTTTTGCAAAAGAGTCTTCTAAATACAAAAGCTGTGTACGTAAAATGTTAGGTATTGCTATAAAGAAAAATGGAAAGTATATATATATTGACATGGAAGCATCGGGTTTTTTAAGGAATATGGCGAGGAATATTGTTTCCTTCCTTGTTATGACAGGTATGGGCCAAATATTGCAAAAAGATATTAGAGGCATAATTAAGGGGAGAATACGCTATACAAACAATCCTGCTCCGCCAGGAGGATTATACCTTATGAAGGTAAACTATGAATAAAAAAGACGGCCAGCGTTTATACGATGTTATAAGTGTAGGTATTATTGTGTTGGTTGCTGTCTTTTCTTTTATCCGTTTTAAGTACCTGCCTCAGTTTATAGACGGCTATTATCATTTATCCTGTGCTAATGCGTTTATAGCCTCAGGCGGATGGACGGGGATAGACTGGTGGGATTTTGCTCCTTATGGAAGGCCGAATCTTTATCCCCCCTTTTACCATTTTCTGCTTTCTTTGATGGTTTCCCTCGGTATAGGGGGGCTGAATTCGTTAAGGATAGCTGAGGTATCTATTGTCCCTTTGTTTTTCTTTTGCCTATGGTATATTTTTAGAAAGAACATATCCCGTTCTTTTTCCTTTCTTTTCCTTGTTGTCTTAAGCAGCTTCTTTTCGTTTTATTCTTCGGTATCAGGTAATATACCCGCATCTTTTGCCATAATCTTTGGGGTATTAAGCTGGCATTATTTGAAGAAAAAGAAAGTTATATCAAGCGCATTATTCTTGATACTTGCCTTTTATACCCATGCCGGAATTCCCTGGGTTTTTGTTGTTTCTCTTGTAATTATGGCAATATTCTATAAGGAATACAGGAGAGCCTCTTTAGGAGTTGTGTTAATAAGCATTATATCCGCTCTTCCCTTTATAATCCATGAGGCCAGATATATAAAATATGTTAACCTTACCATGTTAAGGGAAGTAAAGTTTTCTCATTACAGTATTCTTATATTGGCCGCCGGCGCAGCGGCTGTTATATACCTTATTAAAAGAAAGAGTTTTTTTACTATTTTGTTTCTTGGGTATACAGTTGGCTCCGGCATTATATTTATTAAATATCCGTATCGTTTTTTCTCTGCCCAGGGTATGCTGGGCGTATCTTTGCTTGCGGCATATTTGTTATATGAGGCACAAAAGCATATTGACAGCAATAAAGGATGGATTGTATTCTCTTCCGTTATCGCCTGTTTTTTCTTCATTCATCCAACAGTTGATCTAAATAACGGGAAATTAGAAACTCATATTCTAAATTCCACTTATTATAATATTGCTTCCGGTAAGTTTATTAAAATGCTTGAATTCAACTCTCTTTTCTACCCGCAGTATTATTTGCCGCTTGCAAAAGTAATTAGAAACAACAGTGATAAATTTGATATTATTACTTCTAATATCAAAGCCACTGCCCAGATATTTTCTGCTGTAACAGGCAGGCCCACTGCGTATTCTGTTCTTGGAGAAGTAAGAGGGTTTAAGAAAGTTCCTCGCTATAGCGCCGCTAAAATAATTGTGTGGATGCGGCCTGACTATAGGGAGCTTGCTTACTGGATAAGAAAGAGGGGCTTGGTAGAAATATATGAAAATGATATAGCACTTATATTATTAAACCCTTATTACCGTAGTAAAGCCAATCCTATTAAGGCAAAAGTTACCTTTAAGGCAGCGATTTTATGGACTGCATTTTTTCTCTTTATTTTTATTATAGACAATGCTAAAATCTTAACGAGGCTAAACGGGGTATTTAAGCCCGGATTATAAGGAGGATGGATAATGGAAGAGAGCAACAATAAAGGAAAGTCAGGTGATAGCCGTAGATATCCCCGTAAAGAGGTGGTTACCAATCTGAGCTATAGAGTTATAACCCCTCTGGGCGGCAAAGGCCTTACTCAGAATATAAGCGAGGGCGGCTTGTGTATTGTTTTCGATAAAGAGATCCCTGTAGGAACAATGCTTGAGCTTAAATTTGAGCTTCCCGGAGAGGAATCGGTTCCCATTGAGACATTTGCCAAGGTTATATGGCAAAAAGAGGTGGAAGGCCAGTTTTTTACAGGCGTAAAGTTCGGCACATGAATACACAAACTTATCATTGACAATATTAGGCCGCTTTGTTATTATTTTTTATAAAATACACAATAGAAAGAGATTTTATAAGGGTTTAGGGGTGCAAAGCGGTGTTAGCACGTACTGTTAGAATGAGGGGGACAGTTAATAAGATATTACGGAGATTAAGTAATCTATTTGGTACTTTTTCCAACGACATAGGCATTGACCTTGGGACAGCCACTACTTTAGTCTATGTCAGAGGGGAAGGTATCGTCTTATGTGAACCTTCAGTTGTTGCAATATACAAAAGTACTAAAGACGTATGGGCTGTTGGAGAGGAAGCAAAGAAAATGCTTGGCAGGACCCCGGGAAGTGTAGTGGCGATACGGCCGATGAAAGATGGAGTTATAGCCGATTTTGACATTACCGAAAGCATGCTGCGTCATTTTATAAAAAAAGTGCATCCCCGTAAGGTTATCGTCGGGCCAAGAGTAGTAATAGCTGTACCTTCGGGTATTACTGAGGTTGAAAAAAGGGCGGTAAAAGATTCTGCTATTCGTGCCGGGGCAAGAGACGTTATTCCCATAGAAGAACCTATTGCCGCGGCAATCGGAGTGGGGCTTCCCATAGCAGAACCTCAGGGTAATATGATTATCGATATCGGAGGAGGGACTACCGAGATTGCAGTAATATCCTTAGGAGGCATAGTCTATGCACGTTCTATACGTGTAGCTGGAGACGAAATGGATGAAGCGGTTATAGAGCATATGAAGAAGAACTATAATTTGATGATTGGGGAACGTACCGCAGAAGAGATAAAGATAAAAATCGGTTCTGCTTGGCCATTGGATGAAGAACTTAATATAGAGGTCCGCGGCCGGGACTTAATTACAGGTCTTCCTAAATTCATAAGGATTAATTCCGAAGAAATCAGAGAAGCTCTTCAGATGCCTTTAAAAGAGATAGTAGAAGCTGCAAAAGTTACTTTAGAACGTACTCCTCCGGAGTTGGCTGCTGATTTGATCGAAAGAGGAATAGTTCTTTGCGGAGGAGGCTCTCAGCTAAAAGGCCTTGATAAACTTATCTCAGAGGAGACAGGGCTTGCATGCTTTACTACGGATGATCCTCTTACTGCAGTGGTTCAGGGTACAGGGAAAAGTTTAGAGGACCGAAGATTATTAAACCAGATTTCTCTTGTATCTACCTTCTAAATTCATTAAACCAAAATTCATCATACCCTCATTATTCTTCATTGTCGTTATAGTATACTTTATAAGTGCGTCACTATTTAGAAATGCCTTTGTGTATTTTTACGGGAATCTTACTGTTTCAAGAGGAAGATTGTTTAAAGAGATAAATACCTTAAAAGCCAGAAACGTAAAGCTTTTATTAGAAAATAAGAAGTTTAGCAGCCTGATACAGGAAAACAGAAAATTAAGGAAACTGTTAAATTTTCAGAAACAGCATAGTATAGAAATAGTGCCTTTAAACGTAATCAGCGTGGTTCCTTCGCATTTTAGAAGGGCGATTATAGTAAGCGGCGGGAGAGATATCGGCATCAAAGAGGATGCTCCGATATTGGATGAAGATGGCTTTTTGACGGGCAGAGTGTCTAAAGTTTATTATGATTATTCAGAAATTACACTTATTAACGACCCCGATTTTTATATTACAGTAAAAATAAACGATAGTTTGGGATTGCTTAAAGGTACCCTTAGCGGGGATCTTAAGGTTTTCTATATAGATAATAAGTCGGATGTTAAGAGCAACGATAAAGTATTTGCATTGTCGTACAACACTCATTCTGATTTTATAGCAGGGGTAGTCAGAGAAGCAAAGGATTCGAAGAGTAGTTTCTTTATGAATATAACAGTTAAACCTTTTTCTAAACCGTATCCCCATAAAACAGTTTTCGCTGTTAAATGAAGAATGTACATTTAAAGGCATTTGTATATCTTTTTATTTTTCTCCTTCTTGATATGTCATTCCCTGTTGGTTTCTTATCCGGTACTGATTTTACTATGCTGGGGGTAATTTTTCTGTCAGTATACCTTGATTACAGGCTTGTTTTGCTTTATGCTTTGTTCTTTGGTATAGCCAAGGATGCTTTGAACAGCCATGCTTTACCGTTTTTTAGCGTTGATTTTGCGATTACTGTTTTCTTGGTAAAAAGTTTATTAAAATATTTCAGAGATAAACTTTTGTTCAAGTTTGTTGTTGTTTTCTTAGCCGTTCTATTCAACTTCGTTTTTATAACGGCATTTTCCGGCGCCAATTTCTCGTTACGTTCTTTACTAGGTTTTGTTTTATGTTCCCTTGGCATATTATTCTTTACTAATTACTTTTTTGCGGCATGGATACAGAGATAATCAAGAAAATTACTTTCTTAGGTGTTATTGTCATTTTGGGAAGCCTGTTTTATTACCAGATAATAAGAGGTGATTACTACTTAGAAAGGTCAAAAGCAAATTATATCAGGGTTATCCCTGAGGACGCGGTAAGAGGTTCCATAATGGATACAAATAAGAGAATTATCGCGTGTGATGTGCCTGCTTTTGGCATTGCCGTTGTTCCTTATCAGATGAGAAAAGACAGGCGTGCTGTGTTTTCCAGAGTCTCTGTACTTCTTAATATTCCAGAAGAAAAAATAGAGGATAATTATAAGAAGAATATCAAGAGCCCGTTTTCTCCGGTTGAGATAGCAACGCATATTAATAAATCTGCCGCTTTACATATAAAAGATGAACTCGGAGATAAAATCATAATAAAAAGCATTCCTTACCGTT
>MVCW01000033.1 GCA_002049895.1 Candidatus Omnitrophica bacterium 4484_171 | reverse complement strand
GGATTCACGTGACGCCGCTCACGTGGAAAAGTATGGCTTGTGCCCGTAAGGGTAAAAGGCCGGGGTTACCTAGGGGGGAATGCTGTGTACTCTTTAGTACAACCGCTGTTTAATGTAACTATTTAGGCTGCCGGGCATTATGAGCATTTTGCGCTCTCAACAGCATTTTCCCGGTTAAAGGAGTCCTGAGCGAAGCCGAAAGACGCAATACACATTACGCAGTACGAGATACGTAACATTGCCTGCCCCGTTGCCCGAAGGGCTCACGGGGTGACGTTGTAACTATTATAAGAATATACTAATTATGCGTATAGGATTTGGTTTTGACGTTCACAAATTTAATCGCAGGAAAAAGTATATCCTGCTTGGGGGGTTAAAGATAGACTGCGGTTTTGGGGTTGTGGCAGTATCTGACGGCGATGTCATCCTGCATGCAGTATGCGATGCTATTTTAGGGGCAGCTTCTTTAGGGGATATAGGGGATTATTTTCCTCCTCGGGAGGAGAAATCAAGGGGAATAAAAAGTATTGATATTGCCGGATTTGTGCTGGATAAAATAAAAGGTGTTTTTAGCATAAGGAATATAGATATTACTATTATAGCGGATAAGCCGCCGCTTTCTTCTCATAAGAGTAAGATGGTTAAATCTATAAGGAGAATATTTAGAGCAAAGAACATAAATGTGAAGATAAAATCAAAAGAAGGCCTGGATATTCTCGGTTCTAAGAATGCTGTTTCCTGTTTTGCGATAGCGCTTCTGGCACGAAAGTAATATGTTGAGAATATACAACACTTTAACGGACAATAAGCAAAAATTTACCCCTTTAAAATCTCCATATGTAAATATGTATACCTGCGGTGTCACCGTTTATGATGACTGCCACATAGGGCATGGGCGTTCTCTGTATATATTCGATACGATAAGAAAGTTCCTTTTATATAGAGGGTATAAAGTGAAGTTTATCCGCAATATAACGGATATTGACGATAAAATAATAAAAAAGGCCAGAGCGTGGTCAAAAAAAGATAATCTATCGTTAAGCGATGCTTTCAATAAGGTGAGAACTCATTATATAGAAAGTTACTATGATGACTTGAGTGCTCTGGGAATATCAAAAGCTGATATCGAACCTTTAGCGACTGAAAATATACCTCAAATGATAAATTTCATAAAAGAACTTATAGAAAAAGGGTTTGCTTACAAAAAAGGCGGCAGTGTGTATTTTAGTATCCGTAAGTTCAGCGATTACGGGAAATTGTCAAAAAGGAAAGTTGACGATTTATTCTCCGGAGTAAGAATTGAGCCGGACCCTTTAAAGATTGACCCTTTGGATTTTGCTCTTTGGAAAAGCAAAAAAGACAATGAGCCTTCATGGGATTCTTTCTTCGGAGAGGGGCGCCCCGGATGGCATATAGAATGTTCGGTTATGGCGAACAGATTTTTAGGCGAGACAATTGATATACATGGCGGGGGCAAAGACCTTATTTTCCCTCATCATGAGAATGAGATAGCTCAGTCAGAGGCACTTTCAGGCAGGCAATTTGCACGCTTCTGGATACATCACGGTCTTTTGACCATTGAAGGCCGGAAGATGTCAAAATCTCTTGGCAATTTTATTACTTTAAAAGATGCTATAAATAAATATTCGTCAGCTGTGCTAAAGATAATTTATCTTTCGAATCATTACAGAAGCCCTCTTGATTTTTCTCAGAAAAGCGTTCAGGAGGCAAAGAGGGTTAAGGAAAGAATAACCGTTTTTTTAAAACAGCTTAATAACCGCACTAAGAAAATTCCTTCCCAATATCGTAATGCAGAAAGAGATACGTTTTCTTATAGAGAGGTAAGGAAACTGTACGATAAGTTTATTGAGTTTATGGATGATGATTTTAATATGCCGGGAGGTTTTTCGGTTATATTTGATGTTATGCGTTTTACCAATAGTAATTTGGACAAAGAAGAGGCGTTTTTCTATGAAATAAAGATGTTTGTTTATTTTATACTGTCTTTATTGTCTCTGGAAGACATATTAAATGATGTTTCAGAGGATACAGCGGTTTCTTACGCAGTAGATAAGTATTCTATCGAAGAAGAGATAAGCCGCCGTGCTAAACTCAGGGAAGAACATAAGTTTAAAGAGGCAGACGATGTACGGAGAAAACTTAGAGAAAAAGGGATAATACTTGAGGATCAGCCTGGCGGCAAAACTATATGGTATATGAAATAGATGTCTTATAAATATGAGTAATACACAGAGATTGCCCAGAAGAAAAGGAAAATACAGATTCCTGAATAATTGCGCCGATTGCATAATCTGTGTTATAGGCAATCTTAGTGAAGATGCAGGTATAAAATAATGGCAAGGGCAATATTTGTTACAGTGGAGGGGATTGAGGGAAGCGGGAAAAGTAGTGTTATATCGTTTTTGAGCAGATTTCTTAGAAAGAAAGGTTTTAAAGTTAAAGTATTTAGAGAACCGGGCTCAACTAAAATAGGAGAAAAGATAAGGGATATTCTTCTCGATAGAAGAAATAAGACGCTAAGCCCTCATACGGAACTTCTTCTTTATATGGCTGCCCGTACACAGCTTATCGAAGAGAAGTTAAGCAAAGCATTGTCTAAATACGATTTTGTCATATGTGACAGGTTCTTTGATTCTACCCTTGTGTATCAGGGGTATGCTATGAAGATGGGCGAGATTGTGGATAAGAGCGTTAAACTGTTCAACCTTGGCGTTGTCCCTGATTTGACAATTGTTCTGGATACAGAAGTAACCAATTCCCTGGAGAGGATAAAGATTAAAGACCGTATAGAGAGCAGGCCCGTTGTATTCCATAGGCGGCTAAGAGATGGTTATAGAAAGCTTGCGAGAAAATATCCCCAGAGGATAAAACTTATAGATGCAGAGAAAAACCTTAATGCTTTGTTTAGAGATATTGAATCACTGATTACAAAATACATATGGAAGACAAGAATAAAGAGATAATAGATTATTTCTATTTCCTGAATAAACATAACCGGATTAACGCCTCATACTTTTTCTGCGGAAATAATCTGGAGCTGGTGCTTGATATTGTTAAGCTTGTAAACTGCGCAGAGAGTGAATATTTTTGTGATAATTGCGATAATTGTATTAAGATAAGCAGAAGAATCCATCCCGATATTCTTATTGTAGATAGTGATAAAAGCAATATTAAGATTGAGACAGTAAGGGAAGTGCAGAAGTTCCTTCACTTCAAAAACTTCCAATCCAGGTTTAAAGCGCTTATTATAAATAATGCGCATCTGTTTACTGAAGCGGCATCAAACGCGTTTCTAAAAACTCTTGAGGAGTCTCCTTCCAATAGTATGATTATACTTGTATCCCGGAGGCCTGATTTGATGCTGCCAACGATTCTTTCCCGCTGCAAGAAAATATATATACCTTATCATGAAGAAAATAAAGGTTTTTCATTCACTGATATCCTGGAGTTTATAAAAAAGAAAGAGATAAATATGCGTGACAGGAAATCTCTTTCTGTTTTTGTAGCCAATTTGATATCTGTAATGAGAGATTACATTAGTTTTAGAATCTATACCAGTACAGAGAATTTGATTAATAAAGGCAGTTATGAGATAATTACCACATTAGATTATTCTCTTTCTGAGGGCCAAAGGATATTAGATGATTTATTAAGGATTTATGCTGCAATTGATAATGTAAACGTGAATTTAGCTTGTAATTTGCTAAAACTAACATTTCAGGTGTGATTAGAAAAGGAAGGTATATATGAGAATAGCGGCAGTAAGGCTAAGAGAGGCGGGTAACATAACTACATACGCTGCTTCTAGTGATATATGCGTTAATGATTATGTGATTGTTGAAGCTGACAGGGGCCTGGATTATGGAGAAGTTCTTGAGATAAACGAGGCTGCTAACAGACATTCTATGCGTAAGATTATGAGAAAAGTTACTCCCGAAGATAAGAAGGCCATAGATGATAATAGACAGAAGGCAAAAGAATCGATTAAGGTTTGTTCTGACAAGATAAAAGAGTACAAGCTTTCAATGAAACTAGTGGAAGCGGAATACTCTTTTGACAGAAAGAAGATAATTTTCTATTTTACTTCTGATGACAGAGTAGATTTCAGAGAATTAGTAAAGGATTTGGCAAAGATATTCAAGATAAGAATAGAAATGCGCCAGATCGGCGTAAGAGACGAGACACGCCTTTTTGGAGGAATAGGCCCCTGCGGGAGGACTCTTTGCTGTGCGACATTCTTGAAGAATTTTGAGCCTGTAAGTATAAAAATGGCTAAGCAGCAGAAACTTCCGCTTAATCCTTCAAAAATATCAGGTATATGCGGCAGGCTTATGTGTTGTCTTTTTTATGAGTACAAACATTACAAAGAATTAGCAAAAGGGCTTCCCAGGGAAGGAGACAGAATAGATACTCCTCAGGGAAAAGGCAAGGTCATTTCGGTTAATATACTGAAAAGAATGGTTTACGCGGAGCTTGAAGACGGCCGCATAGAGAAGGTTATGTTTGATAAAGATGAGTAAGTTTTATATTACGACCCCGCTTTATTATGTTAATGCTTCTCCTCATATAGGGCACGCCTATACCAATGTTATCTGCGATTGCCTGGCGCGTTTTAGGCGTATTCAGGGAGACAGTGTATTTTTTCTTACAGGCACTGATGAGCATGGGGAGAAAATAAAACGTGCGGCAGATGCTGAAAATACCAGTGTTGAGAATTTTGTTAACAGCAAAGTCAGCGTCTTTAAGAATTTGTGGAATAAACTAGATATATCTTATGATTTTTTTATACGCACTACAGATAATTTTCACAAAGAAACAGTAGGAAAGGCTATAAAGATACTTTTTGACAAAGGAGATATCTACAAAGCTAAATATAGGGGGTTTTACTGTATGCCCTGTGAGTCGTTCTGGACGGAAGCTCAGGTTAAAGAAGCGGACGGGTGCCCATTATGTAAAAGGGGTGTCGAAGAGATTGTTGAGGATAATTATTTCTTTAAGCTTTCTAAATACGAAAGTTGGTTGAAAAGCTATCTTAAGGAAAAACCGGATCTTATAAGGCCGCGTATAAGATACAATGAAGTAATGGGATTCCTGGATAATAATGTTCTGGAGGATTTATGCATATCGCGCCCAAAGAAAAGGGTGTCGTGGGGTATTGATTTTCCTGCGGACAGTAATTTTGTAGTTTATGTGTGGTTTGACGCTCTTCTTAATTATATAAGTGCGGTTGGTTTTGACCGCGATGAGGGGCGTTTCAATTCTCTTTGGCCGGCAGATATTCAGCTTATCGGTAAAGATATTATAAGACATCACGCGATTTTTTGGCCTATAATGTTAAAAGCATTAGGATTAGAACCGCCCCGTATTATATTTGCCCACGGTTGGTGGAAAATAGGCGAAGATAAGATTTCAAAGTCAAAAGGCAATATCGTTAATCCTCTTGAACTTATAGAGGAGTTTGGAGTAAGTGCCCTGAGGTATTTTCTGTTGAGGGAAGTTCCTGTGGGAATGGATGGGAATTTTTCCTATAAGACTATAATTAACCGTATAAACAGCGATTTAGCGAATGACCTTGGCAATTTAGTTTACCGCGTGCTTAATATGGCGCAAAAATATTTTTCAGGCAGGATAGACGCCGGTAATGTGAATATACCCGATAGTTTTAATTCCAGCCTCCATGAATTATCGAAAGAGTATGCGGCTTATATGAATGAGGTAGATTTTGCTTCAGCTCTTGATGCCATATGGAAGTTTATAGGTGTTATGAATAAGTTTGTCGAAGAGGTAAAGCCGTGGATTTTGTGGAAAGAGGCCAAAACCGATGAGTTAAAATGGTTTCTTTTTTCATTGTTGGAAGGAATAAGAATAACATCTATTTACATTTACCCCTTTATGCCGCGTGTGTCAGAGAGCATACTTGAGCAGTTAGGGCTGGTTCCCGAAAAAGATATTGGGTTAGAAAATGTTTTGTGGAGAAAAAGGACATTTGTAATAAAGAAGGGAAATCCTCTTTTCCCGCGTATAGATGTTGATTGATGCCCATTGTCATATAAATTCTCTTGTCAGCGATACGGTTAAGCCTGTCTTAGGCAAAAAAGACGGTTATCTTTTTGTTGATGTAAGTATTGATACGGAATCATCTTTAAAATCCCTTGGTTTATCAGAAAAATATAGTTTTATCTGCAGCTCGCTGGGGTTTCATCCCCTTGCTGATGAAGAATTTTCTCTCGCGACGATAGAAAGATACCGTGAGTTTATTGAAGATAATCCTAACGTGGTAGCAATAGGAGAGGTTGGACTTGATTATAAAGCCCGGTTATCTTCGCTTGAGCAGAGTAATATATTCAGAGAATTTATAAAGCTTTCTTTAGAGCTCAAACTTCCCATAATGCTCCATAACCGCTGGCATGATGACGTTATTTTTGGCATATTAGATGATTATTTATCTGACTACAGGAATGTTATTTTTCACTGTTTTTCAGAAGATGTCCATTTCCTGGAACGTATACTGGCTAAAAACGGTAATGTTTCCTTTTCTCTGAATATTTTAAGAAAAAAGAGGAAAATAGATGAAGCGTTAAAAGAAATCCCTCTCGATAATCTTTTACTGGAAACTGATTCTCCATATATGAAAGTTTATGGAGAGTACTCAACGCCTCTAGATATAGAGAAAGTGTATAATTATGCAGCCAGGGCTAAGAATGTGTCGCTTGATGAGATTGAAAGCGCGGTTTATTCTAATGCCAAAAGAGTTTTCGGATTTTAAAGAAGGGTAAACGCTTATGAACAGAAGAAAAGTAATTTTATTAAAGGCAGATGATTATAATCTATATTTGCTAAAGCAGCGTATAAAAGACGTTCTGGAGAGCCATTTTTCTTTAGACAACATACTTAGAATTAAAAGTTTTTTATGAGAAAATCAGTAGTATTTAAGAACAATCATCTTTACTATCTTGACCAGACAAAACTTCCGCGTTTTAGAATTTATAGAGAATGCAGGAATATTAAAGAGGGATATCATGCAATTAAGGAACTTAAAGTAAGAGGCGCTCCTTTAATCGGTGTTTTTGCTGCCTACTGTATGTGCATTTCCGCGCGGAAATTTAAAGGCAGAAAGAGTGATTTTATGGCTTATTTAAAGGATACAGCTCTTTATTTGAGCGGTTCGCGTCCAACCGCGGTTAACCTCTCCTGGGCCATCGAAAGGATTATGCGTGTTGCCAGTAAGAATTCCAATGAAAGCGTGGATGCGCTTAAGAGTATTATCTTAAAAGAAGCAGGGAGGATTCACCGTGAAGATATTCGTCTTTGCGCTAATATGGCAAAAGAGGGGTTAAAACTTATACACACAAATGATGTTATTTTAACTCATTGTAATACCGGCTTTCTTGCTGCCTCAGGAGAGGGCACAGCTTTGGCAGTGATTTATGCTGCGGCCAAAAAGTATAGGAGTATAAAAGTTTATGTTGATGAAACACGTCCTCTTCTTCAGGGCGCGCGCCTCAGTTCCTGGGAGCTTAGAGAATCAGGCATAGATACTACTCTTATTACTGATAATACCGCAGCTTACCTTATGCAGAAAAAGATTATAGATAAAATATTAGTAGGGGCGGACCGTATAGCAAAGAACGGAGATACGGCGAATAAAATCGGCACTTACAGTTTAGCGGTGCTTGCTAAATTTCATAAGATTCCTTTTTATGTAGTAGCTCCTTTAACGAGTTTCGATATTAATATAGGCAAGGGAGAATATATTCCAATTGAACAGCGCAGTCCCGATGAGATAAGAAAAGTTTTAGGAAAAGTTTGGATTGCGCCTGAGAAAGTGAAAGTTTATAATCCCGCTTTCGATGTTACCCCGCATAAATTGATTACGGCGATTGTTACCGATAAGGGAATAATACGCCCGCCTTTTAAAAGGAATATAAAAAGAATTCTAACTGCAGTTCGATAGTTTTATTTTTTATTACACATCGTGAGTTTATCGGGCAGCGGTATTCGTAGGCAAAAGGTAAAGCACTGCGTGTTTTATGCAGATTAACATATAAAAACATATTAACGCTGATTTTATGTCCGTTTGTATATCTTTCCGCAATAATCTGTGTTTTATAATAATGGATTGACAGTACAATGCTTCTATAGTAGACTTATTATCAATGAGGGGGAGGCAGAAAATACACCTATACCATAAGTGGATCTCAGCTATCCTTTTTTATCAATATATATATAATTGTTGGTGACTTCGTATCTTTAGATTACGATTTTGGATAAGAAGGAGCACAGCGAAGTTTGAAGGAAAACGAAGATAAATATCGTCTTATAGCTCAAAGTACGAGCGATTTAATATGTACAATCACTTTTGATTTAAATCCCGTCCACACTTATATTAGTCCTTCCTATAAGTATGTTCTTGGATATGACCCTTCGGATTTGATTTCTAAATCGGTATGGGACTTTATTCATCCCGATGATAAAATTGGACTGCTCCCCTTATTGAAGAAGTATCTTTCTGCAATAGGAAAAGATATTGTTTCAAAGGCAGCCCCTGACAAGTTTGAGAATTTAAGTATGCGTATTAAAGACAAAGGAGGCAGGTGGCATTATATTGAATGTACCGCTAATATGATAGGCAAAGAGCTTCTTCTTGTATCAAAGGATGTTACTGAACAGAAAGAAACAGAGAATAAATTGAAAGAAAACGAAAAGTTACTTTCTTTAATCTTACAGTCTACTGATGATGGAATTCTTGTCGGTTTAAAAGACGGCAGTTTTGTATACGCAAATGAGCGTTTTGCCCGTATGTGGAATATTCCTGATGATATGATGAGAGAAAAGAACAGAAAAAAATTGCATGAATTTGTATATTCTCAGTTGAAAAACCCTTCAGGTTTCTTTACCGAGGTTGATAGGCTTTATGAGCTGGATAAGGAGCATCTTGGCGTTGTAGAATTTAAAGACGGCCGTATTTTTGAGCGCTATTCGGTGCCTCTTAAGAAAAACGGTAAAATATGGGGCAGAGTATGGAGTTTTCGTGATGTTACCGAACGCAAAAAGGCAGAGGAGACGATTCGTAGGTCAGCGGAGGATTGGAGTATGACCTTTAATGCCATATCTGACGCTATCTTCCTTCAGGATATAAATTATACTATTATAAAAGCGAACGAGGCTTTTTGCAGGATGGTCAAGCTTAAGCCCGAAGATGTCGTAGGAAAGAGGTGTTATAGATTGCTTCATAATACGGATACTCCCTGGCCGGATTGTCCGTTTGAAAAAACAAAGAAGAACAACAAAGCACATACGAGCGAGATAAATGACCCCCATATAGGGACTCCCCTTCTTGTAACTACTTCACCGATATTTAATGATAAAGGAGAGTTATCTGGCTCGGTACATGTCAGTAAAGATATATCCCAAATAAAAAAAACGGAGAAAGAGCTCAAAGACAAAATCCACGACCTTGAGGTTTTTCGTAGTGTAGCTGTAGGGAGAGAAACTAAGATGATTGAGCTTAAGAAGAGAATAAAAGAGCTGGAAGATAAATTAAGCAAGCATTAGCAGAGAAATCGCTCCCCTAAATATTCTCTTTTTCCACGATATTCTTATACCCTTATTTTGTAGTGTTTGTTTTATGTCTGCGTGTTGCTCTGAAAGTACATAAAAATAAGGAGCATATGTTTTTTTGCTTCCCCCAAAGGGGTCATATCCGCGGGTTGGCAGTATGTCTATGAAATAATCATAACCATGTTCTTCAAGAATATTCTCTACTTTTCCCATTTCTGTTAACCCAAATAATGCTAACCGCATTATTTGGGTTAAGAATATTGAAATATATATTCCGGAAGAATATTCAACGGGTGTTTTTTATCTCTTGTTGAACACTTTATATGGCTATTCAGTGAAATCCGCCTCTGGCGGAACATTGGGGGTCATATATATGTTAGAAATGATTATAGTAATTTCAAAAAATCTTCAACAGTTAGTTCCGCATCTCTTAGCAGTTTACGCAATAAACCTTTACCTATTATTTTATGGTTGGGAATAGTTAACGGCCGTTTGTTCTTATCTGTTTTATGACGCATTCTAATATGACTGCCTTTTTGGCGAATGATTTGATAATCCAATTTCTCAAACGCTTTTAT
>MVCW01000032.1 GCA_002049895.1 Candidatus Omnitrophica bacterium 4484_171 | reverse complement strand
GTTTTTCGGAGTTAAAAAGGTTAAATTAGATATAACATATTAAAAATGAAATGTCAAGAAAACGTTTACATTATATTAATGGATTTAGAAACATGAAAATGCCTTACAAAATAAGGCTTTTTGAGCATTTTTTAACATTCGTTTAAATTGTTTGTCAAATGGCGCGGCAAAACAGCTCTTATCAATAGAAAATGCTGCGGGATTTTCTGGTTGAGCCTGCGGAACGTATATGTCAAGGACAGACAATTTGACTTTTTCTTTCTATTGTGGTATTAGATTATACATATGGAAAATAATGACGTCTACAAAGACCCGGAACGCCTGATACAGGAACTAGAAAAAACAAAATCGCAGTTCTACATATTCTATGAACTCACCCAGGCAATGCGTACAACGCTGCGCCTTGATGAAATAGCTTATATAATTCTCACCGGGCTAACTGCCCACCAGGGTCTGGGGTTCAACCGGGCTATCCTCTTCTTAATCGATGAAATAAAAAAAGTCATCAAAGGATTTATGGGCCTTGGACCAATGGATATAGAAGAAGCAAATAAAATATGGGGGCTTATTGAAGAACAAAAAATGGACCTTTACGCTTTAATAGAAGCATACAGAAGAATAAAAGAGGGAGAAATCCAGCCTAAACTTATGCAATTTACCCGTTCACTGGAATTCCCTCTCAAAGAAAGTTCCGGACTGATTTATGAAGCTTTATATGAGGCGGTTCCTGTTTATATCAAAAACCATCTGGCAGACCAGTATAAAAACGACCCTCTAATCCACAGGCTCAACTTAAAAGATTTCATAATAGCCCCCCTCTGGTCAAAAAACAATCCTATGGGGATAATCATCGTTGATAATTATATTACCAAAAAACCGATTACCGATGAGGACCTGCGTATCCTTACTATGTTCATTAACCAGGCATCGGGGGCTATCGAGAATTCAAAAACATACGAAGACACTCTTATGCGCGCCCACACTGATACTCTAACTTCTCTTTGGAATTACGGTTATTTCCAATATAAACTTGATGAAGAAATTATGAAGGCGCGCTCGGACAATAGAAAAATATCAGTCCTTATGGTAGACATTGACAATTTTAAGAAATTCAATGATACATTCGGCCACCAGGCTGGAGATGAAGCTCTAAAGAATATAGCAACTAATATCCAGCGTTCGGCGCGTAAAATCGATATTGCCTGCCGTTACGGCGGAGAGGAATTCTCCTTTATACTTCCGGATACATCCAAAGAAGAAGCCACAACTATTGCGGAAAGAATGAGAACCACGATATCAAATACTGCAATAATGAATTATACATTCACGATAAGTATAGGTGTTGCCTCTTTCCCCGAAGACGCTCAAAATAAAGAAGAACTTATAAGAAAATCTGATTGGGCGCTATATAAAGCAAAGAATGAAGGGAAAAACAAAGTAGTGACCATTCAATGAGGAGCCATCTCTTTCTCGGCAAAACGCACCGATACCAATTTAGAAATTCCTTTCTCTTCCATGGTCACACCGTAAAGAACATCGGCCTTGCTCATTGTCTTTTTGTTATGCGTAATGGTTATAAACTGAGCCGCGGGAGAAAACTCCACAAGCAGCTGATTAAATCTATCCACGTTGGCCTCATCTAAAGGAGCATCTATTTCATCAAGCACGCAAAGAGGGGACGGCCTTACTTTAAAAATTGAAAAGATAAGGGCTATGGCTGTTAACGCTTTTTCCCCCCCTGAGAGCAAAAGCGCACTCTGCAATTTTTTACCGGGAGGCTGCACTTCAATTTCAACCCCCGAATCTAATACATTGTCTTTGTCAAGAAGAACAAGCTGCGCCCTTCCGCCGCCGAAAAGAAACCTAAAGTATTTTTTAAATTCCTCTTCAATTTTATTAAAAGTATCCAGAAAAATGTCTTTTGATGTACGGTTTATTTTCTGGATTGCTTTTTTGAGGCTATCTTTGGAAGCAGTTAAATCGCCCTTCTGGGTAATGAGAAAATCGTATCTTTCTTTTAGCTCCTGGAATTCATTTATCGCAACGAGATTCACTTCTCCCATGGAATCCATTTTATTTTTCAACTTTTCCTTTTTCTCATTCAGTACATCGATAGGCTCCGCAGGCACTTCCTCTTTCTCGATTGCAAAAGCAATATTATAAACCTGTTTTAAATAATCAACTATCTTTGATTTTTCAAAGTCGAGTTTCTGAATATCTAATTTCTTTGTGTAAATATCACTGCGTAAAGCTTCAAGCCCGCCTTCTAAATTTTTCAACTCTTCAGACACATCCGCCGCATTTTGCTCCAGAGAATTTAGCTCCCTGCTTAATGAATCTTTCTGCCCGTTGAAAGAAGGGGCTTTATCTTTTTCTTTATCAACGCTTTCTCTTAAAGAAATAAGTTCGTGCTCTAAGAGAGCTTTTCGCTTAACTATCTCTTTTTTCTCGTCTTCCATAGCAGCGAGTGAATTCAAAATACTGTTCTCTTCCTCTTCTAAAAGAGATATCCTCGTCAATAGAGCTCCCTTTTGCTCTGCGCTTGCCTTTATTTGGGCCTCTTTCTTCGCTATTTCGACCTCAAGACTACTAATTTCCTTATTAAAAGAAGATATGCTCTCCTGATAATTATTCAGGCGCGCTGTCGCATCGCTAAGCTTATTTTCTACGGAAGACGCCTCGTTTTCATAAGATGCTTTTTTTGCTTGTGCCTCTTCGGTGCCGCGGCGGCACTGAGAAAGTTCGTCTTCCAGGAGGCTGCGTTCTTCATTGAACCTTTCAATTGCCTCTTCTATAGTTTCTTTCTCCTGAAGGCGGCCTCTTAATATTTTATCCTTCTCCGAAAGCACGTCTGCTTCTTCATCAATCTCTTTATTTAACTGTTCTCTCTTCTCTTTGTTGTTTTTGACGTATTCCCTGGTCTTTTCTAATTCTTTAGTCAGTGCCGAAATTCTTCTTTCAAGTTCTTCTTCCGGAAGAGAAATTATCTTGGCCTCAACGTCTGCCTTGTATTTTGACATTCCGGCTTCTTCTGTGCGGTGAAATTCCACTCCGCGCAGAGAAGCAATCAGTTTGTTGATATTTTTTGGTTCTTCATCAAAGACAATAGTCACTTTCTTCTTAAGATGAAATTCCTCATACTTTATTTTTAAGTCTTTTAAAAATTCCAGGTATGAATTTAATTCGACGATTGTTTTTTCCGTCTCAACTGCCTTTTGGCCTAATTGTTCTATCTGGCTTTCTGTCTCTTTAAGCTGCGCGCGTAAAATACCCTTTTTCTCTTTTAGAGAATCAAACTCTTTTCTCAAACCTTCCACTTCGCCATTTATAAGATTATATTTCTCACTCTGTTCCGCAAGATAGCTATTAATCCTTGCCTCATCTAAACTTAAACGTTTCTTTCTCGCCAAAAGGTTCTTTAAATGCGCTCCGATTTCAATAAGAGAATTGTTAAAAACAGTTTTTTGTTCTTCCAGGCTAAGAATATTGTCTTTCTCGGCGGCAATATTCTTTTTTGCCTCTCCTATCTGGTTAATTTTAACCTGGAGCGCTTCTTTTAAACCGCCAAGTTCAGTGTGCAATGCCTCTACATGGCTGTCAAAAGAAGACAAACTGGTTTTTTCTTTCTCTAAACGCTCTTTATGAAGCGCTGCTCTTTGAGACGCCGCAGACAACGAATCCTCGAGCACTTTGAGACGCCTGGTTATTTCATCTATTCTTTGGGTATCAATTTCAATATGTTTGTTGTAACTCTCTATGCGGGAATTTGCAGAGATTACTTCAAGGTTCACGTTTTCCAAAGATTGTTGTACTTCCTTTATCTTTAAATCTATTTCTTCCTTTCGGCTTGCTTTCTGTGATATTTCTGCCTTTTTCTGTCCCTCTTTTTCTTTGAGCCGGTTTATTTCTTCAAGAAATTTGTTCACCCTATTCTCTGTATCTCCAATTTTTAAAACCGCTATTTTCTTTTCTACGCCGATAAGCTCCTCCTGAACCTGGCTATACTTTTTTGCCTTATCTACCTGCCTTTCTAAATACCTTATCTGGCGCTGAACTTCCTGTATTATGTCGTCGAGTCTTAAGATATTATCCTCTGTATCTTTTAACTTCCTCAGCGTTTCTCTCTTTTTATCTTTATATTTGATAATACCGCTGGCCTCGTCAAATATAAGACGCTTCTCTTCAGGCTTATAGCTGAGCAAAGCTTCAACCCTGCCCTGTTCTATAAAGGAATAAGATGATTCTCCGACTCCGGTACCAAGAAATAAATCCTGGATGTCACGAAGCCTGCACATATTACGGTTGATAAAGTATTGGCTTTCCCCTGAACGGTAGAGGCGGCGTGTTATAGCTACTTCTTTATAATCTATGGAAAGATATTTGTCTTCGTTTGAGAAAATAAGCGTCACTTCCGCGTAATTCAGAGGGGGGTGCGCTGCGGTTCCGTTAAAAATAACATCCTCCATCTTTGAACCGCGCAATGATTTCGGGCTCTGCTCCCCTAACGCCCATTTTATGGCATCAAACACATTGCTTTTGCCGCAGCCGTTGGGCCCTACAATAACTGTTATCCCGGAATCAAACTTAAGTGTAGTTTTTAAGGGAAACGATTTGAATCCGAAAAGTTCTAAGTTTTTTAAATACATACCTGTTTCGTTAACAGCTAAAGCACATACATGACTCTCCGTGCCATTGATAAGGCCGTATGCGGCTGCCTGCGGCAATCTGCGCAAAGCACCTCGCACAATCTACTGTCATTTACTTTTAATTTTTTCAACCAACAGCGGTATAACTTTAAACAAATCCCCTACAATTCCATAATTGGCTATTTTAAATATCGGCGCATCGGGGTCTTTATTTATGGCCACGATTATTTTTGAGGACTGCATACCCACAAGGTGCTGGATCTGCCCCGATATGCCACAGGCAATATAAATTTTAGGCGCAACGGTACGGCCGGTCTGGCCTACCTGATGAGAATAGGGTATCCATCCGGCGTCTACTGCCGCGCGGGATGCTCCTACTGCCGCATTAAGCGCTGCGGCTAATTCTCTAATTAACGAAAAATTTTTGGGCTCGCCCAGGCCTCTCCCCCCTGAAACAATTATGTCGGCATCAGCAAGGTTAACTTTATAAGATTCTTCTTTAATGAACTTAACAAACTCTATCCTGTCATCGATAATTTTTCCGTCCAAAACCTCTTCGATTACTTTGCCCTCCCTATTTTTGTCAGGTGGCAATTCTTTCATTACTTTATGCCTGACAGTAGCCATCTGCGGACGGTAATTGGGGGTAATAATTTGTGCCATAATGTTCCCGCCAAATGCGGGCCGGGTCTGAATAAGAAGCTTCTTTTCTTTGTCTATATCAAGGCCTGTACAATCAGCGGTCAGGCCTGTCCGTATTTTCACGGCTATTCTCGAAACCAAAGACCTGCCTGTCGTAGTCGCTCCGGCAAGAACAATTTCCGGTTTATATTTCTGAATAAGCCGCACAATTGTATTAGCATAATTCTCAGCAATAAAATGGCCCAATTCTTTTTTCTCAACAAGAATAACTTCGTCCGCGCCTTTATAAATAAGCTCCTGGGTATCTTTTTTGATATCACTCCCTAAGAATACAGCTACCACTTTGCTTTTTAAATCGCCGGCTAAGACTCGCGCTTTGCCAAGAAGCTCAAAAGACACAGAGGCAATTTTTTGTTCCTCTCTCTCTATAAATACCCATACATTTTTATAACCTGATACATCAGTTTTTACACCCTGCGGCTTATAAATAACGATGGCGCCAAATGGACATGCTTCCTTGCATGCTCCGCATAGAGTACACTTATCCAGGTCAATAACCGCAATTTTACTTTCAAGAGTGACTGCTCCGAAAGGGCACGCTTTTATGCATGCTCCGCAGCCCACACATTTTTCTTTTATAACTTTTATGCCTTTCTCTTTCATGTAAGATGTTTTTTTAGCTCGCTGAATAATTTATCAACCGCTTCGGGAGGCGTACCTTCTATAATCATGCCCATCCTGCGCGGCGGTGGAGAAAATATTTTTACCACCTGGGTTGGCGACCCGCTAAGGCCTGCGTCTTCATCTTTTAGCCCCAGCTCTTTTATACCCCATGCCGGGATATTCTGCTTCTTGGCGCGCATTTTCCCCCTTAGAGAAGGCATGCGCGGTTCATTAATCTCTTTAACCACAGTAATAAGGCAGGGGAAGCTTAACTTTAGAACTTCATAACCCTCTTCCAAGAGGCGTTCACAAACAACTGAGTTGTTGTCAAAATCAACCTCGTCTATTTTACGCACATAGGTGGCCTGGGGCCACCCCAGGTGTGTAGCAATACCCGGGCCTACCTGGGCGGTATCGCCGTCAGAAGCCTGTTTGCCGCAAAGCACCATATCTACATCTTTTATCTTCTCTATCGCCTTAGCCAAAACAAGGCTCGTCGCCCATGTATCAGAACCGGCAAAGGCCCTGTCGGTAAGGTGTATTGCTTCATCTATACCTAAAGAAAGCGCTTCTCTAAGTGCATCATCCGCCTGAGGAGGACCCATAGTAATTACTGTTGTCTTGCCGGAATATTTTTCCTTTAACCTAACCGCTTCCTCAATAGCATACATATCAAAGGGATTAATGATTGAAGATACACCCTCTCTTATAAGAGTATTTGTCTCGGGATTTATTTTGACTTCGGTAGTTTCAGGAACTTGTTTTATGCAGACAACTATGTTCATCTTTTAAAATGGCTATATACTTATAAAATGTCAACAATTATATGCCTCCCGCCTGCTAAATTTCAGTGAGCCTAAATGGCATTTAACCCGAATAATGCGGTTAGCATTGTTCGGGTTAATATAAGCTTCCATTCTTCCGCTAAACTTTGAAAATCACCTGCCAAAATTGTAAAAATCAGGAAGGAATATTATCATACTCTTTTACTTTTTTGAGGAAACGCAAAACAAACATATTTATCTTTAGCTCTTTAGCAACATCTAAATCTCTAAATTCTATACCGGTGAGATAACCGTTGTCTGCCCTCTTTTGCCAAGCTGCTTCTCCCAAGCATTCTATAAAAGTCTGTTCTGAATCAGGAATATAAAATCTCAAATGTAAAAATGTCCCTTTTGAAATTTCTTCTTTTGCCAGAATACATATCCCTCCCTGAGATATATTTTTACTCTCACTTCGCAAGGTTCTGTCATGCATAGGCAGAATCGTATACTCTACCTTAGTATATACATCAATTCTTACGAATTTTCTTTTCTCTCCCATTTTATAAAGATTATACCAAAAACGGCGTTTTTTAAAAGTAATATTTAGTTTTTGCAGCTGATTCTTTCAACCCATTTCTTATAGGCGTATTCTAAAATTTCTCCCTTAGCCGCGGCGTCTATTTCTTTAAGCTTCATTCCTACTAAAGCATTATCTTCGGTATTTTTCTTCCACGCGATTTCACCACGACAGGAAACAACAACGTCTTTTGCGGGAAGCTTGAATCTTAATTCTAAATTCTGCCTTGGCTGTGCGTCAAACTTTTGGGAAACAAAACTTAACCCTTCGCGAGAAAAGTTCCTTAACGCTCCCAGAAGATATTTATCTTCTGTGCCGGCAGTCTGTTTAAACTCTATATTAAGAGCTGTATCGAATCTTAAGAATTTTCTTTTCCCGTCCATCATTCCACCTCCTGATTTAAGTACTGGCTAAAATTACAATCTTATATTACCACAGCACATATTTGTCTGCAATGTAAACTTTTTTAAACGCTTCGCGTTATCCCAAATAATGCGGTTAGCATTATTTGCCCGCCTGTGCCCGCAAGGGTATAGGGCCGATCCCATATTTTCCACTGGAAAATATGGAAAGGTCGGGGTTACCTAGGGGGAAAATGCTGTGTACTCTTTAGTACAACCGCTGTTTAATGTAACTATTTAGGCTGCCGGGCATTATGAGCATCTTGCGCTCTCAAGTGCGAAGCCTGCCCTTAGGGTGCAGCATTTTCCCGGTTATGCACAGATTACCGCGGACAAGAACAGATTAGCACAAATAAATACATAAAATCAGCCAATTCCGGCAAGGCGGATTTTAACAAGTTATTATGGATTTCGTAAACAAAGCGAACATGCGGTTTACAACTGTTAATTTCTTTTCAATAGAACAAGAGTTTCTATGTGCTTGGTGTGAGGGAAGAAATCAAACGGCTCAACAAACACAATGTTGTAATACGGGCTTAAATCTTTAATATCCGCAAAAAGCGTATTGGGATTACAGGATGAATAGAACAAATACGAAGCATTTAAACCGGTGATTCTCGCTTTTATTTTTTTGGAAAGTCCCGCGCGCGGGGGGTTCAGCACCACGCAATCAATATTCCCTGCTAAATCCTTTTGTGCTAAGAATTTTCTTACATCGGCACAAACAAAAGAGATGTTTTTTACGTTGTTCAAACCAGCATTGTCCGCTGCGTTAATTACGGCAGACTCAATAATCTCTACTCCCCACACAAATTCTGCCTTAGAAGCAAGGAATATCCCCATACAGCCTACGCCGCAAAAAAGGTCAAGTACCTTCATTGTATTATCTAACGGTGCGTACTCTTTTACCTTGCGGTATAACACTTTTATGCCTGCGGGGTTAGTCTGGAAAAACGAATCAATGTAAATTTTAAAATAATAATCGTTCAACTTCTCTGTGATAAACGCATTTTTGTAAAACAATTCTTTTTTCTGAAAAACAACCGCATCGCCGAAACTGTCGTTTATAATCCAGTAGACAGACGCTATTCTGTCCTTGTAAACAGAAGACATTATATGGCGCAGAAAAGAATCTTTATCCAATACTTCTTCGGATGTAGTTACAATGCCTATCATAATCTCTCCGGTAAACTTTGCCTCGCGCACAATAAGGTGCCGCAAAAACCCTTTATGGCTGAATTTATGATAGGCTCTATAGTTGTGCCTGCGGCAGAAAAGACGTACAGATTCTAAAAGCTGCCCTATATCTTTGGAGAAAATGCGGCATTCTTGGACATCAAACACTACTCTATGTTTACCCCTGGCATGCAAGCCCAATACAACCTGGCCGTTGCTTTCAGAAAATGTGAATTCCATCTTATTGCGATAAAACCATTCATTAAACCTGTTCATTGGTTTTATCTCAATATCGCCAAGACCTGCCGCGTATGCCAGCTCTTTTATAGTTTGTTCTTTCCTCAGAATCTGCTCATCATAGGGTAAATCCTGGAACTGACACCCGCCGCATATGCCAAAATGTCTGCATAAAGTATTGTGGTTATTCATTGTATTTACTATTTGTAAATATGCTCCTTCCACTCGCGAAATTTACTCAGGCTTACACCTTTATGAAATATGGGCGAAATTTACACCCTTCGGGTGTGAAATATATCAGCCTTCGGCTGATGAAATGTACTTGCTTCGCAAGTGAAATTCATCGTACTTCTATAAATTTCTATTAATTTCGTTCCGACAATGTCGGAACTTATTTCCATGAGATTCTCCTTCGAAATATCTTCCAATTTCATCCGGAGAATATATTTCTATGAATTTCTTCTGCGAAATTCTTCTAATTTCTATTTATTCCGTCCCGGCGAAACGTCGGGGCAAATTTCGTCCCCATAAGGCGGATATGTTTCTATGAACTATAAGCTTTTACCGGCGAGCTTTATACATGCATTAATCTGTATTATCAGTAAGTATCATCGTACCCTAAGCTTTTAAGAATCCTCGGCTTCTTTTGCCAGTCAGAAAGCACTTTAACATGCGTATCAAGATATACTTTCTTGCCAAAAATGCTCTCCAGTTCTATACGGCTGGCTGTACCTATATCACGTATAAGCTCTGCTCCCTTACCGATAACTATGCGTTTCTGCGATGTTCTGTTAACATAAATATTTGTATCTATATAAACTATCTTGCCCCTGTCTTCAATGCCTTCTATCTCCACCGCAATAGAATGAGGGAGCTCTTTCTTGAGTTTTAAAAACAGTTTTTCCCTTATAACGTCAGCCGCCCTGAATTTAAGAGGGAAGTCTGTAACCGCATCCCGTTCATATAAAGGGTGTCCAACGGGAAGATTTTCTTTCACTGCTTCAACAAGGTCTTCTAAATTCTGCCCTGTTTTTGCTGAAATAGGTATGTAGTAAAGAAGCTTGCTTTTTTT
>MVCW01000031.1 GCA_002049895.1 Candidatus Omnitrophica bacterium 4484_171 | reverse complement strand
TGTCAGAACTAAGATTAAACTCAACCCTTTAGCTTCCTTAAACATCAGACACCTCCTCAATGAGACTTAGGCTTTTTCGAAGAAAAAGCCTGTAGCCGAATTGAGTCCCGTTAATGAGCGCAGCGAATTTCACGGGGCAGCCAATATGAGACTTAAATTTTTCTAAGCGTTAGTAAAACCACGGACACCCGACGGGTGGAAAAAAGTGAACCTATCTATCTAATAAGTTTTTAACTGCTTTCAGAAACTTATTACAAACTATTTCTCCTTTATCCAAAAAATCCTTTATTCTTTCCCATCGCAGCTGAAGATACTCATGAGCAAGGATATTTCTTAGATGAGTCCAATTTGTCAGAGGAGAAATAATATCTTTCTCTACCCCCGCAAAGGACATTTTTTCTACCACTTCCCTGTAGCTGGCGGGAATAGTTATTTTATTTGAAGAAACAATTATTTTAGAAATATCTATAACCACATTAATAATATTTTCTACCCATCTCTCCAATTCCCGTTTCTTATGGCAATCTTTTTCATATAACACAAATGTATATTCTTTATAATAAGAGAAATCTTTTAGCTCATTCTCCAAAAAAATTATCCTTTTTTCTAAGTTTGCTCTATCCTCCCTGCTTAAAGACGAAGATCTCTCGTATATATCGTAATATTCCTCAACCAAATTTCTATAATCTTCTGCTTCACTGCTTACTCTAAGTAAAAATTCCAAAAAAATATTTCTATCTTTAATAATTAAAGATTCACCACGGCGCACAATTATATCAGCTATATCCGGAGAAGCACGGTTTAAAACAACAAGATCAATATTATCAGTGCCGATAATATTAACTAAATGCGAAAAAATATCGGCTTCCTGGGGCCAAATTCTGCGTTCTTCCCATTTTAATCTATTATTTTCGGGCTTAAAATAAATACCAATATCCCAGTCAGAGCCGGCGTGCGCAGTATTATTCTTCACGGAACCAAATAAAAAAGCAAAAGCTATATCCTGACGCTTTTCAAAATAGCTTTTTACTAAATTTATTTTCTTTATAGTTTCCATAATTACCTGTAAGGCATCCCGAACAGCTTAATGAATCCGCGGGATAAGCTTCTATCGAATTTATCATTGTCTCCGTAGGTAGCAAACTTTTTATTGTAAAGAGCATAAGATGAGTCTCTCTTTACTATTATAACATTTCCTTTATACATTTTAAACCCGATAACCCCTGTTACTCTATCTTGTGTTTTGTTAACGAAGGCATCCAAAGATTCCCTCAAGCCGCTAAACCACAGCCCCTGATATACAAGTTGGGCATATTTTAAAGAAATAAGCTCTTTTAACGCCAGAGTTTCCTTATCAAGAGTTAAACTCTCAAGCTCACGGTGCGCCGTATGCAAAATCCAGGCCGCCGGCGCCTCATACACCTCTCTCGACTTTATGCCTATAACCCTGTCTTCAATCAAATCAGTCCTTCCTACGCCGCATTGGGCGCCTAATTTATTAAGCTTCTCTATTATGCTGACTAAATCCATTTTCCGGCCGTTAATTTTACAGGGCACTCCTTTTATAAACTCAATATCAACATAAACTTCTTTATTAATGGACATCCCAAGAGGCTTCACAAAAACGTAAGAATTAAGCGCGGGCTCTTTATCTAAATCCTCAAGGCTTCCTCCTTCAACGCTTACCCCCCAGATGTTTTGGTCAATACTGTAAATCTTATTCTTATTCGTTTTAATAGGTATCTTATTATTCTTTGCGTATTCAATCTCTGATTCCCGGCTGGTTAAATCCCATTCTCTTAACGGCGCGATTATTTTTAACCCCGGCGAGAGAATTTTTATACTCAACTCCAGCCTAACCTGGTCATTCCCCTTGGCAGTACAACCGTGAGCAACGAATCCGGCCTTTTCCTTTTTGGCTACCTCAACTAAATGCTTTGCGATCAGCGGCCTGCCTAAAGCCGTACTTAATACATATTTTCCTTCGTAAACCGCGTTAGCACAAAGGGCGGAAAGAATATAATCATAAGCGAATTCTTTCTTTAAATCCTTAATATAAACCTTATCCGCTCCGCTTTTGACGGCCCGCTTCCTCAAATCAGCCGGAGAAAACTCACTGCCTAAATTTGCCGAAAAGCATATAACCTTAAATCCCTTATTTTTAAGCCAGCTGATACAGCAGGAAGTATCCAATCCCCCTGAATAAGCTAAAACTACCTTTCTCATAAAACTCCTTATAATTTAAATGTTAATTGCTAATTCCTGCCTGCGCCGAGGCTTCGGCAGGCAGGTTGCATTTTGCATTGTTATTTTGATTCCTGTATTCCTTAGCTGCATTTTTCATAAAACCTCCGGCAGTATTACGCATTATTATCAACGTCCGGCGTTATCTAAAAGTTTCTTCTTCAACAGCTTAAAACGCTCAATGGCCGCGGGTAATTTCTCATAAAAGGTGTCAGCAAATTTCTCACCGTAGGTATGAACAGTTTCATTCCGCCAGTCCGCCATTTTCAGCCAAAAGTCA
This sequence comes from Candidatus Omnitrophica bacterium 4484_171, assembly GCA_002049895.1. Classification (GTDB taxonomy): domain Bacteria; phylum Omnitrophota; class Gorgyraeia; order Duberdicusellales; family 4484-171; genus 4484-171. Next base: position 7,696 of record MVCW01000031.1, on the reverse strand, counting down.
TCATAACCAATGATTCCCTGACGATATGCCTGACGAAAACATTCTTTAGGAGAAACACACTTAATTCCTTTCTCTTCCTCTAAAAACGCTTTTATAAGCTTCCATGACAAATCAAAAGTAAATTCAAACCGCTTAATAGCTGAATCACGAACAATATCATTTTTTTCTTCAGCTAATATTTCTTCGAACCGAAGAAGCGCTTTCTTATATTGTTTCTTTAAAGCCTCTAATTTCGTCATTCTAAAGTAATCAATTCAATTTTCTGTTTGGCTACTTTGTAAAAATCATCATCAACACTTTTAAAATCTACGATATCTATATGATAAAGAGTATGCAAGTTATGAACATCATTTTTTATCTTAAGCATAACATCAAACGGAACCGGCTCCGCGCCCTCAATACCCACATCTATATCTGACCTTTGATCAGCCTTATCATTTACCCGTGAGCCAAAAAAGAAAATTTTAAAAGAATTGGTATCCAGATATTTACGGACAATCTCCAGAATTTCTTTTTTCAATTTCCCTAACGGATAATGCTCCAGCTTCATATATTTATTCTATCTTTTCTTTATCCATTTTCATGCCCTTCATATATTTCATAGTCTATTTTTTCCACCACAAAGGCTCAAAGCCGCAAAGTTCACAAAGTTTTCCAGCCAACTCTTCTTTTTATATTCCCGGTGGCTCTGTGTCTCCGCAGCCTCTTTCATTCTACTCTTGACAGCGCATAAAGAAGAATTGCCTTCGCGCTGTGAAGACGATTCTCAGCCTGCAGAAATACATAAGAATTCCTGCCTTCTATCGCTTCATCTGTGATTTCCTCTCCTCTGTGCGCGGGAAGACAATGCATGACAACACAATTTTTCTTTGCCATTTTTAACACTTTACTATTTATCTGAAAATCACTAAAAACCTTTCTTCTTTTATTCACTTCTTTTTCCCTGCCCATTGATGTCCATACGTCGGTATAAAGAACATCCGCGTCAATAGCCGCTTCTTTAATCTTGTTCACCACCTCGATACGGCCTCCTGACTGACGCGCCTTTTTTTGCGCCTCTCTTAAAACATTACCGGAAGGCTCATATCCGGATGGCGACGCAACAAATATATTGCCTCCCAGAATAGATAAAGCATAGATAAGAGAATTCGCAACATTATTCCCGTCACCAACAAAACTGAATTTAATCTTTTTTAAATCTCTTTTCAGCTCATAAAGCGTGAGCAAATCTCCCAGAACCTGAGAAGGATGACATAAATCACTTAAAGCATTGATAACAGGCACAGAGGAAAATTTACAGAATTCCTCAACAAGGCTGTGAGAAAACGTCCTTAAAACTACTGCGTCCAGATAGCGGGAAAATACCCTCGCGCCGTCTGAAACTTTTTCTCTTACTCCCAGATTAACTTCCCCCGGACCGTAATAAACCGCATCTGCCCCAAGCTGTAACGCTCCCAGATAAAATGCTGTCTTAGTCCTCAATGACGGCTTCTCAAACAATAATCCTATATAACGGCTTCTCAACCTGCTTTTATACCGCAAAGGATTCTTTTTTACTCTAACAGCAAGCTTAACTAATTTAACTATCGTCTTAGCGGATAATTCTTTTAAAGATATAAAATTCTTCATTTCCACCTATGAGCTTCTTCGCCAGCTATGAGCCTCTTTACTTTTTAATACTTCTTCTAAAATATCCAAGCCCTTGTCTAAAGTCTTTTTGTCTATATTCAAAGCCGGCATAACCCTTAATACATTACCATGGGTTGAGTTAATAATAAGCCCTCTCTTTAACGCCTCTTCAAAAAAGGGATAGGAAGAAACTGATAACTCTATGCCCAGCATAAGCCCCATGCCCCTTATTTCTTTAATAAAAGGAAATTTATCTTTAAGCCTAAGAATCGTTTGAAACAAATGTTTTCCTCTAATTTTTACATTATCCAGTATTTTCTCCTTCTTTATAATGTTAAAAACTTCCCTTGATACTCTGGCCGCAAAAGGAGAACCGCCGAATGTAGAAGCGTGCATCCCCGGCGTTATTACGGAAGAAATGCTTTTTTTTACTACAAACGCCGCTACAGGAATGCCCGCGCCAAGGCCTTTGGACAAAGTCATTATATCAGGAGTTATTCCATAATGCTCATAACAAAATAATTTGGCTGTCCTGCCCATCCCCGTCTGGACCTCATCAACGATAAAAAGCAAGTTTTTGCTTCTGCATATCTTATGCACACCCTTTATATATTCTTTTTGCGCAACGTTCACACCGCCCTCGCCCTGGATAAGTTCAAGCAAAACCGCCACCGTCTTTTTTGTAATCTTCTTTTTTAAATCGCCTAAATCATTAAAACGCGCTTCTTTAAAGCCGGGGACAAGAGGCCTAAAATGATATTTATATTTTTTCTGTCCTGTCGCAGAAAGAGCAGCCATAGTCCTTCCATGAAAAGAATTCTTCATTGTAACAATCTCGTATCTTTTGCCTTCCCCGTAAAGCCTGCTTAATTTAACTGCTCCTTCTACTGCCTCTGCGCCTGAATTGGCAAAAAACACTTTAGCAGGATACGAATGCTTAACAATATCTTCCGCTAAAAGGGCCTGCTCAGCACTATATAAATTGTTGGGAAGATGAAATAACTTATGCGCCTGAGATGATACTGCCTTAACAATACCGGGATGACAGTGGCCTAAAATAGAAACACCCCAGCCGGGAAAAAGATCAAGAAAACGCCTGCCCTTCTCATCCCAAAGCCAGCTTCCTTTTCCTTTAACAAACACAGGGCCTGCCCTGGTATAGGTAGGCAGGCTATACTTTTTGTAAAGCTCTTTGATTTTCATATATCTATATGCACAGATGAGCGCAGATTTACAACAGATAATCTGTATTCTTATCTGTGCCAATCTGTTCTTTGTCTGCGGCAATCTATGTTAACGCAGCTAACTCACTATCTCCGTACCGATTCCTTCATCGGTAAATATTTCAAGTAAAAGCGCGTGAGGTATTTTTGCGTCAATTATGTGAGCTTTTCTCGCTCCTCCTTCGATAGCGCGTATCGCCCCTTTAACCTTGGGAATCATACCCTCATCAATAACCTTGTCCTCAATAAGTTCTTCTATTTCTTCCTTAGAAAGCGTAGAAATTAAAGAATCGTTATCTTTTGGGTCGCGCATAACGCCTAAGACATTGGTAAGAAAAACTAACTTTTCCGCACTAAGCTGAGAAGCAAGAAAAAATGCTGCCTCATCAGCATTGATATTAAACTTAACACCATCACTTGATACCCCCATGGGACAAACAACAGGAATCGCTTCGGAAATTATACTATTTAACATATTCCCGTTAAAACCAATCACTTCTCCTACAAAACCCAAATCTTTTTTACTCTTTTTCTTCCTGGCGGCAAGAAACTTATCTTTGCCCTTAAACCCTCTTGCCTTTATACCGTGGACTTCTATCTCTTTAACAATAATATCATTTAACCTATTAAGCTCCTCTTCCACTACTTTGAGCGTATCCGCATTGGTTATTCTCATACCGTCTACAAAATCGCTGTTCATCTTAAGGCCTTTAAGCTTTTCTGATATATTAGGCCCGCCTCCGTGGACAAGAATAGGCCTTATACCGGTATATCTTAAGAAAGCTATATCCTCAAGCACAGATTTTCTTATTCTTTCCTCCGCTAATATCGAACCGCCGTATTTTATTATGATAATCTTTTTATGAAAATTCTTAATATAAGGAAGGGCCTCTATTAAAACACCGGCCTTTTTAATCGCCTCTTTCATGGCTACCTCACTTTCACATATTGGCTCTCGTACATAATAACAATATCACCCGATTATTAACGGTACCCTTATACCCTTACGGGCACATATTAACTATATCCTGCGTTTATTTTAACATATTGCGGTGTCAAATCAGACATATACACAGTCTTAGAAGACTTTCCTCTATGCAAATCCAGAACAATGGTAACTTCTTTCCCGGAAAGAGGGCTTGACTTTATAGAAAAACCGCCGTCTTTTAATTCCACTCCTGCCTGGCCGACAGCAGATATTATTCTTCCCCAGTTAGCATTTTCTCCATACAGCGCCGCTTTAAACAACGTTGAATTAGCAATGCCATATGCTGCTTTAATGGCTTCCTTGGGGCTGGCTGCTCTTTCTACCTTTAGAGTAACGAACTTAGTCGCTCCTTCAGCATCCCGGACAATCATCTTTGCCAGATCCAAAAACACAGATCTTAATGATTCTTCAAATTTATCCATACTTTTTCTATCTTTCAATTGCCGCGACAACCCGCTTGACGCTACATAAACACTATCATTTGTACTCATGCAGCCGTCAACAGTTATACTGTTAAAACTCTCATCCAAAGCTCTGCGGGAAATTGACCTTAAAGTTTTTATGCCTATACCGGCATCGGTTAATATAAACGCCAGCATGGTAGCCAAATGAGGAGCTATCATTCCCGCGCCCTTGGCAAAACCCAGAATCATAATTTTATCTTTACCAGCCCTAAAGCTTCTTTGTGAAATCTTCATGAAAGTATCTGTTGTCATAATACTTCTTGAGAACTTTTCTGCTCTATAGCCGCAATCATTAATTAACGAAGGAAACGAACCTATTATCTTTTTATACGGCAGTTTCCTCCCAATTATACCTGTAGAAGCAATGAGAATATTCTCCGGCTTTACTCCGAGATACTTAGCCAGCTCATCGGCCATATGAAAAGTATCCTTTTCACCTGTTGCGTGAGAAAAACAGTTCGCGTTTCCGCTGTTTACCAAAATAGCTTTTATCCTATTGCGAATATGTTTCTTGCTTAAAGTTACAGAATACGAAACATTACGGTTATTCGTGAAAAACCCCGCACAAGGATATAGCTTATCAAAATAAATAAGCCCCAAATCGAGCTTTTTCTTTTTAATGCCGCTGTGTATTGCCGAAACTAAAAAACCTTTGGGTAAATTCATTAAAACATCCTTTGTAATTCTATACCCCAAGAGGACTCTAAGGCCATTCTGCTAAATACGATAAACACAAATTATTACTTTATTAATAATCTCCAACCGCCTATAAAGCTTTGTTGCCCTGGCAAACAGACAAAAGGGCTTCTTTCTCGCCAAAGCCACACATAATATTCATATTCTGGACTGCATTTCCTGCAGCTCCCTTTATAAGGTTATCAATACAGGAAGCCACAACAGCGCTTAAGCCGTCGTTTTTCAAAGAAAAACCGATGTCGCAAAAGTTTGTCCCCACAACGTCCTTTAATTTAGGAAACCCATTGAGTATTCTGACAAAAGGAGCGTTTTTGTAATACCTCCTGTAGATAGAATTAATTAACTCCTGTGTAGCTTTTTTCTTAAAAGAAATATATATAGTTGAGTAAATTCCGCTTTCTATGCCCACGACATGCGGAACAAAAGTAATATTATATGACAGCCCTGATACGCCCTTTATAACCTGTATAATCTCAGGAAGATGCTGATGATTAAAAGGTTTATAAGCCCAGATATTGCCGCTTATGTTGGAGAAATGGTAATCAATAACTGCTTTTCTTCCTGCTCCGGTAATAGATGATTTGGCATCAACAACAATATTCCTTTTAATCACCTTCTCCTTTACCAAAGGAGCCAAAGCCAATATAACTGAAGTGGGATAACATCCCGGATTAGCAACAAGAACAGCTCTTTTTATTTTGTCTTTGAAAAACTCAGGCAAACCGTAAACAGCTTTCTTTAAATTTTTCTTATCCGTATGAAGAGTATTATAAAACTTATTATAGAGTGAAGTGTCCTCAATTCTATAATCGGCGGAAAGATCAACTACTTTTTTCTTTGCCTCAATAAGCATAGGCACTACCTGCATAGAAACGGTATGAGGAAGAGCAAGAAAAAAGAAATCTGCTTTTTTTAAAGCTTTGGGAATGTCTAATCTCTCACATTTAGTAAATATTCTGCCCTTAAATCTTGGAAACAACTCGCTATAAGATACAGGATTTGGAACGCGGGATGTAAGATAATTTATCTCCACAAATTTGTGCTTTATGAGAATCTCTATAAGCTTTTCTCCCGTAAACCCTGTGGCGCCTAATACAGCTACCTTCATTGCTTTTAACCTCTTTTTATTATGAGAAAATTAACAATGAAAAAGTTAACATTATAAAGATAAAATTATAATAAACTAAAATACTGAAGGCGTCAATGATTTTAATACGATAATACGCGGCAGGCTACAAACTACTATTTCTGTAACTTATATATCCGGCGGCCAGAAGCTTGAAGCTCATAATTTATCTGTGCTAATCTGTTATTAACCAGTGGCCATCTGTGTTGACGCGAAGCGTCAGCGTTTAGTCCACTGAAAGCGGCGACGAGCACCTTTGCGGCCGTATTTCTTACGCTCTTTTGCGCGGGGGTCACGCGTGAGAAGATTCTCCTTACGCAAGGCCGAACGCAATTCGGGATTAAATTCTAACAGGGCGCGGGATATACCTAAACTTACCGCCCCTGCCTGTCCGGAAGGCCCTCCTCCATTTACTCTTGCTTTTATATCCACACTGTCAATCATGTCTGCAAGAAGGAGCGGCTTCTTAACCTGCATCTGGTGATCTACAGTAACAAAGTAAGAAGCGATATCCCTGCCATTTATAAGAATTCTTCCTTTGCCTTTGGGAATAAATTTCACTCTTGCTATTGCTTCTTTTCTCCTGCCTGTTGTAAGAAAAAAATCTTTCTGTTTATCAGCCATATTACACCTCTATCTTACGAGGGGCCTGTGCGCCATGATAATGCTTATCTTCAGGGTAAACCTTCAACATCTTAATCATTCTCTTCGCAAGAACATTCTTGGGAAGCATCCTTTTAACAGCATAGTAAACAACCTTTGAAGGATTTTTCTCTTTAAGTTTCTCCAGAGTAATTTCTTTTCTGCCGCTTGGGTAGCCGGAATACTTGTCGTATATTTTGTCCTTTAGCTTATTGCCTGTAAACTTCACATATTTTGCATTAACCACAACAACATTATCTCCGCATATAAAATTAGGGCTGTACCTGGATTTATTCTTGCCCTGTAATATCCTTGCAATACGCGTAGCGAGCCTGCCTAAGACTTTGTCTTTAGCGTCTATAAGAACCCATTTTCTCTCTACGTCATTGTAAAACTTTGTTTTCTTCATTATTTGCTGCTTTTATATCCCTAAAAACAGTATAGAATAATCCATCTTAAGAAGTCTCTTTTATACCATAATTACTAAAAATGTCAACAACATATTTAATATTCGAACTGGCTCACATTAAATGTTACCCAAATTAATTCCAAAAGGATTCGTTGACTCACAATTAATGTTACCGAAAATATACCTTCTAAAAGAGGGTATATTATGAGTCCGCGAGCCAAAATGGAATATCCTGAATCAATATTCTTACGTTTTAAAAGAGCTTCAAAAAAGCAAAAAGGCTTAATATTGAATGAATTCTGCCTTAATTGCGGTTACCACCGTAAGCATGCGGTCAGGCTTCTTAACAGGTTTAAGCGCTTTACTAAGCCAAAACCAAAGAAGCGGGGTAAACCGTCTATATACAATAAGCCGAAGATTATAGAGCCTCTTAAGCGTATATGGCTTGAAGCTAATTTACTTTGTTCGAAGCTCCTTAACCCAAATAATGCGGTTAGCATTATTTGCCCGCCTGTGCCC
>MVCW01000030.1 GCA_002049895.1 Candidatus Omnitrophica bacterium 4484_171 | reverse complement strand
TAAGGGGAAAATGCTGTGTACTCTTTAGTACAATCTCTGTTTAATGCAGCTATTTAGGCTGCCGGGCGTTATGAGCATCTTGCGCTCTCAAGTGCGAAGCCTGCCCGCCGTAGTCCGAAGGACGAAGGAGGTGCCTGCCCTTAGGGTGCAGCATTTTCCCGGTTAACAGATGACCGCGGATTAACTTTCGCGTATATTCGCGTTTTAATCCCTGCCTGCGCCGAGACTTCGGCAGGCCAGGCGCGCTTATCCTATTCTATCCGCCAAAACATCTTTGAGTATATTTCTTTCTGAATCTATAATATCTTCTATACCTTCTTTTGCCAAAGCAAGCAATTTGTCAAGGTCATTCTTTGAAAATGCTCCTTTCTCGGCAGTGCCCTGGATTTCAACAAATTCTCCATCTGCTTTCATTACAACATTCATATCCACCGAAGCGTCGGAATCCTCATAGTAAGTTAAATCCAAAAGATAATTGCCCCGCACTATCCCAACGCTTATCGCTCCTAAAATATCCTTGACAGGAAACGATGTAATCTTCGCCTGCTTATAGAGCTTGTCCAAGCAATCAACCAAAGAAATAAATCCCCCTATAACTGATGCCGTACGCGTTCCACCGTCTGCCTGAATTACATCACAATCAACCCATATTGTTCTTTCACCAAGTTTTTTCAGGTCGACAACGCTTCTAAGAGACCTCCCTATTAAGCGCTGTATCTCCATGTTCCTCCCTGATACCCTATCTCTTATAATACGCGACTGTGTCGCTCGGGGGAGCATACCATACTCGGAAGTAATCCATCCTTCCTGCTTCCCCCTAAGAAACATTGGCACCTTCTCTTCAACTGTCGCAGTAGTAATTACACGGGTATTGCCCATCTCTATAAGACAGGAACCCTCGGCATATTTAATAAAACCTCGGTCAATCTTAATCCTGCGCAATTGGTCAAACTTTCTTGAATCAGCTCTTGTCATTTTAGCTCCTTTCTGTAAAAATAATAAACCTTTCTAAGCTGCCTCACAAAAGGGCTATTTTCGCCATTACCCTGCGAAGCAATTCCTAACCACTCATCGTTAAACCACGAATCTTTTGTAGGCCCTTGCCACGCTCCTTTTTCTATATCATGCTCATCGGGTTTTCCGCAATACCACCAGGCATCAAGCCAGGTATGGATGATACCGCCTATAGAGTTTTTAGGTTCCTTTTTAGAATTAGCTACGATGTCACGCCAGGCATTACGGTGATAAAATACCTGGTAATCTTCGTCTTCTTTGCCTTTATTCTGGTCAAAGCTATCTACGCCGTATTCTGTTATTAAAACCGGTTTATCAATATAGAACTTAACTGTTCTGAATAAAGAACCAAATCCAAAAGGGCCTTTGTAACTATTAAACCCTACAAAATCTAATTCGGGAGCGTATTTCTTATAATAAGGAAGGAGCAGATAAGAACCATTGCAAACGCCTAGGGGATGATTGGGGTCAAGTTTATGAATAACACCGGCGATTTTATTGACAAATTTGGCAAACTCTTCGGGGAAATCGCGGGCATTGGTATTGTTAAAAGTTGAATTACCATAACTGCCTTTCATATCATTCTCGTTGCCTAACATCCATGCCAAAATATAAGGTTCATCCTTATATTCTAAAACCATTTTCCTAACATCAGCCAGCATATTATCTTTCTCTTGTTCATTGGTGTAATCTGTGCCATTCTTCCATAAAGCGCCTGAACCCCAACAGTAAGCCCCCATAAAATTGCCCATAATTACTCTTATGCCAAAACGTTTATACAGGTCTCTTAAGAGCTTTTTTCTAACGTTTGCATAGTGATAAATCCGTATGGTATTTATCCCCATCTCTTTTAAGAGATAAAAATCGCCTACCGTCTTCTCGTCTTTATCCTGTATGCCATTTCTGTTTTTATCCACCCAGCTCTCATAAGCACAGTCATTGATGCCATTGTGGTTAAAATCATAATTCATCCACGTATTAGAAGAGGTTAACTTTTCTCCAATCTTTACGGGATCGTAAGTTATCCCTTTAATAAAATAAGGCTTGCCGTCAACATAAAGCCGCCATGATCCTCTTTCGTTCTTTCTTAAAACGACATTCGACGGGAATGCCTGATGGCACATTAAAATAAAGCTAAATATCAGAATAAATATCCTCACCATACGCATCAATACCAACAATTAAAGGAAAATCAACTACGTTAAATTCATAGATTGCCTCCGGCCCCAGCTCAGGAAACGCTGCTGCTTTATAGCTTTTTATGAAATTAGAAAGGTAAGCGGCACAACCGGCATATGTAACAAAATAAACACCTCTGTGTTTCTTTATAATTTCTCTAACGGCATATGAACGTTTACCCTTTCCTATAGTCGCTCTTAAACCTGCTTTCGCAAGGGGCTTTAAGAAATTATCCATCCGAGAAGCCGTAGTCGGGCCGCACGAACCAAGTTTGCCTTTACAGAATGTCGGTCCGCAATAATAAATAACTGCATTCTTTATATCCAGGGGTAAAGTTTTATTTGCCGTTAACAGCCCGGCTAATTTCTTATGTGCTCTGTCGCGTGCTGTATATATAACTCCGCTAAGTTTTACCTCATCACCAGCGCGCAGGGACTTAATAATTCTGTCCACAAGAGGAGTTTTTAATTTCACTGTTTTTTTCATATAACCTTTACATTATCCGCTTTTACCTTAAAAGAAGCGCTCCTTAAAGCATGACAGCTTATATTTACGCCTACAGGCAGACCAGCAATATGCGTGGGATGCATTTTTATCTTTACGCTCAAAGCAGTATAATTTCCTCCGAAGCCCATAGGGCCGATACCAGTTGAATTAATTCGTTTTAAAAGCTTCCTCTCCCACAAACGCAGCGGCTCATCGGAATTTGGTTTGTCTACTCTTTCCAACAACGCTTTTTTTGCCAGAAGAAGAGCATAATCTGACGTCCCTCCTATACCGATACCCACAAAAAAAGGAGGACAAGCAGAAGGACCGGCATCTCTGACAGAAGTTACTATAAAATCTGATATCTCGTCTTTAGATACAGTTGGATTAAACATTTTTAATCTTGACTTATTCTCGGAGCCAAAACCTTTAGGAAAAACAGTAATAGACAATGTTTTCCTGCGGCTAAACTCGAGATGAATAATATCGGGGTTAAAACTTGTTTTGCCGCCAAAAGGATGAACTGTTGAGGCGCGCAGCCCTGCCTCTTTATACGCCTTTGATATGCCGCGGTTAATCTTATCTATATATTTCCTCTCCCATTTCACACCTTCGGGTATCTCAATAAAGACCAAAGGCAGCCCCGTATCCTGACAAATGGGAATTTTTTTCTCTATGGCGATAACTGAATTTTCAAGGATAATTCTTAACGCCTGTTTGGGGAGCGTGCTCTTTTCGCTCTTATACGCTTTATCTATCAAACGCACGCAGTCTCCTCTTAAATTAATGTTCGCGCGAAGAGCAAGTTCATAAGATATTTTCTCAAGATTAATTTCTCTCATTATCAGCGCACCCCGATTATTTTATGAAGCTGGGGTATAATTCGGACATCATAAAGATAATCTTTAGCCTTAACTGACAACTTTGCTAACTTGTCTGTAAGTTCTTTCTCCCTGGGATGAACAGGCTGTAAAACAAAGGGTATATATGCAGAAACACCCTTTATTATGCGTACAGCATTCATAACATCACCTGTATTCGTAGAAGGGGTAATTACTGCTTTTACAAATACATCTTTATCTGACGCTATTTGAAGAAAAAGTTTATGCGATTCTGAGCAATCTTTGTCTTGAGTCGACGAAGGAAGTTTAAAATCCATAGCAATAATATCTATATATTGAATAACTTCGCCAAGTGCCTCATACAGCACTCCGTTTGTCTCAAGATAAATAGTCTTACCTTCCTTCTTAAGTTTAAGGAGCAATTCTTTTAAAGCGCCCTTCTGAAGCAAAGGCTCTCCACCGGTTATAGAGATAAAACGGCAGTCACGATAAATGCCTATTTCACTAATTACACTATCAATGTCCATTTCTTTGAAGCTGTCTGGTTTTGTGTCGCAAAATACACAGTTAAGGTTACATCCGAAAAAACGCACAAATACCTGTTCGGAACCCGCATAAATTCCCTCCCCCTGGATACTTTTAAACACCTCTGATACTTTAACTTTAACACTCATATATTTTATTTGTTCTTACTGCCTGGCTTTTTTAGTAAAGGGTCTGCCATTCCCAGGCTATTAAAAGCCCGTATTCTAAATCGGCAGCTATCGCACTTGCCGCAAGGGTGCTTTCCTCCTGCATAACAAGACCATGTATATTCAAAAGGAACACTAAGCTCAACGCCTAATTTGATGATATCTCTTTTTGACTTATCAATTAAAGGAGCGGCTATTTCAATACCCCTGCATGCGGTCCCTTTATTGACAGCCTCCTCCATCGCGCTCAAAAACTGAGGGCGGCAGTCAGGATAGCCGGAGTAATCTTCGATGTGAGCCCCGATAAATATTTTCTTTGCGCCTATACTCTCGGCAAAAGACGCCGCATAGCTTAAGAATATTATATTACGCCCCGCTACATATGTAACCGGTATGCCTCCGCGTGAAAGATTTCTGTTAAAAGGCACCTTTATGCTATCTTTCGTAAGCGCAGATTGCGTCCATGGCAACGCTGCGTTCAATACATAATAAGGAATTCTGTTAATTCCGGCTATCTTTACGGCGAAACGTATTTCTTTGCTGTGCCGCTGCTTATAATTAAAAATGAGAGCGTAAAGATTATAACCGTATTTTTTAGCCAAATACAAAGTAACAGCAGAGTCTAACCCTCCCGATAATAAGATGACGGCCTTTTTTGCAGACTTAGACCTGCCCCGTATCTTAAAAACCTCACGTTTCTTGTTCATATACATCTAAAATATATTTATCCGTAATTATCTGCGTAATCTGTGTTTATCTATTTGCGGTCATCTGTATTGGCACGAAGCGCTTATCTGCAATCATCTGTGTCTCTGTATACAGCGCATGAATTGTCCTGTTCCCATACCGCTATTTCCTCCAACCTTACTGTTTTTGATTTCTTCGCTCCCAGAAATTTACGCAGTTTCGCGGAAAGTTCTCTGAATATATACCGGGCTATCAATTCAGAAGTAGTGTTTTGCTTTGAGAAATATGGTATATCATTCAGAAGCTTATGGTCTAACTCTGACGTTATTTCTCTAAGAAGACTCTTTAAATCCTTAAAGTCAATTACCATACCGCGATAATCAAGTTTCTTAGAAGAAACTTTTGCCTCGACGCGCCAGTTATGGCCATGCAGAGATTCACATTTTCCCTTATACTTTTTAAGATAGTGTGCAGCCGAGAATGTAACTATTGCTTTTACTTCAAACATTTACAACCCTGGGTTTATTTACTTGACGCTTTAAGAATATCCGTGCCATCTTCATAAACTCTTTAGGTTCATCTGTAACATAAAATTCTTTTCTGGGCACAGCATAAGTTTTATTGATTAAACTATTCTCTTCTAATATCACCTTTGTTTTAAATGCCACTTCTTTTGCTGAATCAACCATATACACTCCCTTTAAATAAGCCGCTATTGCATTCTTAAGAATAGGGTAATGAGTACAGCCCAATATCAAAGTATCAACTTTCCCCCTTATGCTCTTAAGATACATCCTGACTGTATTACTAACAATCTCCCCCTTAGTTAATCCTTCTTCTGCCAGTGGCACAAAAAGCGGGCATGCCTTGGCATAAACCTTAATATCTCTATCCAAAGCGTTAATTCTCCTCTGATAGCTCCCGCTTCCTATGGTGGACTTTGTTCCTATAACTGCTATCTTCTTGCTCCCAGAAACCATAACCGCTTTCTGTACTCCTGCGTCTATTACGCCGAGCACAGGAACCCTAAAAACACTCTTAAGATAATCCAGAGCAAGGCTTGATGATGTGTTGCACGCAACCACTACCATTTTAACTTTCTTCTTTAGAAGAAACAAAACATTCTGAGTACTAAATTTTATAATCGCGTTCTTTGATTTACTGCCGTAAGGAAGACGGGCAGTATCTCCAAAGTAAACTATGTTTTCCTGCGGCAGAATCTTCTCTATCTCTCTTAATACAGTAAGCCCTCCAAGCCCCGAATCAAATATCCCGATTGGATTGCTGCCGTTTCTCATTGTCTTCCTTTGTAAGCCATATTAACAAGTTTGGCATAATGCCTGTTCAAAATTTTGACACTAAGCGCGACACCATGAGCAATCTGCTTTTGATAATACGATTTTCTTAACAGCTTCTCTTCATGTAAATTACTCAAATACCCTGTTTCTACAAGAATACTGGGAACATAAGCATATTTCAATACATAAAAAGGAGCTCCCTTTGGAGACCTCACTTTAAAACCCATACTTCTTAAGGTAGAAACTACTGTATTCGCGAAATCCAGAGAGATAGTATTATTTTCAACACACATAAGGTCCCATATAATTCTCTGAGTATTTTTCGGAAATAGGCCGCTGCTGGAACGAAAAGGGGCATTTTCCGCCATAACAACAGCTTTTGACTCGCTGTCAAAATATTTCTCGGAAAGATAATATACTTCCACCCCCCTTATCTTCCTCGAACGGTTTGAATTGGCATGAACGCTTATAAACAAATCTGCTTTATGGCGCCTTGCGTATTGCACTCTCCCTTTTAATGTGAGATAAACATCGCTGTTTCTTGTAATATAAACCCTGAATCCCATCTTTTCCAAATCTCGTTTAAGATAACGCGCTATCTTAATTACTACATATTTCTCTTTTAAACCTCTCCTTGATATGGCTCCGGGGTCTTTTCCGCCATGGCCGGGGTCAATAACAATTGTGCGGATAGATATGGGCTTAAACCTATATCCTCCGGGAGGCAAACTTTGTGAAGATACCGAAGCGGCAGGATTAGATGCAGAAACAACTCCTGCAAGCTCCGCGGGAATAAATATCTTTCCTTTAGAATAATAAGGAACTTTCTTTAAGGGAATAATCCGGCCATTGTATAAAATATAATGAGAATCTATAAGCATTTTCACGTCAGTATCTTGAGATATTAAGTGCACAATATCGTCTAACGTATTGAAATCATAACGAAGACGGTACTTTTTACAAAAATCATTAAGCTCAAAATATCCGGTGTTTTTTGTTCCATAAGCAGGATGATAACTGCGCGTGGGAACACTAACACACCCGGTTAATAATATAATTCCAAAATATATAGAAATCTTTTTCATATGCCAAGAATCATACTTGCCACTTCAAAATAAATGAATATACCGCCTACATCAACAATAGTAGTGATTAAAGGTCCGCTCATTAAAGCCGGGTCTAATTTGATCTTCCTAAAAATCAACGGCAAGACCGCCCCCGTAACCGCCGCCAGGATAATCGTTACACCTATAGATATCCCTACAGAAATACTTAAAAGCCAATTGCTCTGCTGAAAAAACACTCTAATTATCCCTATTACCGCCATAATGCCTCCGATAAAAACACCAATCAACGACTCGCGAAATACAATCCTGAAGAAATCCTTCATCTGTATTTCTCCGGTGGCTAAACCTCGAATAATCATCGTTGCTGACTGCGTCCCTGCGTTACCGCCTGTATCGATAAGAATTGGTATAAAGAAACTCAAAGCTATCCACTTTTGAATTGCCCCGCTGTATTTTTGAAGAACAATACTTGACAAAGATTCCAAAAGTACAAGTATTATAAGCCAGAAACTTCTCTTCCATACAACGTTAAAAAACCCTGCTTCCATATATGGTTTCTCAACTGGAAGGACAGCGGCAATTCTTTCAAAATCCTCAGTTGCTTCGTCTTCTAATACGTCAACGAAATCATCAAACGTAACTATACCCAATAATTTCCCATTGTTATCAGCCACAGGAAGAGCAATCAAATCGTATTTCTTGAATATGCGGGCGGCTTCTTCTCTATCAGTATAAGCGTTGACTTTTATTACATCCTTGAACATAACATCCTTTATTTTGGCTTCAGGCGGTGAGAGCACAATCTTCTTCAAAGATACTACGCCGTTTAGCTTCTTATCCCGGCCAATGACATAACAGTGATACACAGTCTCACGAAGAAGGCCTACCTTGCGTATATGCTCAAGCGCTTCCTGAACACTCATATCTTCGTACAATTGGACAAAATCAGGCGTTATAAGCCTTCCCACAGAATCATCAGGATAATTAAGTATCTGAAGGGCAATCTTACGTTCCCCGGGCGATAAAAGGTTAATACACCTTTTAACCAACTCGGCAGGCATATCCTCAAAAAGCTCGGTTCTGTCATCGGGAGACATCTCATTTAATATATTCTGTATCTCCTTGCTGGTTAATGACTTAATCATATCTTCCTGTTCTTCTAAAGGAAGGTACTCAAACACTTCTATAGCTTTGTCTGTAGATATCATACGGAACACAAATGTTCTCCAGTAAGGTTCTGATATATTAGAAATTAAGTAGGCGATATCTTCGGGATGTTTAGGCAAAATACTTTTGAGTTCGGAGAATTTCTTATCCTTAATAAGCTCTTCAACTTGTGAAATTGTATTATTTTCAAGCATACTAATTAGTTTATGAAAATAAGCAAGGTATGTCAATTGATTTATTCGGTGGATGTAATATAAAAACATATAGTTTAGGGTATAATAGATAGCTCATAGTAATTTAGGATGGAGGTGCGGGGCAGAGAAATAGCTATTGGTTCATAGCTCATAGCTGTTAGTTAATAGCGGTTAGCGGTTAACTCAGGGTTCAGGGTGCAGGGTATAGGGTATAGTAAATAGCAGATAGCGAATAGCCTAAAGTCACCATATCATATCCTTACGGGCACAGGCAATGTTACCACGTTACACGTATGACTTTGTGACCCTTGTGACTTGGTGACCTGGTGTCTTTGTGACCCGGAAGCTGTAAGTTTACAGCTTAAATTTATGTGTTTCTAACCTCAATCTTGCGGCCGCAGCGGGGACAAACAGCGTATTTGCCGGCGAACGCCGGAGATATCTGAATGAGGTTGCCGCAAGGACAGGAAAGAGTTTCCCAGCCGTTTGTTTTACGCACATAAAAAGGCTTCTCTATATGTTCCCGCACCTGCGTATCGTCATTTTTCTGCTGTACTTTCCGCGCGGCTGTTCCCGCACCTATAACAGCTGCTGAACTCTTAAGGTCTCTCAGCGGAACATCCAGCTGGCGGCCGCAGCGCGGGCATGTAATCTTATTCTGTTTAAAATCGGGAGGTATCTTAATCTTAAGGCCGCAGGCGCAGGCTAAAAAAGCATAATTGTTAACCGCCCTCATCAAATCACCTAACTGGCGCGCCTGGTCTTTGGGGGAACCTACATCTTCTTTCTCAACCGAAGAAGGCTTACGAAAAGAGGTGTCAGCAATATCGTGAAGTGCCGAAGGAGGCATAATCGCTTCTTTATCCCCTGTTACATTATGAAACGCCTCTAAATAATTTATGTAGCCGGCACCCCCCATCATATTCCTTAATATTTTAATCCTTCTTTCTATAGGCGGATGAGTATCAAAAAGGTGCGTTTTACCTATTTTGTCTTGTTTCGTCTTTTTTAGCGGGCTTGCAATATACATCGGGGCAGTTATTTTATTCGCGCAAGGAAGAGGTATTTTTACATTAGAAATCTTCTCAAGAGCACTTGCCAATCCTTCAGGATATCTGGTTAACCGGACTCCGGATGCATCGGCTAAATATTCCCGCTTGCGGGAAATAGAAAAATAAAAGATATAAGCTAAAAGCGGCGCTAATATAGCAAAGGCAATAGCAACCAACATAATAATAGCCTGAGCCTGCCCTCCCCCGGAGGAAGAACGGTATCTGCGTGTAGAACCGGAATACCACAAGCTTCTTAAGAATACTTCTGATATCATTACAATACTTCCCAGCATCACCCCGCAAAAAGTCATATATAAAACATCTCTGTTAATAATATGGGACATCTCATGAGAAATAACCCCCTGAAGCTCATCACGGTTTAACCGGCTAAGCAGGCCGGCTGTCACAACAATAGCACTATGCGAGGGGTCTCTTCCCGTGGCAAAAGCATTGGGTGAAGGTTCATCAATAATATATACTTTAGGCATCACCGGAATATTCGCGGCGATTTTCATCTCCTCAACAACATTAAACAACTGGGGATGAATTTGAGGTGTTACTTCTTTGGCGTGGCTGCTTAAAAGGACAATGGAATCTCCGGAAAAGTAACTCACCAGCGACCAGATAATCCACAGGAATACTGCGATAATAATGCCTAATGTGCCTCCG
>MVCW01000105.1 GCA_002049895.1 Candidatus Omnitrophica bacterium 4484_171 | reverse complement strand
TGTCAATCTCATTTTCGCCGATCCTGCGTTTGCCTATAGACGCGGCAATCCCGGCTTTAGTCATAGCTGATTTAACCAGCGATGTGCGCGCCTCTAATTCATAGTTAGCCTGTGAATTCATCCCTAAATTTTCTAAAGCCTCAACTATCTTATTGTTCATGTCTTTACTGAAATCAGCATTTTTATCAAGCATCTCGGCACGATAAAAATATTTAAGAGCTTTTTGGTATTCATAAAGCTTCATATAAATATTCCCCAGCCTGTAACACGTATTTGCCAGCTCTTTTCTGGAGCCTCCGTATCCATCTATATACTTTTCCATCTCCTGAGCCGCAATTCTGTTAAGCCCCTTGGCAAGCAATTTATCTATATAATTAATCTCATCGTTAGCCGTCCACGGCAATGGTGTATATTCTTTATTGGGAATATAATGGGCTCTCCCCGCAAAAAACGCTCCGGCGAAAACCAAAACAACTATTAAAAACGATATAACTTTTCTCATCGCCTCATCCTCCTTTCTCTCATCTTAAAGAAAGATATCAAAGCGCGGATGTAAGAAATATCCGTACGTATATCAATGCTGTTAACATTTATGCTTCCAAATATTTTTTTCCGCTCACTCATAATCCTGGCAGCGTTATAATGAAAGGCCTTGCGGAGAGCCTCATTAGAAGTATCTATAATGAAATTATTGCCTCTTTCGGCATCACGAAAAGAAATCAATCCTGCTTTCGGTAAATTTATCTCTTTAGGGTCGGTTATGGTTATTGCGGTAATGTCATGCCGTTTATTGGCAATAGATAAAGCTTTCTTGAACCCGCGGTCATAGAAATCAGAAATGACAAAGCTTACCGTCCTGCGGCGGCAGACGCGGTTAAGATACTCTAATGCGTTTGATATATCCGTGCCGTCTCCGGCGGGTTCAAAATATAACGCTTCACGCACAATACGCAGGCCGTGGCGTATACCTTTACGCGGAGGGACAAATTTCTCTATGCGGCCGGAAAAAGCAATCAAACCTACCCTGTCATTATTCTGTATAGCAGAAAAAGCAAGCAAAGAACAAATTTCAGCCGCAAGCCTCCTCTTTAATTTATTGACTGTGCCAAAATACGTAGACCTCGATATATCAAGCAACAGCATTACCGTCAGCTCGCGTTCCTCTACGAACTTCTTTACATAGGGAGTACCTGTGCGCGCGGTAACATTCCAGTCTATAGAACGTATGTCATCTCCGGGAAAATACTGGCGTACTTCGTCGAAATCCATTCCCCGGCCTTTGAATACACTCTGATACTGGCCCGCAAAAACATCGGTAACCATGCGGGAAGTAGTTATCTGAATCCGCCTAATTTGTTTGAGAATTTCTTTTGGAATCATCGCCGCTCGCTCCTCCCTGCTTCTTATTATTATTCTTTTCTCCCGTTTTTCCTAAGAGCCAAGAGCCATGAACTAAATCATCTGCGTTAATCTGCCTGCCCCGTTGCCCGCAGGGCTCACGGGGTACACATTCTTCTGTGTTTATCTGTGTTCAGGGGACTTCTATCTCTTCAAAAATACGTTTTATAATATCGTCTGATGTTTTCTCTTCCGCCTCAGCCTCATAACTCACAATCACCCTATGCCGCAGCACATCAGGCCCTATTGATTTTATATCCTGAGGAGTAACATAACCCCTTCTTTGGATAAAAGCATACGCTTTTGAGGCAAGTGTCATATAAATTGTGGCACGCGGCGATGCTCCATACTGAATAAGCCCGTTTAAGTCATCCATTTTATATTTTTGCGGTTCTCTTGTGGCAAAGACTATATCGAGAATATACTTCTCAATTTTTTCATCCATATATACTTCATTTACAACGCTCCTTGCACGTATAATATCCTGCGGCGAGATAACAGGAATAACTTTTATTTCTTTGTCAGTAAAACTCATCTCCTTAAGAATAGTATGTTCTTCTTCTTTAGTGGGATATGTCACAGACAGTTTAAGCATAAACCTGTCAACCTGAGCCTCGGGCAAAGGATAAGTCCCTTCCTGTTCTATGGGATTCTGCGTAGCCATCACTAAAAACGGTTCATCAAGCTTAAAAGTATTTTCTCCAATAGTAACCTGACGCTCCTGCATTGCCTCTAATAGGGCGCTTTGAACCTTTGCCGGCGCGCGGTTAATCTCATCAGCCAGAATAATATTCGCGAAAATCGGCCCCTTCTTGGTGCTGAATGTGCCTTCCCTGGGATTATACACAAGCGTGCCGATAAGGTCAGCGGGCAGAAGGTCCGGCGTAAACTGTATTCTCTTAAAGTCGGCATTCAGCGCCCCTGCCAATGTCTTTATTGACAGCGTCTTTGCAAGGCCGGGCACTCCTTCAACAAGGATATGCCCATTGGCAAGAAGCCCCACAAGAAGCCTCTCAATGAGGTAGTCCTGGCCTACAATTACTTTCTTTATTTCTGATACTAAGCTGTCAGCAAACTCACTCTCTTTCTTCACCTTTTCGTTTATTGCAGTTATCCCGCTGCTCATAATACCCCTCCTTCGCTCATTATTTAAAATGACACTGCCTAAAGAACATTTATTTTTGTCCCGCTGGACACGGGTTTCTTAACCTTTCTTTTAGGTATTGTAATAGTTAAAACTCCCCTTTTATAATCGGCGCTGATACCTTTATTACCGGCATCGGGAGGTAACGTTATTGAACGATAGAACTCGCCAAAACTTCTCTCTCTTTTATAAAACAGGCTATTACCTCTATTGATATTCTCTTCTGACTGCTCTTTACGCTCTCCTGATACAATTAACTGATTTCCTTTTACTTCAACATTAATCTTGGATTTGTCCATTCCGGGAATATCTATTTTCACCATATAGTTGTTTCCCAAATCACGAATGTCTAGGTCCGGAATGAAAAACGGTTCATTTTCTTTTAAAGACAAACCGCCATACCGTTTTATTCTGAATATGCTCTCACGAAACATTTTGTTCATCAGAGCCTGCATCTTCTCCATTTCTTTGAAAGGGTCCCAGTTCTTATCAAAAGCCGGGCCAAAATTGCGGTAGAAATCATCATGCCAATTCCCGCTTAACGTCTTACTAAAAGAAGGAAACTTCTTGTCTTTAAAGCCAGACGAACTGCTGATGTTAAATATATTGTTATGTTTTTTTAGCTTAAATACGTATGCTGTTTGGGCAATGAAACATACAAGCAATATTATTAATGCTGCCACAAGAAACTTATTGGCCTTCATACTAATCACCCCCCCTGTTTAAATTACAAATATCATGTTAAATAAAGGCCGTACCGCAAACATAATAACGGCTGTTTGTTTATCTTACGGCTATAAGATAACACATTTATTATGAGATAGATACAGTAACGGTGGTGTTGGCAGGCGAAAATTTAAGCGCGTTGTCAATAAGATTGGCAAAAAGCTGTTCCAGCATAGTCGCATTACCTTTGATAATACAATTCTCTTCAGGAAACTCTACTTTATACTTCACGCCCTTTTCTTCAAACCGGGAAGCAAAAGAAGCTAACACTTTGCTTATCAAGTCGGCAATTTCTACATCCTGCATTTCCATATCGCGGGCAGACTCTCTTTGCCTGGCTAAAACAAGTAAGTTTTTTACTAACCCAGAAAGGCGCAAAACTTCTTCCTTCATAGTATTTAACGTTCTTATATAATAAGATGGATTTCTTTCCTGTTGAAGAGTAACCTCAATTTCATTGCCCATAATTGCCAGGGGTGTACGAAGTTCATGTGAAGCATCTGACACAAACCGTTTCTGCTTCTGAAAAGTCTCCCGCACCGGATGAAGCATACGCTGAACCAGAAACCACGATAAAGTAGGTATAATTACAAAAAGAATCCCGTTTATCAACAAAAGCCCTCTGCGGAAGTTTTCCAGCGTTACTTCTCTGGATTTATCAAGAATCGCATTATTCTGTTCAACAAAAAAAGACCTTAATGTTATCTCGCCGTTTTGCGTAATATGGTGCTGAATCCTCTGGCGCACCTTAGTTACGTATCCTGAGTTAAAAGAATAAACAAGATATATATATAAGCCAAAACTAAACGACCAGAATAGTATAAAAAAAAGAGAAGAGTAAAAGATAGTAAGCTTAACTGCGGTTTTCCTAAACATACCTTTAAAGTTTTATACTTTCATAATATAACCTACGCCCCTTATCGTATGTATTAACTCTTTGTCTTTGGGAGAAGATTTAAGTTTCTTGCGCAAATACCTTATGTAAGTAGCAACAACATTAGAAAGCCCCTGATAATTGAAATCCCAGACATGTTCTAAAATTTTGCTCTCGGTAAGAACTTTGTTCTGATTACGCATAAAATATTCAAGAAGAGCAAATTCACGGCTTGTGGTATTGATTATTTTGCTGCCGCGTTTAACTATATGAGCTGCCGGGTCAAGCGTAAGATTATCTATGGAAAGAATGGGCGCATCGGCTCTTTTCCCTCTCCTGAATAACGCGCGTATGCGCGCAGTAAGCTCAGCATAAGAAAAAGGCTTGGTAAGATAATCATCGGCGCCTTCATCAAGGCCTTTAACCCTGTCTTCAAAACTGCTCTTTGCAGTCAATATAATTATAGGAACATTTGTGTCCGCGGAACGTATTCTTTTTAAAACAGTTATGCCGTCTATTTTAGGAATCATTAAGTCTAGTATAATAAGGTCGTATTCATTAACATAAACCTTCCGGAGGGCTTCTTCACCGTCATAAGCAATATCTACGGCATAGCCTTCTTCAAGCAGGCCGCGCCGAAGCACGCCAACCATCTTTTTCTCATCTTCTACAATAAGTATTTGCATATATATATTTTAACCTATCTTTTATGAGAATTCGATGAGAAAATTTATTCTTTTGCGGGCATAAAAGTTTATCGTAGAAAGCAGAGGGGCTAATGAGTTTTCGTGGTTTTTACAATAAAATGCCGGCAATTATTCTTAACTGTATATCCAACAATACCTTACGTTATAATTTGCGTAAAATTAACAAAATATGCATATTTATCGCTTGCCAAAAGATAAAAATGTGCTATAATTTCCTTTAATAAAATTATAATGCTCATTGAAAAAGAGAAATAATCGGCAAGTGTTCAAACGGCATATTGTAAGAAATGCTTGCTAAAAGAGGGGTACGTTAGCCGTGATTCTAAGAAATGGTTCTAAAAGGAGAAAATAAAGATGGAAGAACAAAAGAAACTGTATATTGGAAACTTAGAATACGGCGTCACCGAAGATGCCTTGAAAGGGTTTATTGAAGAAAAAGGAATAACCACAAAAGAAGTAAAAATCATTACTGATAAATATTCCGGCAGATCAAAGGGTTTTGGTTTTGCAGAATTCGAGACCGAAGAACAGGCTCAGCAGGCAATAGACGCCTTAAACGAACAAGAATTTAACGGACGTAAACTGATAGTAAACAAAGCTCGCAAAATGCAACCTCGAAAAGACAATTTTGGAAGCGGAAGGAATTCGAGGTTTGGTGATCTTTTTAATCAATAAATTACCTGCCTGTTTAAAACTAAATTGTTTTACCGCTGCGCTTCCTTTATACATTATAATATCAATTTTGCGCAAAAACGAAAGACTGACTTATATATTATTCTTATGTTCTTGAGAATACAAGAATGATTACGGAAAAACAACGACCGTAAAACCCCTATTCAGTTTACCCGTTCCAGAGCCTATAAATTTATACTTTACCGGTTTCATAAAATGCTTCATATTTGGCTTAGGAGCCATGTTTTTATCCTCAGCCATACCTTACTATCCTCAACATTTTTTCCTTCCATCATTTTCCCCCGGCTGTCATTCTATCTTGTTATA
>MVCW01000104.1 GCA_002049895.1 Candidatus Omnitrophica bacterium 4484_171 | reverse complement strand
GTATTACGTATGTGCGGTCAAGAGCGAAAAGGATAAAAAATGGTATACGGGGGTTTAGCCAGAAAAAGGAAGGGGAGTAATTATGGATGTAAATCAGGCGATAGTAAAAACATTGGAATCAATCGGTGTGGACCATGTCTTTGGCGGTTCAGGCCAGGTAAACGCGACAATGCTTCTTTCGCTTAAAAAGTCAGATAAAATCAAAACCGTTATCGTGCGTAATGAGCAGGCTGCTTCTTTTATGGCCTGCGGGTATGCAATGTTTTCTGATAAGCTGGGCGTATGCTTTGCCACCGGCGGCCCGGGTGCTTTTAACTTATTTTCCGGAATGGCAGTCGCTTATTATGATTCTCTTCCTGTTTTGGCCATAACCGGCTATGCTTCTATGCCCAACAGAGGAAAAGGCGCTTTAAATGAATCCAGCGGATTAAACAGGACCCCGGATTCCCATAAAATGTTCTCTGCAACGACAAAGAAGTCTTTTATTATTGAAAACGCAGACGATACATGCGATATTTTAGAAGAGGCAGTTAACATTGCTTTTTCCGGCCGCCCCGGCCCTGTTCATATCCATGTCCCTAAAAATATTACTGTTGCCGAGGTTAAGAATCTTAGAGAGATAAAATTGAGCGTTAAACCTGTATTGCCTGATGCTGAGAAAATTAACGAGGCCTCTTTATTGCTTGCTGAGGCAATTGAAAAGAACAAACAGATTATGATTCTTATTGGCTATGGTTCAATACGCAGCCATGCCGAAAGCTGCCTTTTAGAATTAGTAGATAAGTTTCATATACCTTTTGCCACAACAATGGACGCTAAGGGAATATTGCCGGAAGATAATCCTCTATCATTAGGAGTGTTTGGCACTTCCGGAGACAAGGGCGCGAAGGAATATTTTGAGAATTCCGAGATTGTTCTTGCAATAGGTAATTCTTTTGCCCAGAATGCCACTTTTTCTTTTAAGCCTGATTTATATCAGGGTAAGAAATTGATACATATAAATATTGACGAAAATGAACTTAATAAAGTTTACAGCGCCGATATCGCGATATTAAGCGATGTTAAGCCCGCTGTAGAAGCAATTACGAAAGAACTCACTGGCAAAGCTGGCAGTTTTAAACTTAATAGGCCGGTTAATAAAAATAAATGGCATGATACACCAATAGAGTATAGTGGCAGCAAAATCCATCCTGCCAGTCTTGTGAAAGTTATTTCAGACAATTTACCGCCTAACAGTATTGTTATGGGTGATGCCGGCTCTCATATGCTCTGGCTTAACTGTTACTTAAAGCTTGATAAAAATCAGAGATATCAAAATCCGGGGAGTTTCGGGCCCATGGCTTCTCATGTAAATGGTTCAATAGGTGTTAAGTGTGCTAATCCCGGCAAAACAGTTGTCTGCGGCTGCGGCGACGGGGCTTACCTTATGGCCGGTTTCGAACTCCTAACAGCGGTCCAGTATAACATTCCTGTAGTCTGGGTTATTTTTGATAACGGCGAGTTTAACGTTATCAAGAAATTTCTGATAAATTTATTCGGCGAGCATGCATTTATGCGGTTTAAGAATCCCGATTACGTCAAGTATGCCGAGGCTTGCGGTGCTAAAGGGTATAGAGTGGAAAAACTGGAGGAGTTTGAGCCGGTATTTCAGGAAGCCCTTCGCGCGGACGCTCCTGTTTTGATTGATGCAGTAGTTGAATCAGAGGTTTATCCGCCGTTTAGTTTAGCGAAAGTCTGATGTACAGATGGCTACAGATATTCGCTTGCGCGAACCACAGATGACCGCATATATCTGTGCTCATCTGTTTTAAATCTGTGGTAATCTGTGTTGTTAAGGAGATGGTATGCGGTTTGGCCATGTAGCCATAACTGTTTCTGATTTAGAGCGCAGTGAGCTGTTCTATGAACATGTTTTCGGATTTTTGCGTATCGACAAGATTCGCGATAAAGAGTTTACAATTTCTATTATGAAAAAAGACGGCATTGTGCTGGAGCTTTTTTCTGCCCTTAACTCATTGAGCTTTCCTGGTTACCGTAAGAATTTGGAAACTGACCTTAGAACGTGCGGAGTAAAACATTTTGCCTTTTCCGTTGATGATATAGAAAAAGAATATAACCGGCTTAAAGACAAAGGCGTGGAGTTTCTTACTGGCATCAAGTCTTTAAACGCGAAGACAAGGTATTTCTTTATCAGGGATCCGGATGGTATTTTTATTGAGATTGTGCAGGATAATGAGTAAACTGAAAGGAGGCCAGCGGCATGAATAAACCTGTATTTAGATTTCCCGATGCAGGAGATATAAGATGTTATGATCGTCATGGTAAAGAAATCATGCTTCCCCCGGTAGAAGATGAACTTTATGGTCAGAATGGATGCTTTATAGTCAATCCTATGTCTTTTACAAAGCTTGATAGTGAATCAAGGGAGCTTTCCGATATTTCCACCTGGCAGGATGGATACCGCATGGTACGTGATAATAATACAGGACTCGTATGGGAAATAAAATCTCCTCATAAAGAAGATATAAATTTTTGTGATGACAAATATTCCTGGGATGATGCCAATAAGTATGTAAAAAGGCTCAATGATAATAAATACTGCGGGTTTTCGGACTGGCGCCTTCCCAATAAAGACGAACTTCGTTCAATAATTGATTACGCAAGAGTTAATCCCGCGGTAGACACTTTTTATTTTCCGCACTGCCAGGTTGCGTTTTATTGGACCTCTATTTTATATAAAATGCAGCCACCGTTCGTCTGGGGTATATTTTTCGGTTTGGGAAGCGGTATTCCGTATACCCCTTCAAGTTTACAATGTGTGCGGGCGGTAAGAGGAGGGTATAGCCTTGATTTTGGTAATCCTCAAAAAGAAGCCTTTAGAGACAACAATGATGGCACAATTACGGATTTAAGAACGGGGCTTATGTGGCAGAAGGGTGAAAATGAACGAATGGATTGGTATCAGGCTCTCAAATACTGTAAAGATATGAACTTAGCCGGATACACCGACTGGCGCCTTCCCAACATAAAGGAACTAAACAGTATATTAGACTTAACTTACAAAGACGGCTGGTGGTACCATAAGGGGTATTTTCCGGCTAAAGGTTTGGAGCCGCCGCTTTTGCATTATTTTTCCTCTACGCCGTACGAAAGGATATATGTGTGGGTTACTAATTTCTGTTTCGGTTATGACGGTTATTATGCCAGTAAGAATGCTACGCAAAAGAATATATAAGTTATTTAAATAAAATACACTACGCAGGGTTTTCGGACTGGCGCCTTCCTAACCGCGAAGAGCTGCGTTCAATAGTTGATTACAGCGGAGTAATTCCCGCTGTTGATAAAAAGTATTTTCCCAGCTGCCTTGCCGAATTTTACTGGTCAGATGACCCGTTTATCAAAGACGAGAATTTCATATGGGGTGTTTATTTCGCTTACGGATGCGGAATATGCTACCTTAGGGACTCGCTATATGGTGTAAGGGCTGCGCGCGCGGGCTATAATCCCGATTTTGGAAACCGCAGCCGTTATGCGTTTAAAGATAACGGTGATGGTACGATTACTGATTTAAATACAAATCTTATGTGGAAGAAGGATGAAAGTCCGGATAATAACTGGGAGGGAGCGCTTAAATATTGTGAAGATATGGACTTAGCGGGGTTTTCGGACTGGCGCCTTCCTAATATTAAAGAGCTGGCTACAATATTAGATTTGTCTTTTAAAAACAACTGCTGGCATCATAAGGATTTCTTTCCCAATGTTAAAACAGCGCCTTTGGGGTTCTATTGGGCTTCTACTACTTACGGAGATACTTTTGGCTGGGGAGTGAATTTTCAGTTTGGCTACGATGGTTATTACGCGGCGAAGAAAAACGGCCGATACGCGTTTAGGCCTGTAAGAACAATTATTGATGAAAAAAACAGGGGGAAATAATGCGTTTAAAAATTAATAAAGTAGAGTTAAAGAAAGTTAAAGATAGTATTGCCGCGGTAGTATTTGATTTGTCTTGGGAAGAGGCATGGCGCAATGATATTAATTGTGACGGAGTATGGATTTTTGCCAAATACAGAGCAAAAGACGGTTTGTGGCGTCATATCGGCCTTTCTGACTATAGCCGGGATAAATTTGATTACCGTGACCAGACACCTCCCGGTTTCTCTAAAGGCCAAGGCCCTTTAAGTTCACAGGTTGGCATGTGGGTACCGTCTGAGCGCAAAGGTGTTTTTATTTACCGCGTTAAAGAAGAAGGCAATGTTTCTCTAAAGCAAGTTATGTTGTTGTGGAATTTTAAAGAGACAGGGCTGCAAACAGAAGATATGAATAGCATTAGTATAAAAGTATTTGGTGTAGAGATGGTTTATATACCGGAGAGTGAACACTATGTGGGAGACCCGCTTGGACCGGGAGGCCCTAAGAATTGCCTGTTTACTTATCCCGATAAAGGAGCTTATCTTGTTAACTCAGAAGCTCCTATAACAGTTGATGCTAAAGACGGTTTCTTATATTGTAATCAGGATAACGAAAGAAGCCGTGATGATACCCCTTTTGTGATTCCCGAAGAATATCCTAAAGGGTATGGTGCTTTTTGGCATATGAAATACCAGCTAAGTTCCCAGCAGTATGTTGATTTTCTTAACACGCTCACTCGCCGTCAGCAGCAAACCCATGTAAGAAGCGATATATCTAGGGATTATATTGAGAATTATTATGTAATGACTGGTACTAATACTGAAAAGTTTCGTCAGTCAATTGTATGTGTAAGGAAAGGAAACGGTATTGATACCCCTGTTACTTTTTACACTTACGCTCCAGCGCGTGCCTGTAACGCTATCGCCTGGGGTGATATTGCTGCTTATGCCGCCTGGGCAGGATTGCGTCCCATTACAGAGTTTGAATTTGAGAAATCATGCCGCGGCCCTAAAGAGGCAATTGCCTGGGAGTGCGCCTGGGGGTCTAATGAAATAGGAAGAGTTGAAACATTCAGCGGCCCCGATGGAAGCGGTTATGAGATAAAAGTTCCAACTGCCGGTTTAGTAAATGCCTGTTTTGGATGCGGCATAGCTCCTTTTGACGCCGCGAAAGGCAAGACTATTCCTGATAATCCCGGATTTGAAGGCCCGGTAAGCTGCGGGCTTTTTTCCAATACCCGTCATGAAGGTATTCCAAAGCGCCTTAACGACGGTGCTTCTTATTACGGAGTTATGGAGTTATCCGGTAATTTGTGGGAGTCTTGTGTAACTTTCGGTCACCCTAAGGGAAGGGCGTTTATCCCGAATCACGGAGAAGGAGTATTAGACGAAGATGGCTGCGCCCGTATTCCTGGATGGCCGGATGAAAGCGGTATTGGTTCGGGTGCAAGAGGAGGAGTTTACCGCAGTCCTGATGCTACATATCTAGCGGTAGCTTTGAGGT
>MVCW01000103.1:1288-5231 GCA_002049895.1 Candidatus Omnitrophica bacterium 4484_171 | reverse complement strand
TGCCCGCCGTAGTCCGAAGGACGAAGGAGGTGCTTGCCCGCCGTAGTCCGAAGGACGAAGGAGGTGCCTGCCCTTAGGGTACAGCATTTTCCCGGTTAACTTTTACAGTTTAAACTATCCTACCTTATCTTAGCTTTGGGTCAATTTTGCCATACTAAGCAAAATCTTGGCGAGTTCTTTCTTTGAGTGTATTTTCTTTTTTGTCCCTCTTTTGTCTATAAGAATTGCTTGATATTTGTTTTCCAAATCACTTAAGCTGTTTGCAACAACTGCGTCAAACTTATTATTAAGAAGACTCGTTTTTGCCTTGTTTATAAGTTTACTTTTTAAAGCTTCAAGTTTAAATTGGACAAGATAAGTTCCCTTTGCGTAATGATAAATAATATTTGTCAATTTCGGAGCTGTTACCAGTTCCATCGTGAGTTTACTTTTTCCGGATGGTATTTTGTTTCTAAGAGGATGAGGAAACAAATAATCACTTACTGCCGCAGTGTGGATAATAGCATTGTATTTATTATGTTTCAACTCTTTTATAAGCATTCTTTTTAAATCGTCAAAGTACCTAAAGGGTATAACCTTTATGTCCTTAGGCAACCGTTCGACGCAATGTGTGTTAATCAAAAGGGTAACTTTGCAGCCGTGGCGTGCGAAATAAGAAGCAAGATATACGGAAGTCTTGCCGGTAAATACATTTGTCAATATTCTTACTTTGTCTATTCGAACCCATGTAGCTCCTCCCGTGATCAGAACTTTCATAAGAGTAATTTATGAATTCCCAGTTTAATGCGGCAAGTAATCTTTTTTTATATTCTTTAATGCATTAAATATATTATTTTTTGCCGCCGGGCAGTCTTTCTCGATGGTTTTTATAATATTTTTTACCAGCTCACGCCTTGTATCTTTCCCATATAAGCACTTGTAATTTGTAAAGGGAAGCCCCAGCTTAACAGCAAAATTATGTATATCTCTTTTTGTAATATAGCAAAGGGGGCGGACTATATCAAACTGGCCGTTAAAAAGAGAAATCTTAGGCTTCATTGAACTTACTTCTCCAAAGAAAACAAGATTCATCATAATAGTTTCAGTTATATCGTCGAGGTTATGCCCAAGGGCAATTTTGCTGCACCCTTTTTCTTTGGCGGTCTCGAAAAGAATTTTCCTTCTGTTCCATGAACACCAAAAACAGTTTATACCGGAATTATTGAGTTTAAGTTCTTTTATCAAGAAAGGTATATTGTTTTCATTAAAGAAATTGATTACAGCATTTGTGTCAACCTCTATAAAATCAGTCGATACCATGCAGGCAATAAATTCAAAATCGATAGGCACTCTTTTCTTTCTCATAATGAATAGTTTAAGAAGAGAAAGGCTGTCCATTCCTCCTGATACAGCAACCAGCACTTTGTCTCCGGGGTTAATCATGCTATAATCAAGAATTGCTTTGCCCATTTTTTTATACACATATTTTATAACACCCCGTAGTTTAATATTGTCTTTCTTCGTGCTGGTATCTAACATTATACTTTTCTTAAAATAATTATTTTGTCGCTGTTTTTAAGGCCGAAATAATCTCTGGCACTCTTTCCGCTCAAAGATATTTCAAGATACCCGAAGCTTCCTTCAATAAAGAAAGGCTGCATTGACGGTGCCTCGGAATATGTGCGGTATAATTTCTTTATTGTTTTATTGTTCAGGCGTGCTACGAAACCGCCATTATTAATCTTATCCAGGTCTTTCTTTGTAATATTAGTAACTATGTTGCCGAACTTATCTACATAAAGTATATTGCCGATAATAGAGCGTCTACGCAATCTCGGCCTAGGGAAGTTCAAAGGCGTAATTCTATTTACTTTCTTTCCCCTAAAAATTGTTTTCTCGCTTTCTGCGAGCTTAGCGGCCAGAGGGGCAAATATATCCCTGCCATGGAATGTCAAAGATATATTGTTCCCTTTTTGCCTCCTTAGGTATACAGCTGCTTTAATAGTGTCATCTTTCACTGCGGGATATAAAATTCCATTGTCAGGTCCTATGAAATAGTAATTATTTGTTTTAATCGCCAAAATCCTTCTTTTTGTTCCTACTCCGGGGTCAACTACAGCCAGAAATACTGTTTTTTCAGGAAAGAACCTGTAGCTTTTAAGCAGAATAAAAGCTCCCTCTTGTATATTATGAGAAGATACATTGTGAGTTATATCTATTATATTGACGCCTGAAGAGTTCTTTAATATAACTCCCTTCACTACTCCCACAAAATTATCGGTATAGCCAAAATCAGTGATAAGAGCTATTGTTTTCATCTCAAGAAACTATCCATAACATTCTGGTATTGTTCTGAATATTTTATTATTTTATTCATCATAGCAATTACTCTGGGGGGATTTTTGCCGATAGCTGTCTCGGCTGAAAGCAGAAGAAAATTTGCACCGTCGAATATGGCATTAGCAACGTCTGTTACTTCCGCCCGTGTAGGAATAGGCTCTTCTATCATGCTTTCTAACATCTGAGTAGCAACTATCACCGGTTTTTGAATTAAACGGCATTTTTTTACAATTTCCTTTTGCAATATAGGTATATGGTAGATAGGGACGCATATTCCTAGATCACCGCGCGCAACCATAATGCCGTCAGAGGACCGTATAATCTCATTAATATTCCTTAAGGCGCTTTGGCTTTCAATCTTTGCAATAATTTTGCATTCCGGAAGATGAGGTTTCACCATTTTCTTAAGCATAATGATGTCTGAAGCATTTCTTACAAAAGACTGCGCAATGTAATCTGGCTTATGCCTTAAGGCAAATTTTATATCTTTCATATCCTTTTGTGTTAGAGAATCGAAATCCAGTTCGACATCCGGTATATTAACACCTTTTCGTCCTTTCAATACCCCCCCCGCTAAAACTTCTGTTTTCAACTCTTTTTTATATACTTTTTTTACTTTAAGGATTATCCTGCCGTCATTTATATATATAAAAGCCCCACTTTTTATACTTTTCAGGGAACCTGCGTAGTCAAAATAGACAACTCCTTTTTCCCCCACAACTTCATTCTGAGTAAGATAGAGCACATCTTTCTTATGCAAAATGAAAGGCTCTTTAATGCGGCCTATACGAATTCTAAATCCCTCTAAATCCTGCATAATTTTAATAGAACGTTTGAGTTTCTTATTAAGAATACGCACAGAATTAATTTTCTCAAGGTGTTCTGCGTGTTTGCCGTGAGAAAAGTTTAGACGGACAACATCAAGTCCGTATAGAATCATTTTCCTTAAAGTTTTCTCGTCATTGCTTGCCGGCCCTAATGTAGCGATTATTTTTGTTTTAGGCATAATATTCCTCCTTGTCATTACCCCTTAAGTTACTCTCCTTAAAAAATATGGCAGCATTCTCATTCTGCTATTTGCGCGAATAGCGGTATCAATAAGTTGCCATTTGCAAAGTATAACTGCCTTATTTTCTTTGCGTATTATTGTGTTGCGCGCAAAAAAGGTTATCACTTCTAATTTTTGCCGCATTTTCTCCCCTTTCTCTATTATAATTCAATATGTCAGAGAAATAATTTTCTTGTTTTTAGAGGGTGGTACCAATATTAAATATAATAACAAATATTCCCATGGTATTAAAGAAATTTCTTAATAGATTCGTTTAACCCAAATAATGCGGTTAGCATTACTTGCCCGCCTGTGCCCGTAAGGGTGCCTGTGCCCGTAAGGGTATAGGTCCGGCCCCGGATTTTCCACGTGAGCGGCGTCACGTGAATCCCGTTTCACGTGATAACGTGATCACGGGATTGCACCAACGGTGCTCCCCGTAAGGTGGGACGTTGCCCACGTGAGTGGCGTTGCCGCAACGTGGCTCACGCCACCAACGGGGGCTCACGTCCACGCCACCAACGGAGGCTCACGTCCACGCACAACGGTGGCTCGCGCCGCACCGCAGGCGGGAGA
>MVCW01000103.1:0-1260 GCA_002049895.1 Candidatus Omnitrophica bacterium 4484_171 | reverse complement strand
TTAGCCAAGATTTTTCATTTGAGCCAAAGGAAAAATACCCAAAGTCGCCCCGCGTAGGTAAAACTTAGGTTCCGGCTAATCTGTCTCCTTAATTCCCAATTCTCTGCGCAGGTATCTTTCGTTTACCGGGCCGTAACCGGAAGATTTAAGGGGATTATTCATAATAGAGCGGCGGGTCGGTTTGATAAACTTTCTGCCTGCGGAATAAATTTCAAAATAGCCTATAGCGCTGTTTCCTTTAACCATATCACCCCACCACTTTTTGGCGGTTTCTTTATCAGATGCGCAATTAGGCTCGCCGGGAATAATCGGCTGGGAACTTCCCGGATTCTCTTCCCTTAAACCCAGACTGTGACCCAGTTCATGCAGGAATACTTTAGAAAGCCTGTTTTTTCCGCCGTAACTGCTCTTGCCTAAAATTATTAACGAAATATTTCTTATGTTTGATAATTCAGCGGCGCTGGTATCCCCTTGTTTATTTAAAAGGACAAGCTTATAAACACCTCCTATGCGGCTTTTAATATCTTGAATAAGGCTGTTTTTCACCTTTAAGAAAGGGAAACTTTCGCTTTTTTTAAATAAAACTGTTCTTTCTTCAGGGCTGGCATCCAGAAGATAAACCTTAAGGCTTTTGAATTCTCTAAAAGGAGAAGTTTTTTTGAGCCGGGCTAAAATTGAGGAAATATCTTTTTTGAAATTATCTTCTCTCTGATAGCTTAAAGAAACGAAAACTAAGTTGAGGATAATTTGATTTTTTTCAGCTACGGAAGAATCTTCTCCCTGAAACGAACTTATCTGCCAGGAGAAGGCGGGAAAAACAAAAAAAAGTAAAATCAAGGTGCAGAACAAAAACTTCTTTCTCATCTATTCTTTCAAATCAACGCCTGCCTTTTCTTAAAGCCATGAACATTCCTAAAGAAGATACAGTAGATACTTTTTTAACTCACTTACAGCATACATAAGCCTGGCCAATCGTGTGGCTGGGCAATCCGCCACAGCCGCCACCGGGAGAACGAAAGAAAGAGAAGCCGCTGCCGCTGCTGACGCCGCACCAGCCCCAGGAGCCAAGAGCATATTTTTCCTTAAAGCCGGCCGGGCAATATCCCTGTGTGCCTCCATGATCAATGCATTGGTTAGGAGCAACAGTATTACAATAGTATGTAAAACACCCTCCCCCTCCCCCAAGCGCCTGCCAGCCTGAGCCGTCGTGGTATTTAAACTCATTATCAGCAGTATTATAATATAGCGCACCGGGTTTTG
>MVCW01000029.1 GCA_002049895.1 Candidatus Omnitrophica bacterium 4484_171 | reverse complement strand
TATAATCTCCTCCCCAGTTAGCGCGAGCCGGCCATTTTTCTAAATAGGGTCCATCCCATCCGCTCGCGGCATCGTCTTTTACAAATCCATTAGGGTCAGTATCTTTGTCAGTACCGTCGGCAGGCCAGACTCCGGTGTCGGCATAATAAGCCATTGCAGCTGTCTTGATGGACTTGTAATCGCCTATGGTCGCGGAAATTTTTCCTTTTTCAATCGCCTTGAACGCGTTAGGAGCGACAATTGCCGCTAACACTGCGATAATGGCAATAACGACGATTAATTCAATCAATGTGAAACCTTTCTTCATCCTCCACCTCCTTCAATTTTAATCAACTCAATAAGAGTAAAACCTTTTCTCACGCCACCTCCTTCAATTTTAATTTACCACATTCCAAATAATTTTACCATAGCAAGATATTTTTGCAAGTTTTTATTGTATTATTGTCCTTGTATAAGAATAAATCCCAGGTTGCCATTTGTGTGGTTTCCCTGCCATACCTGTACTCTTCCCGTGTCTAAATCGCCGTCATCTAATCTTTCGTCTATTTTTATCCTCGATTCTAAAGGTATTCTTTTTCCGGAGTTACCTCTTCCATTGTCAATCCATAAAACATGTTCGTTTCCGATACCATCGCCATTTTGATCCGCTGCGTTGTAATCCCACCAGTACCACCCGCCCCACGGATTTTTGAACCACTTATCAAGGTATGGTCCGTTCCACCATGTGCCGGGGAAATTTGCCCTATTGCTCGAGAAGACAAATCCTTCTCCCTGTGGAGCGCCGGCTAAGGGGTCGCTTCCGGCATCGTCTCCCCAGTTACTTCCCGGCCACATTCCTGTATCGGCATACATTGCGTAGGCGGCAGTTTTGATGTTTTTGGAATCCTCAGTTACACGGGTAAGTTTCGCCTTCTCAATCGCCCGAAAGGCGTTGGGCGCGACAATCGCCGCCAATATAGCGATGATGGCTATTACAACAATAAGCTCAATGAGAGTAAATCCTGCTGGAGGCAGTTTTCCTTTTGCCAGCCATAGATTGTCTTCATTAGCTGAATAAACAAGGCATTTCTTACTTATTGAGGTATTGAACCCGGACATAACTTTTTTCTCTAATCTCTAACGGAGTTTACCCTTTCTTTAGCGCCTTTCTTACCTTTCCACTTTAAGTATATCATATTCTTGCAGTTTGTTCAATCTTGGCGGTATCTTACGCTAAGAGGTATAAATAAAGGCGGTGCCTGCCGTAAAAGACCATCCAGGCTGATAATTTAGAGGGAATTTATCAGAATTTACTCCTTACTTTAGGGATACCACTGAGTAAATCTTTTTCTAAATAGTATCCTTTTCCAAAAGGGTCATCAGGGATTTCTTTTATCAGCTTTCTTTTTACCAAATCATCTAGATTCAAGGGCCAAACTCCGTGCATTTCTCTGTATTCTTCTATTTTCTTTTCTAAGTTAACTATTTTCTCCAGCCATTTTATTTTATTCTTCATTATTTTTAATATGTGATTATCTTTTATAAAATTACATAAACCTTTTAGATAGAGAAGACCTTCTTGCGGGCGGTTTGCTTTATAATATAGAAATGCTAAATTAGTTTTTAGATAGGGGGGGCTGCCAGGTAAGTCAGAGGCCATTCTGTAGTATTTTATAACTTTACTGTAAACTCCAAGCTCGAGATAATTAAAACCAATCCAAAAAGGGATTCTCCATTCAGAAGGATTAAGCGCCATGCCTTTCTTAAGGAATTTAATACCTGTGGTAACTTCTTCTTTTCCTGTAGGAACGACTACTCCTCCCAGGAAATATGCGTTTATAAGCTTAGGGTCTAAATCAATACTGGTATTGAATAAATTTAGAAAATAACTCATTCGGTCAGGGGCTTCCTCCGGCAGGCCCAAAATTCCTTTAATAAAAATCATTTCCGCAAAAAGAGGCCGGAAACTTCCGCTAATTAACTCTAAATAGTCCATGGAAGAAGTATAATATATTTTCTTTTTTTGTTGAACAGAGAATTTGGACAGATGCAAAGAGAAAAGAGGAACAAGCAGGAGGAGGATACAAATTGTTTTCAATGTCTTTCTTGATTCTATATCGACATCCATCTTATTTAATGTTCTTTTCTGCGGAATATAAGTACACTTAAGAAATATAGTAGTAAGGCGTAAATAAATACATAAGAAGTAATACCAATAAGGAATACTAGACGCGGAGTTTTCCCATAGATTATTTGATATTTAAGGTCTATTTTATCGGCGTTGGGCAATATATGGTAAATAAGCTTTAAAAATATTTTGATAAAAATGTTTTCCGAGACATTAACAATCTTGAGGGCGTTATAAGAAAGCTCACTGGCTATGTATGCGAATATAGTAGATATAGAAGATAAAAGAGGGTAACTAAAAAGGGAGGAAAAGAGAAGGCAGAACCCGCAGAATATAGAAAGCTTTAGGAAAATTCCGTAACTTCCAAGAAAAATCTGCCAGAGATAAGCCTTATTCAAAAATAAGACAAAGCTTGCCGTAAAGGAGGCCAATAATATATATATTAAACAAATGAGAATATAACTTATCAATTTGCCTCCCAGATAGGCAGCATGAGAGAAGTATGAAAGATATACTTCCTTTAGGCGGGTACTCTCTTCGCGGTAAAAATTGTAAACAAAGCTGAAAGCAATCAGAAGAAGGCAGCTTATTTCTATAGAGGAAAGGCTTATATTTCTTAACACTACTTTTTTCTCTCCAATGGATAATTCCCCTAAAAAAACAGAAAATCCCATAAGGAATAAGAAGAAAAATCCTGCTGCCCAAAAGGTTTTTTCTCTGATTCCTTGTTTGATATTAAGAAGAACTATAGAGATGGTTTTAAACATCCTAATATTTTTAAAAAACTTTGTTCTAAGGAATTACTGTTTTGCTCATCTAAAAGCCCTTTTACGGTTCCTGTAAATTTAATTTTGCCGTGATGAAGTATTCCTATCCGGCTGCATATTTTTTCTATATGAATAAGGTTGTGAGAAGAAAAGAATATGGTTTTCCTTTGTTTGTTTAAGCCTTCCAGTAACGTAAGAATCTTACTTTGGCCCACAGGGTCTAATCCTAAAGCAGGTTCGTCAAGTATAATAAACTCAGGATTCTTAAGAAGAGCCGTCGCTAATCCCAGTCTTTGGATCATACCTCTTGAGTAGTTTTTGATTCTTTTTTTACTATCAAGCTCAACCTTTTTAAGAATCGAAATTACGTTATCGTAAGGAATGTGCAAGCTTAAACTCAGCGTTCTTAAGAATTCTCCTCCAGTTAGTTCTGCGGGAGGCAGAAAATTCTCCGGCAGGTAACCAAATCTTTTATAAATATCGTTAAGGGTGAGCGGCTTTTCTTTATAAAGGATTTCTCCTCCGGCGGTGTTAAGAAGTTTAAGAATGCATTTAATAAGAGTTGTTTTGCCAGCGCCGTTAATTCCCAGAAGCCCAAAGGTTTCTCCTTCGTATATTTTCAGAGATATTTTATTAATGACGCATAACTTGCCAAAATATTTAGATAATCCATCGACTTTTAAAGAAATAGAATGCATGTTTCAAATAATTATAGCTATAAAGATATGATTGCAACAACGAGTTTGGTGATACAGTAAAATACAATTAGCATTTATACCGCCGTAAAGCTTTGGCTCTTAGGCTCAAGATTAATGCGGCAATGATTCTTCTTATGGAATAATCGGAACAGCTGCTTTCAAGGAACACTTGGTTTTAGTTAGGACGTGGTTCCATTTTTAATTTTTGTGAATTCTAACTTCCCTGGAATACTATTACCATTACCGATGAACCATAAAATCCGCTATTCATTTCCTGGACCATTCCCGAATTGAGGCCGTCTCCTCCGTCCAATATACTGTCTATTTTATCTCTTGATTTAGCGGGAACTTTATTATTCTGGTCATAAGGGCCTGGAGAATGAGCCAAATCAAGCCACACTACATGTTCGTAAGGTATTCCATCACCGCTGGCATCCCAGTTGTTGTAATCCCACATATAAGGCATTGCCCATGGAGTATTTGACCATTTTTCTAAATAAGGTCCGTCCCAATAAGCGATTTGTTGTTGAGCTGCTGCCTGTTGAGGGCCGGAGCCGCTGTGGACCTGGGGCATTGTAACGAAACCTTCACCGTAGGAAGCGGGAGAAAGCGGATCACCCGGCATTGTGCCCCATTGGCTTCCCGGCCATAATCCTGTATCGTTATAAAAACCCATAGCAGCGGTTTTAATAGCATTGACATCTTGTATTGTTTTGGAGACCTTTGCCTTCTCAATCGCCCTGAAGGCGTTAGGCGCGACAATCGCCGTCAAGATTGCGATAATTGCGATAACTACGATAAGCTCTATTAGAGTAAACGTTGTTTCCCGCATTATTTATAACACCTTTTCTTAAATTATATAATATATGGAGTATAATTTCAATGTTACCATTTAGCCGGAAAAAGGCAAATGATTTTAAAGGCTGGTGATTGACGCATTATTTATAATTATATAAAACATAAATAAATATAGATTACTAACTGATACCGGCATGCTGATACCGGCATGGTATAAAACACAGTATTGTGGCCTTAAGTTTATAGAGTTTGACAGCCTATATCAAATCTTATATAATCTTAGCTATGATTGATTTAGAGAAGTTAGAAAAAATAAGTTCTCATTACGGAAATCCCTACAAAGAGACACATTTTGCCAAGTATTCCTACATAAAAGAGATACTTAATAATTTCCAGGAGGGCAAAGAAGTTTCCAGTGCCGGAAGAATCATTGCCAAAAGAGAACATGGTAAGTCAAGTTTTGCTCATATAAGCGATGCTTCGGGGAAAATACAGATTTATTTGAGAAAAGACACCTTAAAGGATAGCTATGAACTCTTTAAAGAGCTGGATATTGGCGATATTGTGGGTATTGAAGGAAGCTTTTTTAAGACTAAAACAGGAGAGCCGACCATTATGGTAAAACGGATGGTTCTTCTTTCCAAATCATTAAGGCCTCTTCCTGAGAAATGGCATGGTTTAAAAGATGTAGAAATACGTTACCGCCGCCGTTACCTGGACCTTATTTCTAATCCTGAGGCCAGAGACGTTTTTTGGAAACGGTCTTTGATTGTAAGTTTTATAAGAGATTTTTTTCAAAAAAGGAACTATATAGAGGTAGAGACGCCAATGCTGCAATCTATTCCGGGGGGAGCAAGCGGGGCGCCTTTTGTTACTCATCATAACTCTTTAGATATTGATGTCTACCTTCGTATCGCTCCTGAGTTGTATTTAAAAAGGCTTCTTGTCGGAGGGTTTGATAAAGTTTTTGAGATAAACAGAAATTTTCGCAATGAAGGGATATCGGTGCGTCATTCTCCGGAGTTCACTATGCTTGAAGCGTATTGCGCCTACGAGAATTACGAATATATGATGAGGATATGCGAAGATTTGCTGTCGAGCCTTGTTAAAAGGCTCTATAATTCGTTTACTATTGAGTATCAGGGAAAAAAAATAGACTTTACGCCTCCGTGGCCTAAAGTTTCATTTTCTTTTCTTTTTAAGAAAGAATTTGATGTAAACCCTGATGATAGTCAGGGCAAAGTATTAGAGAAAGTATGCGGGAAACTGAATCTATCATCAGATGAGCTTTCACGCACGCAGATTATCAATATCACTGAAGAGCTTATAGAAAAACATTATCCTGTTGATAAACCGGCATTTGTCATTGATTTTTTCAGCTGGACAGCGCCGCTTGCTAAATCAAAGAAAGATACTTCTTATATATTAGAAAGATTTGAGCTTTTTATCGCGGGGATGGAAGTAGCCAACAGCTATTCAGAGCTCAATGACCCCGTTGAACAGAGAAAGAGGCTGTCAGAGCAGCTTAAAGTAGAAGAAGAGCTTCCGAGAAAGATTGACGAAGACTTTCTCGAAAGCCTGGAACATGGTATGCCTCCCGCTGCCGGTTTGGGTATTGGTATAGACAGGCTCATAATGTTGCTTTTGAATCAATCGTCAATAAGAGACGTTATTTTGTTTCCCCTTCTTAAACCCCATGATGCTAAAGACTGAAGTTTTTCTCGCTCTCCGGTATCTTTTTAGAGGCAGGGCCCGCCACATTTCTTTTATAAGTATTATTTCCTGTTTGGGTGTTATGCTGGGTGTTGCTACGCTGATTGTAGTAATCTCGGTTATGAACGGTTTTGATAAAGACCTTATGAGTAAGCTGTTGCGTTTCAATTACCATATAACCATAGAAAGCGTGCGCAGAGAAATTCCCGAGGGTGTAATTAAGAGAGTAAGGAATACGGAAGGAGTAAAAGGTGCGGCTATTTTCCTACAGACTCAGGTTTTTGGTAAATTTAATGATTATATAGTTCCTATTATTGTAAGAGGAATCGATTTTAGCAGCCGTTATGAGAAAAAAACATTTTATAAATATGTTTTAAAAGAAAAAGGCAATGAAGGATTCTTTGTAGGAGATGGTTTAAGGAAAAAGTTCTTGTTAGGCGATAGAATCTCATACTATCCTCTTAGCCGCAAGCTCAGACTTAAAGAAAGTAAAATAAGAGGAGTGTTTAAGATTGGTTTATACGATATAGATAATAATTACCTTGTTTGCAACATAAACGAGGCCAAAGCGTTAGGTGACAATTATCTTTTATTCCTGGGCGTTAGGGTAAATGACCCTTTTAAGGCCGCGGCGGTAAAAAGCCAGCTTAAGAATTTAGAGGATGATGGTTTTATAGTAAACACATGGATTGAGACCAATGGAGCGCTTTTTTCAGCGTTGAAACTGGAGAAGATAACAATGTTTGTAATTTTGAGTTTGATTGTTGTTGTAGCGTCTTTCAATATTTTTTCTACTCTTACCATTAAGGTTGTAGAAAAGACAAAGGATATAGGTATACTTAAATCGTTGGGATTTAATTCGGGGCACATACTTTCTATATTTAGTATCCAGGGTCTTATGCTTGGGGTTATCGGGGTAGCAGCCGGGGTGATACTCGGGATTACTTTATGTTTTGTGCTTAAAGAGTACCATTTTATAAAACTTCCCCAAGAGATATATTACATCAGTTATCTTCCTGTAACCGTGAAAACAAAAGATATAGCTTTAATTTCTTCTTTGGGTATTTTGCTTTCCTTTATATCCAGTTTGTTTCCCGCTGTGAGAGCTTCGCGGCTTAAGCCGTCGGAGGCATTGCGTTATGGGTAGTCTTATAAAAACGGTATCTTTATGGAAATCTTATAGGGGCGGCGGCACAGAAGCTTATGCCTTGAGAGATGTAAATATAAATATAGAAAGAGGAGATTATCTTGCAATCGTCGGCCCGTCAGGAGCAGGTAAGACTACACTGCTTAATATATTAGGCGGTTTGGATATTGCCACAAAAGGCAGAGTATTTTTTGAGGGGAAAGATATATCAGGCTGGAGAGAAGAGAAAATATCTTTGTGGAGAAACAGAAGCATCGGTTTTGTGTTCCAATTCTATCATCTCATTGAGGAGCTTACGGTTCTGGAGAATATTATGCTTCCTTCTTTGTTATGCAAAGATACAAAAACCTCTTTTAAAGAAACACGAAAGTTGCTAAAATACTTAAGTGTAGATGATAAAAGCCACTATTTCCCCTCGCAGCTTTCAGGGGGCGAGAAGCAGAAAGTAGCTATTGCGCGCGCTCTAGTAAATGAACCGGCAATTGTTTTTTGCGATGAACCGACAGGCAATCTCGATGGGGTATCTTCGGAGAAAGTAATAACTCTCTTGGAGGCTCTTAATACCGATAAAGGAAAGACAATAGTAATTGTTACACATAATATTGAATTGGCACAGAGAGCTTCGCGCGTGGTGAATATAAAAAATGGCAGGATAGATAAAGTATAAGAAGGCTCATAGTTCATAGCTGATAGCTCGTAGGAAGGAGGAACAAAGAAAAGCTCTTAGCTTGTAGCTGATAGCTCAGAGTAAAGAAAAAGATATATGTTTTTCCTTGCGAGCTAAGAGCCAGGAGTTATGAGCTAAGAGGGGGTTTAGTATGAAGGTGTATATTAACGGAAAGTTGGTGGATAAAAAGGACGCTAAGATAAGTGTTTTAGACCATGGATTTCTGTATGGTGACGGTGTATTTGAGGGAATAAGGTCTTACAACAGTATGGTATTTAAACTAAATGAGCATATTGACAGGCTGTTTGAGTCAGCACATTCAATAATGCTTGATGTGCCTTTAAATAAAAAGGAGATGGTCAGTGCTATTATCACAACATTAAAGGCAAACCGCTTGAGGGATGCGTATATAAGAGTCGTGGTTTCGCGTGGGGAGGGTGATTTAGGCCTTGATCCAAGAAAATGCAGGGGGAATGAGTCAGTTGCCATTATAACCGATAAAATAGCTTTATATCCGAAGGAGCTTTATGATAAGGGGATGAAGATTATCAGCGTTCCTACGATACGCAATATTCCCGAAGCGGTTAACCCTCAGATAAAATCGTTAAACTACCTTAATAACATTTTGGCAAAAATAGAGGCTATAAACGCCGGTTACCAGGAAGCTATTATGCTCGACCATCTTGGTTATATTACTGAGTGTACAGGAGATAATATCTTTGCCGTGAAAAAAGGGGGTATATATACTCCTCCGCAGTGTATGGGCAGTTTAAGAGGGATAACGAGGGATACAGTCCTGGATATAGCTAGGGAGTCCAATATACCTGCTCATGAACATGTAATCACACGCCATGAATTGTATATAAGCGAAGAATGTTTCTTAACGGGAACAGCGGCAGAAATTGTTCCGGTGGTTAATGTTGACGGGAGGATTATTGGCGGCGGCAAACCCGGTAATATTACAAAGTTTATAATGAAAGAGTTTAAGAAGCTCACCCAGAAAGATGGGGTAAGGTATAAAATATAGGGTGTAATGACACAGATTAACGCAGAAGGGTATACAGATTGCCGCAGATAATAAGATGCAAAGTTAACAATTAACATTTAGAATTATAAGATATCTGTGGTCATCTGTGTTTAAAACGAAGCGCCAGCTTTAACCTGTTCTTGATCTGTGATCATCTGTGTAACACGAAGTGTTAGTATGTTATGTGATTTATGTCATAAAAACACAGCGACTGTTCATCTTACCGAGATAATAAACGGCAAGATTATGGAGCTTCATATATGCCATGAATGCGCTCATCTTAGAGCTGACGAGTTTAAGCATCAGTTGAATATTGCAGAGTTTCTGGGGGGGGTAACTGTCCGGGAGAGCAGAGAAGATGACAGTGATTCTTTGTGTTGTCCTTTTTGCGGCATAAATTTTGATGATTTTAAGAAGAAAGGCCTTTTGGGATGCGCACGTTGTTATACAGCCTTCGGGCATCGTCTGATTGCGATTATAAAGAAAATTCATGGAACTTTATATTATAGAGGTAAGATTTCTCCTGCGGTTTCCGAAGAAGTTATTCTCGATAAGAAGCTCGCAGATTTAAGAAAAAGGCTGGAGAGGTCAGTTCAGATAGAAGCATACGAGGAAGCTGCTGATATAAGAGACAAAATAAAAGAATTAGAGAAGAGAATAAAGCTCCGTGGGTCAAAAACTTAAGGTTTTCTAA
Source organism: Candidatus Omnitrophica bacterium 4484_171 (assembly GCA_002049895.1). Classification (GTDB taxonomy): domain Bacteria; phylum Omnitrophota; class Gorgyraeia; order Duberdicusellales; family 4484-171; genus 4484-171. Next base: position 1,078 of record MVCW01000029.1, on the reverse strand, counting down.
ATGCGCTATGCGCGGCGCAGAATCTTAATTTTCCTTGTGTCTGCGGCCTAAAGACTTTAAGTTTCCCGTGCCGGGATAAACTACAAATAAATAAAATGTTATTTAAGAAACTTCTTGAGAATAATAATAAGTGGTTTAGCGGCAAAGGCTCTCATTCCGATATTATAATTTCAACCCGCGTCAGGCTGGCAAGGAATATAGAAGGATATCCTTTTCCGTGGAAATCAGCACTTTTTGCCAAAAGAGATATACTTGATAAAGTGAAAGATGCCGTTCATAAGATACAATACATAAATGATGCGTGGTTTATAAAAATGGATACCCTTGGTGCTGTAGATAAACAATTCCTATTAGAACGCCATCTTATAAGCCAGGAGCATACACGTTCTGTTAAAGGCAAGGGCTTAGTTCTTTCTGGTTCAGAGGAATTTTCTATAATGATTAACGAGGAAGACCATTTAAGGATTCAGGTTATAGCTGCCGGTTTTGACCTCAATAGGGCGTGGTTGTTTATAAATAAGCTGGACGATGAGTTATCAAAACATTTGCCTTTTTCTTTCTCTCCCGAATTAGGATACCTTACAGCTTGCCCCACAAACGTAGGCACTGCTTTAAGAGCGTCTTGTATGCTGCATCTTCCGGCACTGGTCCTTACCAAAAACATAGACAAAGTCTTAGAGCTTCTATCAAAGTTATCTTTTACCGCAAGAGGCCTGTTTGGAGAGGGGACTCAGGCGGTGGGTAATTTCTTTCAAGTTTCGAACAGAGCTACTTTAGGTTTATCGGAGAAAGAAATCATTGATAATCTTTCGGGCGTAGTCAGGCATGTGAAGGAACAGGAGTTAACTTCCCGTCAAGCATTGATTAAGAAGCATCGTCATACTTTTGAGGATAGCATCTGGCGGTCTCTGGGTATTCTAAGAAACTGCCGTTTGATTTCTGCTAAAGAGGCATTTTCTCATCTTTCTATGTTGTATGTGGGTGTGGATTTGGGTATAATTAAAGAAGTTGACAGGAGTACAATCAATAACCTTTTTATTATTGTACAGCCTGCTCATCTTCAAAAGATAGAGGATAA
>MVCW01000028.1 GCA_002049895.1 Candidatus Omnitrophica bacterium 4484_171 | reverse complement strand
TAGGGAATAGAAACATTCAAAGATAGAAAAGATTTTACGCAAAAGGCTTTGACTTATCAAACATTTTTTAATTTTCAAAGACTTAATTCTTACAAAGAAAATAAGACTCCCTGGCAGTTAGCTAAGGAGAAATGCCCTGACATACAGGAAGAAGCTCTTTTATTACCTCCTGTTGATCTTGACGCTTTGATGAACAAAAAGGTTGTTTGCAGCCCTCTAAGGGGGTATGATGTGTGTTCCGCTTCCTCACAATGCTATAAGCTTTATTCAATCCTCATCTTACTTAAATATCTTACTTTTCTAAATCAAAATTCCACTTTTGCGCAAAAGTGGAATTAGCGGCGGACGTCACCTCTTCCTCGATGCCTTTTTCTGATTACGAATTTTAATCATATCTATTATTTTTATATTATAAATATGTTTATCGGGCTTATTTAACTTGTATAATGCGCGCCCTCTCTTGCGCCTGCTGCTTACAAAATAAACCTTTTCCAGCGCTTTAAGATTTCTACAACAAGTAGCAAGAGGAATTTTAAGTTTTTCCGCTATCTCCTCAATAGGGAGCTCTCCTTCTTTTAAAAGCAATTCAGCAATTTCTAATCTTCTCTCGTTAGCAACGCTTTTAAATAATTGCAATAAATAGTCCATAACCTGAATTAATCCTCTTTTCCACTTTTGCGCAAAAGTGGAAAACCGAAATAAACTATAGGTAAAGATATCCTAGGTAAACCGGCTCTTATGTTTGAGCTGTTCTTGGTATATTTCTTCAATTATTCTCTCTATACTATAGGTAAGGCGCCAGGCGGGATAATGAGACCTGAATTTGGAAATATCACTTATCCACCAGATGTGGTCGCCAATCCTTGGTTTATCGACATATTCGTAATTTAACTTTTTACCGCATACTCTCTCTGTAATATCAATTGCCTCTAATATTGATACATTAGAATATCTTGAACCGCCGATATTGTAAACTTCGCCGCTTCCGGGGCTTTTATAGAAATGATAAAAAGCATTGACCAAATCAAATGAATGTATATTATCCCGAACCTGCTTTCCTTTGTATCCATAGATTGTATATTTCTGCCCCCTTATACAGCAGCGCACAAGATAAGATAAGAATCCGTGAAGTTCTGTTCCTGAATGCGCCGGCCCTGTAAGGCAGCCGCCCCTGAAACAGGCTGTTTTTAATCCGAAATAGCGTCCATATTCCTGCACGAGTAAATCCGCTGAAGCTTTCGATACGCCAAAAAGGCTATGCAGACAATTGTCAATACTCATTGTTTCATCTATGCCGCTGTAATATCTGCCGCCTTTTGGCAGTTCATAGCGGGTATCTTCTTCAATAAAAGAAAGGCTGTTGGGCCTGTCTCCGTAAACTTTATTGGTAGAGGTAAAAATAAAAACAGCGCCGGACGAGAACTTCCGAAAATTCTCAAGCAGATTCAAAGTACCCTGGGCATTAACTGAAAAATCCGTATAAGGGTCTTTGGCAGCCCAATCGTGCGAAGGCTGGGCTGCGGTATGGATTATTAAATCAAACCTGTTTTCCTGAAACAGTTTTCTTACGTTTTCATTGTCCCGAATGTCTAAATCATAATGTTTGTAACCTTCAACCTCTTCTAAAAGGCTTTCTTTGCTCCACTCAACAGATGCCTCATCCCCAAAAAAGTTCTTTCGCATATTGTTATCTATGCCGATTACTTCAAAGCCTTTTTTGGCAAAGAAGCGCGCGCTTTCAGACCCAATGAGACCGCAGGAACCTGTAATGAGGGCTGTTTTTCTCATTTAATACTGCTAATGTGTTTATACCGACAGCACATTCTTCCAGTTATAGTTAGCAATCTTACCCTTAATTATAAAATTATCGTCGGAGCAGGAAATAACTCCGGCAGTCTTTACTTTTGGTCCTAAATCATTCATTATTCTCCTTAGGGAACTTACGTGATAAGAAGTAATTGTGGACGCGCTTTTTATTTCAAATAAATGGAGTTTGCCTCCCCGTTCAATAACTAAATCTACCTCTAAACCATCGCGGGAACGCAAATAATACATAGAAGGCTTCTCTCCGTAATGCAGAAATCTTTTCAGGAAATCACAGACAACCATTGTTTCGAATATGTTCCCAAAACTTGAGCTGCGCAGTAAAACTTCACCCTGCTGGAAACCTAATAAATAAGAACATAACGCCGGATCCGTAAAATATATTTTAGGGCTTTTCACTATACGTTTTCCTATATTCCTATAATAAGGATAAAGAAGATAAATCTGGTGACCTGCTTCAAGAAGAGAAATCCATCTTTTTGCCGTGGGAACACTTATGCCAATATCACGTGCCATATCGGAAATATTAAGAATTCCTCCGCTACGGCTTGCGCAGGATATAAGAAATCTCTCGAATTGGCCAAGATCTCCTATATTGGCCATATTCCTTATATCTCTTTCCAAATAGGTAGTAATGTAAGACCCGCACCAAAGCCTTTTGTCTACTTTCTTTTTGACAGCTATCTCGGGGAAAAACCCGCGCATAATGACCTCACTTAACGAAACTCTTTTTGTACTCTTACAGTTTATATCCAATCCTCTAAGCCATTCCGAAACATCCCGGGAACGGTCAGCGTTATCCATGCGTTCAGATAAAGAGAAAGGCAATAGAAAAAGGACTGCTGCCCTGCCTGCCAGTGACTGTGTAACATTATGCATAAGGGCAAAATTCTGAGACCCTGTGAATAACCACTGGCCCGATTTTCTTCTATTATCTATCCTCGTCTTAACATAAGATAATAATTCGGGAACATACTGAATTTCATCTATAATCAAGGGCGGTTTGTGCTGATTTAAAAAGCCAATGGGATCATCCTTAGCTCTAATCCTTACATCGGGATCTTCTAAGACCGCAGGAACCTGTAACTAAAACTGTTCTGCCCGTTTATTTCTCCGAAAAGAACCTGCTTACGCACTTAACTATATAGTTTATTTCTTCATCTCTCATAAAAGGGTGTATGGGGAGAGTTAAAACCTGCGATAAAACTCTTTTTGCATTCTTAAGCCTGCCTGTTACTTTACAGCTTTTAAAGACTTTCATTTGATTAAGCAAATAAGGATAATATAGACGCGCGGCAACTCCTTTTGAATTGAGAAACTTGATGAGTTTATCTCTTTTTGATGAAACTTTTATTGTATAGAGATGATAAATATGTGTTACGCCTCGAGGCACAAAAGGCGTCTTTATCTCTCTTATTTCTGCAAAAGCACGGTTGTAGCGCCTGGCAGCCCGCATGCGTTTTTTGTTAAACCTGTTTATATATTTTAACTTCGCTAAAAGTATAGCTGCCTGAAATGAATCCAGCCGCGAGTTATAGCCAAGATAATCCGCCTTGTACTGCTTTTTCTGCCCGTGGTTGCGTAATGCCTTTATATAATCATAAACCATATTGTCATTTGTGGCTATAAGCCCCGCGTCTCCGTACCCTGCTAAATTCTTTGATGGGAAAAAGCTAAAAGCGCCCGCTGTGCCTATAGCACCCGTTTTCTTACCTTCATATATAGCACCGAATGCCTGCGCAGCGTCTTCTAAAACAAACAGGCCGTATTTTCCTGCGACATTCATAATCGAATTCATATCCGCCGGCAGCCCGTAGAGATGCACAGGGATAATGCCGACTGTATTTTTGGTAATGGCTTTTTTAATTGCCTGCGGGCTGATGTTGAATGTGTGGGGATCAATATCCACAAATACCGGGCTGGCTCCTGCCCTTAGAATAGCCTCTGCGGTCGAGATAAAAGTAAAAGGCGTCGTTATTATCTCGTCCTTTTTATCAAAAAAACTTTTTTTCCTAAACTTAAGAGAAAACGCCCTCAAAGATAAAAGTAAAGCATCCGTCCCCGACGCTGCGCCAAGAGCATATTTCACATTTAAGTAGCGCGAGGCCCTGCTCTCAAATTTATAAACCTGCGGGCCTAGAACCCACTTCTGGCTTCTAAAGACAAACCTTAGTTCTTTATTGATATCGTCTCTCAGAAACGCATATTCTCTCTTAAGGTCTGTAAGGGGAACATTAACTTTTCTTTCCATTGCTTGCCCATTTTGCCGTTTCATTAATTAAAGAGTGAAACCCAAAGCCAAACGCAAAAGCTATGCAAAACAGTTTAAAGAGGATAAGCCCTCCTGTTTTGGTTTCTGCGGAATATGGATATTGTGGAAAGATGATAAAAAATATTATAAAAGACAAAAACAATGCACCGATACTCTGGTAAATATATTTTTTCCTAAAAGATTTTATTTTGCCTTTATAGAGCTTTCTTAAAAAAGGAAGAAACGTGCGCGATAAGACGCCAAGAAACAACCCCGCAATCTGAGCAAAAACAACCATATATTATTAATATCAGCCGATAATAAGAATAATACTATAGGTCCAGTTTTCTTCTAAAATACTCAATTGTTCTGTTAAGCCCTTCTTTGAGATCAACTTTCGGATGCCATCCAAGCAGCGATTCAGCTTTGCTTATATTGGGTTTTCTCTTTTTGGGGTCATCTTCGGGCAAGGGAAACATCTTAATTTCTGACGAAGAGCCAACAAGGGCAATAATTTTCTTCGCCAAATCCATAACATACAACTCTGCCGGATTGCCAAGGTTAACAGGCATATTATAATTTATATCCATCATCTTCATAATCCCCCGCACAAGGTCATCCACATAACAGAAAGAACGCGTCTGGCTGCCGTCACCATAAACGGTTAAATCACAGTTTTTAAGCGCCTGCACAATAAAATTAGACACGACTCTTCCGTCATTAGGATGCATGTTGGGCCCGTAAGTATTGAAAATGCGCACCACTCTGACATCAAGGCCATGCTGGCGAAAGTAAGCGTATGTTATACTTTCAGCGGCACGCTTTGACTCATCATAACAGGAACGCGGCCCGGTTATGCTTACATTGCCGTGGTATTCCTCTGTTTGAGGATGAACCTCGGGGTCTCCGTAAACCTCGCTTGTTGAAGCAAGAAAGAATTTAGCGCCTTTTGCCTTAGCGATGCCAAGGCAGTTATGTGTACCAAGAAGCCCGCTCTTTAATGTTTTTATAGGATAATGCAGATAGTGCACAGGAGACGCTAAAGATGCGAAGTGCAGGACCCAATCGATATTATCATCTATAAACAGAGGCTGGGAAATATCATGGTTAATCAGCCTAAAACGAGAATTATCTTCTAATGCTCTTATATTATCTTCTGAGCCGGTGATAAAGTTATCCACACAGATAACAGCATCCCCTCTGCCAAGAAATTCTCTGCATAAATGAGAACCGATGAATCCGGCACCGCCGGTAATTAGAATATTCATATTTTCTCCTCTGAGCCGGAAGCTAAGAACTAAGGAATCAAGAAATCATCCGCTATTCGCAATTTGCCTTTTAAACCACTCAGCAGTACGCTTCAGGCCTTCATAAAAATCTATTTTCTGCTGCCAACCCAGCAATTTCTTTGCTTTGCTTACACAAGCATGAGTTTTATACACATCTCCCGGCCGCGGGTCTAAATATTCAGGCTCAATATCTTTTCCTATAATCTGCTTAAGAAGGTATAAAAGCTCGTTTACAGAATGAGGCTCGCCTCCTGCGATATTAAAAACTTCTCCGCCTGCTCCTTCTTTAACCAACGCTGACAAATTTGCCTCAACGACGTCGTCTATATAGGTAAAATCGCGTGACTGCTCGCCATTACCGTATATGGGAGGGGTCTCATCCTTTAGAAGGGAAGTAATAAATTTAGGCACTACTACCGCATATTTATTTTCCAAAGACTGCCGGGGGCCAAAAACATTAAAATACCGCAATGAAACAACATCGACTCCATATGATTTAGTAAACACATAAGCATACTGCTCACAGATTAATTTGCTCGCGGCATAAGGAGAAATCGGATGAGGATAATCCGTTTCTTTCTCGGGAAATTTATCTCTTTCTCCGTACACAGAACTGCTCGAGGCAAAGACCACGCGCTTTATGCCTAACTCTTTGGCTTTAATATAAAGCCTTAAGGTGCCATTTACATTAACATCGTGGTATTCAAAAGGCGCGCCGACGGATTTAGGCACGCTGCGCAGAGCCGCCTGGTGAGAAACAAGCTCCACTCCTTGTAAGGCTTCACCGAGTGTATTCTCATCGCGGATATCTCCCTTGATAAACTCTATTTTATCTATACAGCTCTTAATGTTATCCAGAGTTCCAAAAGAAAGGTTATCCAACACAACAACGTTAGCGCCGGCCGATACCAGCTTATCGACAATATGCGAGCCGATGAACCCGGCACCTCCTGTTACAAGGATCTTTTTTCCTCTAAGATAATTATACATACAATCTCCTCTCTTTGATTCTCCCCGTATTGTCAAATCTGCTTTTAAATTCCAAATAACAAATTACAAATCTCAAATAAATCCCAATATTCAATGACCAAAATCACAAATGATACAAGAAATATTGAGGTTTTGAACATTTGAAAATTGGAATTTGGTGCTTACTTGTTATTTGGTGCTTGGAATTTGTAATTTTCATTCTCCTTAAAGCACAATTACATTATCAAACCTTTTTTTATAAACATTGCGTGTATCAAAAATAAGCCTCGCGTTTTTCTGTATAAATTTATAGTCAACTTTTGTATGGTCAGTAATCAGAATAAGGCAATCGTACTTCTTTATACTCGTTTTTGTTAAATTCACACTTTTCAGTTTTATATTTTTTATGTTTAAATACGGGATAAGAGGGTCAAAATAATCAACTTTTATCTTTTCATTCTGTAGCATATCGATTATATCCAGGGAAGGAGATTCTCTTAAATCCTTTACGTCCTTTTTGTAAGTAACACCTAAAATCAATATCTTTGCTTTTTTTATGTTTTTACTGCTCTTTTTTAAAAGTTCCTTAACCCTCTCTATAACATAAGTAGGCATAAAATGGTTTATGTATGCGGCCAAATCAATCATTTTCGTTTTAAACCCTAATTTTTTTGCCTTCCAGGATAAATACATCGGGTCCGCAGGAATACAATTATGAACTATCATCCCATAAGAAGTTACAAAAGTATTTGTATCTGCGACTTCGGCCGAATAGACATAATCCGTTTTTACCCTTTCTATTTTTTTGATCCTCGCTGTAAAGAAATTATTGTAAAGGCTAAAATTTTTAAGTGGTATATTTTTGATACGGGAATCAAAATATTTCCGCAGTTTAGCTCTTTTGTCTCCTAAAAAGAAATTATCAACCTTACGCATCTGTTCATATCCATTAATAAGCAAAAGATTGTCTCTCTTTTTAAAAGAAGGAACTATAAATATAGATTGCAATAAATAAACTATTTGATGAAATAATATATCGCTTATAGAATAGTAATTTACATCTGCTGTGTTATGCTGATGATTGTACTCTTTGCCATTTTTTAAATACTTTCTCCTGCCGATAAATATATCAATACCCCCATCGCCTCTTAATACTCCTTTTAATAACTCTATTTTACACTTGAGGGCTTGAGAGAATAAAATATCCGGTATCCGCATTGTATAAGAATTTATTCCGCACGATAAAACATCCTTAATAATAAATCCCAGGACATTAGAAGATATCTTTATATGGAAGCTATTCCATCTCTTTGACTTATAAGAAGAATATTTTATGCCTTTTTTATCTAATATCCTAAAAACATCGTCAATATATTCTTTCTCGTCTGAATTGAAAGTTATTCTGACCCTTAATGACTTATCTCTCGTAATACAGCCTTCGGATAAATAATATCCTATAAATCTCCAGAAATCATTATCCAGAGTTATCACGGCCGGAAATTCCGAATAAGAAGGGCCGCGGCCCGAACATAAAAATAATTTATCGTGACTAATCTTAAAATAATTGTTCTTCTCGGCAGCAATAAAATATTTTAACGGCAAATAATTACCTCTTATGTAATCGTGGATATCCTCTGATTTTATACCCAGCTTTTTTATCTGAAGCCTGTATTTTCTCCAATCAAAATATTTAGACTTAACCCTTACTCTTCTTGACAAAAAGGACTTCTTTATTTCTTTTATTACGTCTATTTCGGATAATCCGGGTTTCGAAGAAGGCAAACCCAAAGCAAAAGGAATTTCTTCTTTTTCTTTTAGTTCTTTTGCCCACTTAAAAGCAAACCCACTGTCTGTTTTTACAATCATTGGATGTTTATCCGTAACAATAACTTTCCGGTTGCCCTCTGTGGTTATTTTATAAACTTCTTCATTAACCTTTCTCCTAGTTAAAAGTTTAATGTCTTTAAAAATGGGCTTTGCTCTTTGAAGGTCAAAACTTAGAATCTTAAAATTCTTTGGCTTTAAGAATTTTATGCCCTTAAAATCGTATTTTTGATAACCATGGGATTTAACAGCTTCAAAAAGTTCATTCAAGAATCTAACTGAACAGACGCCTTTTTCATCTCTAACTAAAACGGATTCCCTGCCTGCCAGACAATGCCCGCCTACCCCGGGACCGGGATAAAACGGCATAAACCCGAACGGCTTTGTTTTCGCCGCTTCAATTACCTCCCGTAATTTTATCCCCAATTTATTGCAAACCATCGCAAACTCATTAGCAAGGGCGATATTGACAAGCCTGAATGTATTCTCAAGGAGCTTTGAAGTTTCCGCTACCTCAGGTGATGAAACAACAAATACTTTCTTTATAATAACGGAATACAAATCTTTTGCTAACCAGGATGACTTTTGCGATATACCTCCGATTATTTTCGGTATCTTAGTGAGAGGGAACTTCTTATCGCCGGGATTTACGCGTTCGGGAGAAAAGCACAAAAAGAAATCCTTTTTCTCTTTCAGGCCTGAACTTCTAAGTATAGGTAAAACCACCTCTCTTGTAGTCGCAGGATATGAAGTACTTTCTAAAATAATCAGCTGCCCTCTTCGCATATGCTTTTTTATTGTCTTAGCGGCAGCTATAATATAAGAAACATCGGGAATCTTTACTTTTCTTAAAGGAGTAGGTACGCATACTATAATTACATCTGCCTCTTCCAATATCTTCCCCTCTGTTGTAGGACAAAAATGATTTCTTTTGATAAGAAGGCTGACTTCTTTTGGGTCAACATCTACTATATACCTTATTCCCCGGCGCAGTTTATTAATCCGGGATGCGCTTGTATCAAGACCGTAAACAAAGTATCCTTTTTTAGCAAAAGCAGCAGCTAAAGGGAGCCCTACATACCCTAAACCGATAATACACAATTTGGCTTCTTTCTTAACTATCTTTTTCCTTAATAACTTGTAATTATCCATTCTATCCTGAATTTTTAGCTAACTTGACATATCCTTTTGAAAAGGAAATGTAAAGTTAGACGAGTGCCGGGTTATTTTTTACGCATATACGAAGTACCCATACCTATATAGGTAAATCCTAATTTCTCAAGCTTGCTCTTATCCAGCATATTGCGCCCGTCAATAACCAACGGCAGGCGCATAAGCCGTTTTACTTTCTTAAAATCCAATTTCTTAAATTCTTCCCATTCTGTTAAAAAACAGGCACAGTCACATCCTTTAAGGGCGCTGTAAGCGTCCTTGCAGAATTTTAACTTATTTGTCTTTGCGGTCTTTCGTCTGGAATAAAATATTTCCTTTGCTTCTTTGTGTGCCTGGGGATCATACAGAGAAAGAACAGCTCCTTCGTTTATAAGCATATTAACAATATCAACAGAAGGCGCGAAACGCATATCGTCAGTATCAGGCTTAAAGGAAAGACCCAAAACGGCTATTTTCTTCCCCTTTAGAACCCACATACTTTCTTTTATTTTCTCTACAAAATAATCTTTCTGGCTCTCATTTATATTCTTTACTTCCTTAAGCAGGCCGAAATCATACCCCAGCTTATTAGAAATATATATAAACGCTTCCAGGTCTTTGGGAAAACAATTGTGAATTAATATACCGCCGGAAGACACAAAGAGAGAATTTTCTGTTTCTACACTGTATACAAAATCATTGTAGCGCTCTTTTTCAATCTTCTTAACTTCTATTAAAGCATGATTATCAAACTTCTTATAACCAAGCGGCAATATATCTCTTTTATAATTATTCGCGATTTCTTCGTAATTTTTCCACTTTCCCCCAAATAATGGGCCAATCTTTTTAACCTGTTCTAATCCATTTATCCTTATAATATAGGTTAAAACTGTCGATTTATTATTATAGCATCTTTTCATTGATGTAATTATACTCAGTGACTGTAATAGCAAAAGTAAAGAATGAGCAAGATTTCTGCTTACTGTGGCATATTCTATATTTAAGTTTTTCCCATTATTCAACCTAACAATCCCCCCATCTCCCCGCAATATTCCTTTTAGAAATTCCCATTTAATATCAGCTTTAGAATTAAGAATTTGCGGAGGAATCCGTTTGTTGTAACAGTTATTTCCGCATTTTAATACATCTTCAATGATATAGACAAATAATTTTGAAGACATGATAATAGCACAAGAACCATTCTGGACTTTCTCTATGTGTCTTATACCCAGACTATCAATGATATTCTTAACATCGCTAATGTATTCTCTTTCATGCTCTCCGAAAGAAAGATTAATCCTTTCTCGTTTAACGCCATTTCTGCCTGTATCTTCACAAACCCATCCTTCTGATAGATAATATCCGATTAAACGAGCAAAGCTTTTATTTATTTTTATTCTATAAGGCAATGTCGCCGATCTGCTTCTTGCCGTAAACAATCTATTTGAATCATACATATCTAAAATATCTCTTGCCGGCAGAACATCCACTGCTCTCATTGTTCCTGTTTTCTTCACGTCATGTACATATTTATTTGATAAATAAGGTTTTAAATATGCGAAGTTATCCCTTATCATATTCTTATTATTCAGCCAGGTTTTCTCTAATAACTGAGTGCCTTCTATTTCCTCCAGGACATCAATTGTTATGTCCCGATTTCCTCCAAACTCGCCAATTGGTAATACCACCTTATCTTTTTCTCTTATTTCCTCTGCCAATTTAATATCCAGTTTACTACCATTTAACACCACGATAGGATGCTCTTTTGTTACCTTTATTACTCTGCCCATCGACATTTTTAAAACAATTAGATCATCACTGTATTTTCTTCTTGTAATACACATTAGGTCTTTTAGGGCAAAAGATAGGTTACTATCCGCAGACAATATTCTTACGGGGTTATCATTTATATTATTTAATTCTCTAAATAATTCTCCGAAAGTTTTACATTCTAACCCGGCTCCTTTATCCACAAACAAAATCTCTTCAGGATGGAAACAAAAACCCCCGTAGCCGATGCCAGCGTTTAAGAAATGTTTTCCGATGCGCTTATCCATTCCCATTGCAAGCGCAACTTTTTCTATATCCGCTCCCGCCAAATCACAGACTCTTGATACAGCGTTAATAAAAGAAATCTTCGCGGCCAGAAAAGAGTTGGAAGCGTGTTTTATAAGTTCAGCGGTATTGATATTTGTAACAACAAAAGGAGCTTTTAATGAAGCGTAAATACTCCTTAATATTTTCTCTGCTTTGGGCGACTCTACTCCGATAACAATCCTGTCAGGATAGAAGAAATCATAAACCGCTTTTCCCTCTCTTAAAAACTCAGGGTTAGACGCAACGTCAAAATCAATGTTGTTTTTCCTGTAACGCATAATTGTTTCTTTTATTTTCCTGCCTGTATGCACAGGGACCGTTGATTTCTCTACAATAAGCTTGTAATCATTCATGTTGCGCGCAATCGTATAAGCAACGTTTTCTATGGATGTCAAATCCGCTGAACCGTTTGGCAGAGGCGGGGTCCCTACAGCTATAAAAATAACATCTGATTTTGCTAGGGAGCTTTTGAGGCTGCGGCTAAAAGTAAGGCTGCCCTTTTTAAAGCTCTTCCTTACTAAATCTTTTAACTGAGGCTCAAAAAACGGCAGAATATTTTTCTTTAAACGTTCAATACGCTTCTTATCATTATCAACGCATATAACCTTATGCCCCAAATGGGCAAAACATGCCGCCGCTACAAGCCCTACATGGCCTGCCCCAACAACACAAATATTATGCTTTTTAGTAGCCTGAACGCGCCCCATGATATGTGTGGTCAAACCCTACATGAATTTTAGGAAATGCCTTTATTCTAAATATCACCCACAGAGTATAATTGCTGTCCTGGTCAATATCAAGGCCCAAATCCATAAGCCAGCAGTGCAAATCGCGCCTTACAACATACTGCTGTTCCTGGAAACCGCTTCCGCCCTCATAACCATAGCGCCAGTAAGTCCTAAACTGCCATTTTGAATTGAGCTGGTACATAAAAGAAAGCGTCGTCTGGGAATCACTGTCTTTAGCGTAACGCTCGCCTATATATACAGAATATTTCTTGTTATCTTCATCTTTAATGCCGAAATCGATATTTACTTCTTTAAACGCCCTGTCTACAAAATCGTATTCGCTGTCAGATGTAATAGATATGCCTTTTTTGGGAAAGAACTCAAGGTCTGTTTTTAAATTATCAAGAAAACTGCCCTTTCCTTCCTGATTAAGTTTATACTCCAAAGAAGGGTTAAAATAAAAAAGGTCCCATACTTTATCACCGTTCTTAGCCTGTATTTTATTCTTCATCTCAAGGATTATGCTCTCTGTTCTTTCTAAAGTATCAACATCGTCAAACTCAGCAAGTTCATTCCTGGACGTCGTGGGAGGATGTATGTAACTGTAAGACAACTTTGGAGTAATGATATGGCGAATAGCATCTATTTTTTCTCCAAATAGTGTAAAAGGATGTCTGATGGCTCTATATAGTTTAGTGCTAAAAGAAATCCCCGCTTCCGGCGCCTGGCGCCATACGTTTCTGCCGCCGTATATGTCTCTTGAATAGAAAGTACTGTACATCCCCGTATAGGGAACAATATGCAGCCACGCTATTTTTCTCTCATAGCTAAGGACGTTGTGCGTATGAAACCGCGTAGAGTCATAATCAAGCCCTGAATCGGCATATTTCTTTGTTAGTCCCGCTATGGACTCGGTTGACTCAAAATAGAAAGGAGAGTTGTTTATGCTGTGCCGGTAAAGATTATATTCCAGTTTAGGCAGATATTCTGTCTCTTCATAAAACTTATTCACCCGTTTCTGGGCAAGCAAAGAAACCGCGGAATTACCTAATGAATAATCCGCCAGAAAATAGGAAAGCGGATGCGTATCTTTTTCATACTCACGGTAGAAAAAGTCTTTCATAAAATCAACGTCGGAAAACTTATGGTACTCGGCATTTAAAGTTAAGCTGCTGCCGAGAGTGTTATGATATGAAAACTCGCTCTTATATCTGTCATCGGGTATATAGCTTGTGTTATTGCCGTAAAGGTCGTCATTTATATAATAAATCTTGGCGATGCCTTTGCCGTATTTTCCGGCATTAAACTCATGGCTTACGCCTGTTCCTATGCCTCTTTTATCATACCAGTCGAAATTCACCTTGCCTTTATTATTATCATTGAAATAATAACGCCAGCGGCTTAATACGTAAAAGCCCCAATCCGAATCCTTACCCGGGCTAAGCTCAACAGGAAATGAATTATCCTTTAGTGACTGGGAATAATATGGAATATAAAATATAGGAATATCTCCTATTTTTAAAACAACATTCTTTGCTACTACTTTTTTACCCGGATATATAATAATTCTTTT
>MVCW01000102.1 GCA_002049895.1 Candidatus Omnitrophica bacterium 4484_171 | reverse complement strand
GAAAAAGAACCGGGAAAAATAAATTGTCAAAACCGTTAGAGCTCACAATGTCTGTATATTTTAAGAAGTTAGTTTCGGTTCGCGAGGTCTGTATATTTAATACACAGCTTTTAGGAAGAGATAAAAGAAGCTCATAGCTCATAGTAATATATGGAAATATATTCGCCTTATGGCGAACGAAATATGCCCCGACGTTTCGCCGGAACGAAATTAATAGAAATTTGTAGAAGTACAATGAATTTCACTTGCGAAGCAAGTACATTTCATCAGCCGAATGCCGATATATTTCACACCTGACGGGTGTAAATTTCGTCTGCTTTAGCGGGCATATTTCGTGAGTGAAACGAACATATTTCACGAGCGTCAGTGAGTATATTTCTTCTCTTACTTGTGTTCTTGTGACTTGGTGACCTTGTGTCTTTGTGCCTTTGTAACATTGTGACTTTGTGACATTGTGTCTTGTGACTGGTGATTTTGACTTATGCCAAAGCTTAAGAAAGAACTTACCCTCATAGATGTTTTTTCTGTTGCTGTCGGAGCAATGATAAGCTCCGGCTTGTTTATTCTCCCCGGGATTGCTTATGCGCAGGCGGGGCCTGCAGTAATCGTTTCTTACTTTATCGCCGGCCTTTTTGCAATGACCGGGATGTTAAGCCAGGCTGAGCTTGTTTCAGCAATGCCAAAAGCCGGAGGTACGTACTTTTATGTTACCCGAAGTATGGGCCCTGCTGTCGGTACAGTTAATGGTTTGATTACGTGGTTTTCTTTATCTTTAAAAAGTGTATTTGCCCTGGTGGGTATGGCTGCTTTTGTAAAGCTTATTGTAGGCATTAATATACATATCATTGTTTTTGTTTTATGCGCTGTTTTTATTATTATTAACCTCGTAGGGATAAAGGAAGCAGGCAGAGTACAGGTAGTTTTAGTGTTTTTCTTGTTGACAGCGTTGGTTTTTTATATCATACGGGGGATTCCTGCGGTTAAAGCCGCAAATTTTGAGCCTTTCGTAAAAGGAGGGTGGCGTGCGATTTTCTCTACCGCCGGTTTTGTATTTATTTCCTATGGAGGTTTGCTGAAAGTGGCAAGTATAGCTGAAGAAACAAAGAATCCTGCGTATATCGCGCCGCGGGCTATGATGTTTTCTATGTTTTCTGTAGGTATTATTTATTTCTTTGTGGTGTTTGTGGCAACAGGTGTGTTGGGAGACAAGCTCGCTTTATCTGCTTCTTCTCTTACTCCGATTTCTGACAGTGCCCAGGTTATTATGGGCCGAGGCGGAAGGATTATCTTGGATATTGCCGCGGTACTGGCATTTATTTCCACGGCTAACGCGGGTATAATGGCTGCTTCGCGTTACCCCTTGGCATTGAGCCGGGACGGCCTTCTTGGTGATTTTTTGAGCAGGGTTAATAAGAGGTTTAATACTCCGCATAATGCCATATTATTTACGGGTTTGCTCATGATGATTGTTTTGTTATTCAAACTTAAGGTTTTAATAGAAGCGGCTTCTACTGTTTTAATACTTACTTATATGTTTTCCTGTTTTTCCATTATTATTATGAGAGAGAGCCGCATTCAGAATTACAAACCGCGTTTTTGCGCGCCTTTTTATCCTTTTGTGCAGATTATAGGTATTTTAGGCTTTGGTTTTCTTCTACTGGAGATGGGTTATGAAGCTCTTTTTATAAGCATAATACTTATTATAGGCGGGTTTTTGGTTTATTGGTTTTACGGCAGGATACGCTCAAACAGTGAGTATGCCCTTCTTCATATTATTGAGAGGATAACAGCTAAAGAACTTACTACTAATCTTCTTGAGTCAGAGCTTAAAGAGATAATTAGAGAAAGAGACGAGATTACAAAAGATAGGTTTGACCATATTATTGAGAGCGCAGCGGTTTTGGATATCAAAGACAGCCTTGAGGTAGATGAGCTTTTTAAAAGAATCGCCGGAATAGTGTCAAAACGTCTTGGCTTACCCTACGAAGATATTCTATCCCGTTTATGGGGCAGAGAGAAAGAAGGCAATACTGCAATTACTCCGACTTTGGCCATTCCCCATATTATTATTGAAGGTAAACACATCTTCGATATCTTTCTTATAAGGATAAAGAAAGGGGTGTATTTTTCTGATAGCGCAGAAAATGTTCATGCCGTTTTTGTTCTTGTAGGGACTAAAGACGAAAGGAATTTCCACCTGCGTTCATTAGCTGCGATTGCCCAGATAGTCCAGGATGCTGATTTTGATAAACGCTGGCAGCGTGCCCGCAACGAAAACGAACTAAAAGATTTGATACTTCTTAGTGAAAGGAAAAGATAGCCAATGAGTAAGTCGAATTATTTTAATAGGATAGCTGAGCTTGGCGTATTATGCGGCGAACGCTGCGGTGTGCCTGAGTTTATTATGCCTTTGGGCAAAAGTCCCGCACTTGTTTATGAGCTTCTTATTAAGATGGCGGAAAATAACGGGTTCAGCGCCGCTGCAAAGTTATCAGAAAAACAATTAGGTCCCCTGAAGGCAAGAAGAAGAAAAGGCTTTGTGCTTAAGCTTTATCCTGATGCTCGCATGGCGATGTTAAGAAAAAGAAACTTTAAGTTCAAAAATAATGTTGGTTCCGTCGGGGTAATATCTGCGGGAAGCGCTGACATTGTGGTTGCCGAAGAAGCACGTATTACGGCAGAAGTATTGGGGTGCAAAGCGGTTTATGCTTATGACATTGGTGCCGCCGGAGTTCACAGATTAATTAGTCCGTTAAAAACAATGTTAAAAGAGAAAGTTTCGTGTATAATTGTTGTCGCGGGTATGGACGGGGTACTTCCTGCTTTAATAAAGAGCCTTGTTGATGTGCCGGTTATTGGTGTGCCCGCATCAGGAGGCTACGGTTACGGAGCCGATGGAAAAGCTGCACTTATGGGTATGCTTCAGTCTTGCACTCCCGGTTTGGTTGTGGTAAATATTGATAATGGTTTTGGCGCAGCTGCTGCAGCATACTTAATTGCTAAAAAGGAATAGCGAACTAAGTTTTTAAAGGAGAGGGTAATTATGATTTCTAAAAGGATAAGTTTAATAAACGAATCGATAACTTTAGCCATAAGTGCAAAGGCAAAACAGATGAGAAAAGATGGTATAGATGTTATTGGCTTTGGCGCCGGCGAACCAGATTTCGATACCCCTTCACATATTAAAGAAGCTGCTAAGGACGCAGTTGATAATGGGTTTACCAAGTATACACCTGCAGGCGGGATAAAAGAATTAAAATCAGCAATATGTGATAAATTCAGGAAAGATAATAATCTTGAGTACAAAGAGAATGAAGTAATTATTTCCTGCGGCGCAAAACATTCTCTTTTTAATGCCATTTGTTCTCTTTGCAACGACGATGACGAAGTTATTATTCCCGCTCCCTTCTGGGTTAGCTATCCTGAGATGGTAAAAGCATCCGGCGCAAAACCCGTTATTATTCCGACGGGCCAAAAGGACGGTTTCAAGATTAACCCTAAGCAGTTAAAGGAAAAAATTACTTCCCGCACCAAGGTTCTTATACTGAATTCTCCTTCCAATCCTACAGGTGCCGTTTACACCAAGGAAGAATTGCGGGCTTTAGCCGATACTATCTTAGATAATAAGATTTTTTGTATTTCTGATGAAATATATGAAAAGATAGTGTATGATGGGATTTCTTAATCCTCGTATTATAAAAGCAATGGTTAATTTACAAAGCCACTCTACATCAAATCCTGCCTCAATATCTCAAATGGCGGCTTTGGAAGCTTTAAGAGGGCCTCAGGATTGTGTAGATAAGATGGTTGGCGAGTTTAGAAAAAGACGTGGTTTTATGGTTGATAGGATAAATTCTATTAAAGGCATAAGCTGTATGAAACCGGATGGTGCTTTTTACGCCTTTGTTTCCATAAAAGATGTATTGGGCGAGAAGTTTTCCGGCAGGGCCATAGATAATTCTTTGCAATTTGCGGATGCTCTTTTAGACAGCGCTCATGTCGCTGTAGTCCCCGGAAGTGCATTTGGGCTTGACGGTTATATCCGTTTATCCTATGCTGTGTCTTTGGATAATATGAAAAAAGGCTTGGAGAGGATAGAGAATTTCTTGGGGAAATTAAAATAGATATTATGTTTACGGGAATAATTAAAGAAACAGGATTAATAAAGTCTATAAAAAAGAAAGCGGGGCTATGGCAAATTGGTGTCTCTGTGAACAAATTGTTTTCGGATATTGATAAAGGCGACAGTGTCTCTGTTAACGGCGTATGTTTAACCGCTGTAGATAAAAAACAAAATCTAGTCTTTTTTGATGTGGTTAAAACAACGCTTGAGACAACAAACCTTAAGCGCCTCCGTATCTCTTCTTTAGTTAATTTAGAACCCGCTCTTAGGGCGGGGGATAAAATCAGCGGCCATTTTGTCTTAGGGCACGTGGATTGCGAACTGAATATTAAAAGCATTTCTAATAAAGGAGAATATTTTTCTATGGCCGCAGGATATGATAGAAAGTTTTCCTCTTATCTTGTTGATAAAGGTTCAATTGCCATAGACGGAATAAGCTTGACAATTCAGGAGTTAAGGAGCAGCTTCTTTGCGGTAAGTATTATTCCCTATACTTTCGAGCATACTAATTTGAAAACTAAGCATGCCGGCGAATGGGTGAATGCGGAATTTGATTATCTTCTTAAACGCAGATGATCACTGATGAGAAACAGATTAACACAGATACTATCTGTGTTAATCTGTACATTCTTCTGTGATCATCTGTGGTGTGCCTACTCTACTATTCGGGAAGTAGCGCAGTTTGTTCATCGGGAAGTAGCGCAGTTTGTTCAATGAAACTTAGACTTTTGAAGCGTTAGCGCACAAAAGTCTTTAGTTGAATTAACCCGCCGAAGCTTTAGCGTAGGCGGAGATTAGCGCGCATTTTGTTATTCTGGTAAATTGATTGGTGTGGTTATCACCTGGCACTTCGGCTGTTTAAGCCTCAGTGCCGGTGAAAAATAAGGAATGGCCATAGATACTGTTCTTTTT
>MVCW01000101.1 GCA_002049895.1 Candidatus Omnitrophica bacterium 4484_171 | reverse complement strand
GTGCCGGGGATGTTTGCCCGCATTAGCTTATTAGCAGGAAAGCATAAAGCCCTTGTTGTCCCTCGTGATGCTATTCTAAGGCTGCCGGGAACAGGGGTGTATTATTGTTTCATAGTACAGGAGAATGAGAAACAGAATAATGAATCCCGTTAGACCTTATTCTATTAAAAGCCGATCTTCAAAAATAGCTGATATTTCTAACAAGAGCTGGTATTACACATATGTCTTATGGAGTGAAAAAAATGCTCAATTCTATACAGGGACAACTTCTAATCTCAGACAGAGGCTCAAAGAACACACACAAGGTTTAGCTGTTTCAACTAAACATAAACGTCCTTTACGGCTTATTTATTTTGAAGCCTGTTTAAATAAAGGTGACGCATATCGTAGAGAACGATATTTACCCCGTTAGAGATTAGGTGAGTTATGTTTTACGTTTATATAATTCAAAGCAAACAAGATGGCAGGTGGTATACCGGTTTTGCTAATAATTTACGGAAACGCTTCAAAGAACATAACAATAATAAAGTATTCTCTACAAAAGGTAAAGGTCCTTTTGAATTGATATATTACGAAGGTTGTATAAATGAGCAGGATGCCCGAGCAAGAGAAAAATATTTAAAGTCAGGAATGGGAAAACGTTATCTTAAAAATCGTCTGAAGCGTTTCCTGTCTCGTTAGAAACAATGTTTTTAACAGGACATATCTCTAACGGGGTTTACCCCGTTAGAGATTAGAAAGAGATGGTATTTTATATATAAATGCGTAATTAAAGATGTTTAACTGGTATAGAAGTTTAATAGGTAATCTACGGAAACACCGAAGGCGTTTCCTATCTCTAACGGGGTTTAAAAACAGGGATGGGGAAGAGATATCTTAAAAATAGGATTAAGGGAGGTCTAACGGGATGAATTTACCAGGTTTTGCGGTTAAACGTCCGCTGACAATTTTAATGGTTTTTTTAGCGATACTCTTATTTGGAGTGATTTCTTTGTCAAAATTAGGTATGGATTTATTGCCGGACATTGAACCTCCGGCTATAAGTGTGCTTGTGCCTTATCCCGGAGCCGCTGCTGCTGATGTGGAGAGCGATATAACCAAATATTTAGAAGACCAATTAAGCACAGTTAATAATCTTGATAAATTGAAGTCCCTTTCCAAGGATAATCTGGCAATGGTAACCTGCCAGTTCGAATGGGGGACTGATTTAGACGTTGCATGCTCTTTAAATTCTCTTCTGCTACTTCTCCTATAATGGTGGTAGGCATAAATGCTACTGAGAGCTGGAAGCAGCTTTACCATATCGTTGATAAGCAAGTGTCCGATCCCTTAAAGCGCGTAAAAGGCGTAGGGGCAATTATGATTTATGGCGGTCTTCGCCGCCAGATTAAAATTCAATTTGATTGGCAGAAATTGGAAGCCTATAATCTGTCGCCTCAAATAATTATAAGGGCGCTAAAGCAGGAAAGATTTAAAGACCCCGCGGAGATAAGAAATATTATTATAGGAAGTTTTGGAAATAAACCTATATATCTTAAAGACGTAGCAGATGTGAGCGATTCTTTTGAAGAGCAGATAATGAAGGGTTGGTTGAACGGTAAAGAAGCGGTTATCTTAATTATCCAGAAGCAGTCCGGCGCTAATACAGTTGCAGTTTGCCGCCGCATAAAAGATTTCTTAAAAAAGGTGAAAAATAACCTGCCGCAGGATTTAGAAATAGCCATTCCTATGGATAATTCCGAATTCATTCTTAATTCTATCCGCAATTTAAGCCAAACCTTGATGATAGCGGGTATTTTAGTAGTCTTGGTAACTTTGCTTTTTCTAAGAAAGGCATTGGCCAGTGTAATTGTTTCTCTGTCAATACCTTTTTCTTTAATTATTGCTTTTATCTTTCTTTTCATAAACGGGTTTACGATAAATGTAATATCTTTGATGAGTTTGGCTATTGCTATCGGGATGGTGGTGGATAATGCCATTGTTGTCTTGGAAAATATCAGTAGGCATATCGACTCTGGAGAAAAACCCAAAGAAGCATCTGTTTTTGGCGCAACTGAAGTGGGCACAGCCATAACTGCATCCACCTTAACTACATTAGCTATGTTTTTGCCGCTTATTTTTGTAACCGGGCTTGCGGGAATAATGTTTGGCCAATTGGGCTCTATTATAAGTATTACGCTACTGGGTTCGTTATTTATAGCCCTTTCTCTTACTCCTATGTTATGTTCCCGCTGGATAAAGCCTTTTAACCATAATCAAAAAAATCGCACTGTATCAAAATTCTTTTTATGGGGAGAGAAGGTATTTAAAACCATAGAAAATAAATATGAAAGGATATTAAGTTTTGCTTTATCTAACAGGAAAAAGATTTTATTCCCTTTAATTTTTATATTCCTGGCAAGTTTAATCTTAATTAAATTTATCGGGACAGGCCTTATGCCTGATACAGATACAGGGGATATAGATGTCAGATTTTCTTTGTCAGAAAACGCCAGACTCAAAGAGTCCGAAAAGGCAGTGCTTAAAGTAGCTGAATTTTATAAAAAATTTGTTCCTGAGACAGACAATTATTATGCCTTTGTCGGAGAATCAAAAAAAGGTATTGGCGCGGCTATGGGTATGGATGAAGGGCCAAATATCGGAGAATCAGGAGCAAAGCTGGTTTCTAAAGATAAAAGAAAGCGTTCGACTTCAGAAATTGCTGACCTTTTACGCCGGAAAACAAAAGAAATTCCCGGCATTGAGAAGTTTTCTGTAATTGCTACCACCCCAATGAAACAGGTCCTTATGGGCGGGGGCAAACAAATTGAAATAGAAATAATCGGCCACGATTTGAATAAAACCAATGCCTTGGCGGAAAAGGTAAAAGGCATAATGGAGGAGACTAAAGGAGCGGTAGATATACGAGTATCTCGTAAAAAACCACGTTTTGAGGTCTGGATTAAAGTGGACAGGCAAAAGGCGGCCCAGTTAGGAGTGAATGTGGCTACTGTTGCGCAAGTTTTGCGTTCAAATTATTATGGTACGGAAGCCAGTAAATTCAGAGACGCTGGTGATGATTTTGATATCTTCATTCAGCTTAAAGAAAAAGAAAGAAGCACTATGGATAATATAGGCAATATTACAGTTCCTTCTATATCAGGGAAATTAGTTAAGTTAAAGAATATTGCTAAAATAGAAGATGCTCAAGGCCCGGTAGAGATAGAAAGAAAGAACAGGGAAAGGATAATCAAGGTGGGCTGTGATACATATAAGAGGCCTTTGGGCGACGTAAAGAAAGATGTAGAAGAAAAAATGTCAAAACTGGTTTTACCTAATGGAATAACATTGGATTTTGGCGGAGAGGTTGAGGAACAACGCAAGACCTTTGGGGATTTATTTTTATTGCTTATTGTGGGGGTAGTCCTTATCTATATGATAATGGTCTCTCAATTTGAATCACTAAAGACTCCCTTTATAATTTTCTTTTCTATCCCTTTTGCCTTTATCGGCGTTGCCTGGGCGCTTTTTATAACGGGAACAACTTTGAATTTAATGTCGTTTATGGCTCTTATAATGCTTATGGGGGTTGTAGTAAATAACGCCATAGTTTTGGTAGATTATACCAATATTTTAAGAGCAAGAGGTTTGTCTTTGCCAGAAGCAGTAAAACAAGCCGGAAAACACAGGCTTAGACCAGTTCTTATGACTACTTTTACTACCATTTTTGGGATGCTTCCTCTGGCAGTATCTCATGGATGGGGCGCTGAGATGTGGCAGCCTTTTGGTATAACCGCAATTGGCGGACTTTTAGTTGCAACATTTGTTACTTTGGTACTGGTGCCCGTTGTTTATACCATTGCGTTTAGAAAAGAGGAGGCGGTAAAAACATGAAGATGGTTTTTATTATGTATAACATCGCTATAAATGATGAAGTAATGCAGATTTTAAAAGATATGGAAATAGAATATTATACTCGTTGGGACAGGGCTACAGGTTGCGGTAAAACCAGCGGTTTGCATTTAGGCAACCATATCTGGCCGCCAGTGAATTCTGTTTTAGCAATTGCTGTTGAGGACAAGAAAAAAGATGAACTTATTAAGCAGATAAAAGAATTGCGCAAAAAACTCGGCAAAGAAGGGATTAAAGCTTTTGTTTTGCCAATTAATGAGATTACATAATGATAAGAATAAAGAAACCAAAGATAGGATTAGCGTTAGGAAGTGGTGCAGCAAGAGGATTAGCTCATATAGGAATATTAAAGGCGCTAAAAGAGAAAAATATATCCATTGATATGCTCGCCGGCTCAAGTATGGGTGCGCTTGTTGGCGCTTATTATGCAAAGGAAGGTGAAATAGCAAATTTTGAAGAAATGGTTTTAAAGGCAGATTGGAAACAATTGATTCGCTTAGCTGACCCAAATTTAGCTTTGCTTTTCAGAGGATTTATTCATGGCCAGAAAGTCAAAGAATTATTACGAGTTATTATTGGAAATATTAAGTTCAAAGATTTAAAGATTCCTCTGGCAGTTGTAGCTACCGATGTCAATACAGGCGAGGAAGTAATAATAAAAGAAGGTTCTGTGATAGAGGCAGTTAGGGCAAGCATTTCCATACCTGCTATATTTATGCCAGTTAAGTTTTCCGCCCAAGGCGGATCCCTGCCAGACAGATGGCAGGCGAGCGCTTCTGACAGAAGAGATAGATTCCTGATAGATGGCGGAATAGTCAATCCTGTTCCGGTAAAAGTAGTTAAAGATATGGGCGCGACAGTTGTTATTGCCTGCAATGTAATTCAAGAGCCTAAAAAGAGAAAAGTCATCGAGAAACAAAGATTTTCTACGCCAATTTCAAAATCCCAGGCTAAAAACGTAGCCTTGCTGACGCTAAATAACAGAATTAATAAACTCATTCAGGAAAACAAAAATAGGATTCAAAAATTCCAAAAATTTATTGATGGGATTAAGGAAAGATTTTACAAAGGAACTCAGAGAATAGATCCAAATACCCCCAGCATATTTGATGCTATAATACAGGCGATTTATGCTATGGAATATGAAATAGCGAAATTAAAAGTAAAAGAAGCAGACATAATAATATCCCCGGATATTGGGCGCATTACAGCATTAGAGTTTTATCGGGGGAAAGAGGCAATACTGAAGGGATATATGGCGGCAATGAAGGTGATGCCAAATATACTAGAGATGCCTTTGTTTATCGCATCTTTGGGAGGAGCAGGTATCGCCGTAGGGCTGATTGGCGGCCTAGGAGATAGTATCTCAGGCATATTAAAGGTTTTTTCAGGATACTGGTCAGATAAATTTGGGAGAAGAAAACCTCTTGTATTTTGGGGATATTTTATTTCTTCCATTATGAAGTTATTATTTCCATTTGTTAAGAGTTGGCCGAGTTTAACAGTTTTAGTACCTGTAGAGCGGATTGGAAAAGGTTTACGCACTGCGCCAAGAGATGCTGTTATAGCTAATTCAACTTCGTCTTCCGCGAGAGGTAAGGCCTTTGGCATTCACCGTGCTTTAGATACTTCAGGCGCTTTTATTGGGGCATTGGGCGCATTTGTCCTTTTTTGGTTTTTGAAAGTAGAGCTTAAATCGATTTTATTTATAGCAGCAATTATCGCCTTTTTTGCATTGCTTCCTATATTGTTCGTTAAAGAAAAAATAACCACACCTCAAGCGCTATCTTTAAGGATAAGTTTGAAAAATCTTCCGCTGAATTTTAAACGATACCTATTGGCGCAAACTTTCTTTGCTTTAGGAAATTGCGATTTGCTATAGCCTTACCTATTCTCCTATATGTCTGGTTCAACATTATCTATGCTTTGTCCTCAATCCCGGCGGGCATAATTTCAGATAAAATAGGCAGAAAAAAGACCCTTATTTTAGGTTATCTTGTTTATTCATTTACCTGCATAGGATTTAGTTTAGCGAATTCTTTAGGCGGATTTATAATTTTATTTGCTATATATGGTGTATCGTTTGGCTTGATAGAAGGAACAAGCAGGGCCTTTGCTTCTGATTTTGTAACTGGTGATTTTGCAGGGACAGCGTTAGGCACATTTCACACTTGTATTAGTTTAGCAGTTTTACCTGCGGGAATAATTGCTGGGATACTTTGGAGTTTTAATTCTAATTTCACATTTATCTATGGTGCAGCTTTGGGAATTTTATCTATCCTGTTTTTAATGAGAGTTAACACTAAAGAGATATAGGATTAGAAGTAAGAATGGAGATTATTTAAGGAATCAAAAGCGCCTTTTG
>MVCW01000027.1 GCA_002049895.1 Candidatus Omnitrophica bacterium 4484_171 | reverse complement strand
AGAAACTTATATTGGGAAAATGCCCAGGATAGACGTTCATAAATACTTAATTTCGCAAATGACTGAATATGGTGCTTTTGTAACTGATTACTTCTCATCGCAAACAATTATAACACAAGCTGCGCTAACATTCATCTTTAATTTAACCCAAATAATGCGGTTAGCGTTATTTGCCCGCCTGCGCCCGCGAGGGTGCCTGTGCCCGCAAGGGTGCCTGCGCCCGTTAGGGTATTACATTGTGTCCTTTTATGTTTCTGTGCTAATCTGTATATACAACGGGTGACTTGATGACCTGGTGACTTTGTGTCTTTGCCTGTGCCCGTAAGGGTGCTTGTGCCCGTAAGGGTATAGGATGCAGCATTTTACCGGTTAACTTCCTTGCTCAATCTCGCTATGCCAATGGAATTGTTACAGTCATTTCTTATCCTCAGCACTAATAGGCACAGCATAATACGCAAGATACCAATCTATTGCCCTAAGCTGTTCAATCTGGTAGAATATTTCACGGAAATGTTAAGAAAACTTATAACTGCCTTAAAGAAAAATAACCTTACGGTTTCTGTCGCAGAATCATGCACCGGAGGCTACACATCTTATCTTTTGACAAAAATACCGGGAAGTTCAAAGGTATTCAAATCAGGAGTTGTAGTGTATTCACTTGATGCAAAGAGTAAACTCTTCGGTATATCAAGAACACTCCTTAAAGAAACCGAAGGTGTATCAAGAAAAACAGCATGTCTTTTATCACAAAAGGTAAGAAAGAAATTCAATACCGATATCGGAGCGTCCGTTGTGGGATTTGCCGGGCCCTATGCTAAAAAAGGGATTAGAAAAGGAACCGTATTCTTAAGTGTGTCCTACAGCAGAAAAACTATTGTAAAAAAGATAATAATAGATGCCCCGCGCGATACCGTGCGAAGAAAAGCCGCTAAATCCCTGATTGAATTAATCTATAGACAAGTAACAGGGTTCTCACGAACCAAAAAAATAATACATTGATAAACCCGATAATAATCAGCAAGGCAAACATACGCAATACGCACGACGCGACACGCAGTACGAAACTATGAGAACTTTTATCGCAATACCGCTGCCCCAGGACATAAAAAACTATCTAAACAGTATTCAGGCCCAGCTCAAGGAATGTGATGTTTACGCGAAATGGGTAAATATCCATAATGTCCATATGACTTTGAAATTCCTGGGCGAAACAGAAGAAGATAAAATACCGTCTATTGAAAATACAATTAATAAATCAACAGCTGGATTACACCTTTTAAAGGTCAACCTTATTAATTTTGGTTTCTTTCCAAACGAACGTAATCCGCGGGTATTTTTTATATCAACCGACGAAGAAAGAACGTTACAGAAAATAGCCTATAAATTGGAAAAAAATCTGGAACCGCTGGGATTTAACCCCGAATACAGGTTTAGAAGCCATATTACTCTTGCGCGCTTAAAGGGAAAAAGAAATATTGCCTGCCTTGCCGCTAAATCCAAAGAAATAAAACTCGATAAACCATTTCATATTAAATCAATAATTCTCTATAAAAGCACCCTCACCCCTAAAGGCCCGATATACGAAGAAATATTCAAAGCGAAATTATAGTAACAAGGTCACAGACTGCCAGTTATCATCTGTGGTAATCTGTAACGCGAAGCTCCTATCTGCGCTAATCTGTGTTATCAGGACTTTATCTTCCGCTCGGATGGCAAGATTTGTTCTGTAACTTTTGGTAATTCGCCGAATATACTTTTGTAAATCTCATTATATCTGTCTTTTCCGCCAACAAGCTCAAAAGTCATAGGCATAACTTTCTTTGCCTCTTTGCTCATACCAGAAGCAATATTTCTTATATCCCACTGGGCATGATTATCCTCGCGCAGGCGTGAAATATGATAAAGCTCGCGCGCGTTTACTCTTATCAGTACACGTCTTCTGTGAGAATTCGTCAAGACATACGGCGCGGCAAGGGGAATTTCTTTTTTGATATCTTCATAAAGGTCATTTGTCTCATCAATAATTTCTAAAAACTTGTTCTCGCCCCCTATATCCTTAATAGACTCCGGAATAGTATTGCCCAAATTCGGGTCATAATCCTGGACAGTGATAGTAGCCATACGATGACGTTTAAGCTGTCCGAAACAAGCCGCGGAAAGAATGACATTAAAAGTAAGACTGGCGTATTCAAACTCTCTAAGCATAGAATCGTAAAACTGCATATTCTTCCATGCTGTTCTAAATACTTCTCTTTTATCTTCCGGCGGCATATTTTTTACAATCTCCTTACATTTCTGGTAAGGCAGCTCTTCTAATGTATGAAGCAGTGACGCGCATATAACATCATCGCCGCCGGGAGTAAACTCAACCAGATTAACTTCATTACCATATAAGTCTCCATTGACAGAATGCGGCTTGATAATTTTTCGCGTCAGTTTCTTTAAATCAGGGTATGAATTCTTGTCGCGGTCGTTAGCCTCGTGAAATAAAACTATAGAAGGGGCAACACTGGCAATCTCCTTATATATCTCTCTTCCTAGGCTTTGCACTTCTCTTAGAGGATGGGATGCAAACCGGCGCAGCAAAAGCTCCAGATTGCGGGCATTAAGAGTATGGCCGGCCTGGGATTCTGTAGCTAACGCCGTGATGTAACGCGCGTCTTCTTTTGCCCAGCCCTCAAGAAGATTATGCCTCCCAGGATTGGCTGCTAAATCTTTGTATTTATTGAAAACATACTTCTTTAACTCTTCAACAAAATAAGAATATGCCTCATTCTGCTTATCGATTAAATCAATAAA
Source organism: Candidatus Omnitrophica bacterium 4484_171 (assembly GCA_002049895.1). GTDB lineage: Bacteria > Omnitrophota > Gorgyraeia > Duberdicusellales > 4484-171 > 4484-171. The sequence continues at coordinate 13,269 of MVCW01000027.1, read as the reverse complement.
ATGTTTCTCAAAGCGGGTACCTTTAATCTCCCGGGGAACTACAAACCCTTTTTCTAATGTAATGTAGCGCTGCGACTTCTCTGTATAAGAACAAAGCCTGAACTTCTCCACTTCCTCCATGGCAAGCCTTGAGACCCCTATAATGTCGAGATTAAATACTGCGTGCTCCGCTACAGAATGATGCCCCATTTTGAATATTATAGTCTTGTTCGACTTACGGGCGCGTTCTATCTCTTTCCTCGCGTCTTCACGAAGTTCATTGACGGCCCGCGGGTCACGGCTTATACGTGCGTATGCGGCTGATAAAACTTCGGGAGTGGCGTCACTACGCGGATTTTTTCCCTGAAGCTGGCGCAAAACTGTTGTATCGATATTATACCCTGCAAGGTAAACTTTCATAATACACCTCTATTTTTATTGACTATCTCTTTATAACCGTATGTCTATCGTATGCTGTTTGCGCAAACAAACATTATAAACATACAGCTGACAATGCCACAAATAACTATAGAGACAACAAAAATACAACAATACGCAGTGCAATGTTAGCATATACCCCCGCTATAATGTCGTCTCCCACAATTCCCAAAGCCCCGGCATACTTCTCTATTTTGTCAGCGGGAGGAATCTTAAGCATATCGAACATACGAAAAAGAAGAAAACCCGCGGCTATAAACCTTAAATCATAAGGAATAAAGATACAGGCTATAAACATTCCACTGAAATCGTCAATAACTATTTCCTTTGCATCTTTCTTACCCAGAATACTCTCTGCGGGCCCTGAGAATAAAAACGCAGAGACAACTGACAAGGCCGTAATGACAATAAGCCACAATTGGCTCTTGACTAATATAATAATAAAAAAAGCAGCCACACAGGATGCTGTCCCCGGCATCAGCGGTATATACCCTACTCCAAAAAGAGTAGCTACCGCCAATACAAACTTATTTTTGATTGAATCCGAAATCCGCATTAAAATTTATGCACCAAAATTGCCCGCCCGCCGGGCGGACAAAGGTTAATTATTTATTCTTTTCTCCCGTTTTTACTATGAGCCAAGAGCCGCAAGCTGTGGGCTTTCTATAGGCTACGAGTCAATTTATCTGTGTTATTAAAAGTTCTTAATAATTCTGCGATTCACCCATAAATAATGAATACCGCTGAAAGCAGTCACAATAACAATATACCACATAAGAAGCGGTATGCCTTTATCATACAAAAATGAAATTATAGTACTCTCTGGAAACATCTTACTTAATATAAGAACCGCAAATATATAAACTACCCCTGCCATTTGAGATGCCGTTTTGTGCTTTCCAAACCTTCTCGCTCCAAGAATATACCCCTTATTTACAGCGAAAAGCCGGACGCCGGTAATAATAAACTCTCTTGTCATGATAATAATGACTATCCATATATTTATTATACCTAGCGCCAAGAACGCAAGGAATACTCCAAGAATAAGAACTTTATCTGCTATTGGGTCGAGTAACTTTCCTAAATCAGAAACCTTATTGTATCTACGGGCGATAAAGCCATCAAGAAAATCAGTAAAAGAAGCCAGGATAAACAACAAAAACGCAGTAACAAGAGAAAAAATATTGTTCCAGAGCGTAAAAGCCATACACAAGAAAGCTATAACTATTCTCGATAATGTTAAATAATTAGGTATATTCATTGCGCTACCAAATCGTAATCAAGGGCTTCTTTGACTTTAAGATTATAGAAGCTGCCTCTGTTTACATTTTCTCTCTCTACATAAACTACGCCATCTATACTATAAGCATTATGTTCATCGCGCCCTATAAATACACCGTCTTTCTCTTCATCAATGAGCACTTTTATCCTTTTGCCCAGCATGGCTCTGTTATACTCATAAGAAATACTTTTTTGTAAATTCATAATTTCGTTAAAACGCTTCTGCTTTATCCGATAATGAACATGACCAGAGAAACTATAAGCCGCAGTCCCTTCCTCACGGGAGTATTTAAATACACCGAGACGATGAAACCTTATTTCCTTAACAAAATCAAAAAGTTCACTAAATTCTCTATCGCTCTCTGAAGGAAAACCAACAATAAGCGATGTCCTTATAGCCACATTCTTTATCCTGCTGCGTATTCTTCTTATAAGAGAAACAATCTCCTTTTTGGTAATGCCGCGGTTCATCATCTTTAAAATTCTATCATTGATATGCTGAATTGGCAAATCTATATATTTACAGATTCTTTCTTCGCGGGCAATTAAATCTATCAAATCACCGGTAAAGAATTTAGGATGTGTATAGATAATCCTGAACCAGCGAATGTTCTTTGTCTCCTTAAGCATAACCTTAAGCAAAGATGCTAAATTCTCTCTGCCCCCTAAATCCTTCCCCCAGCTTGTAACATCCTGTCCTATTATGTTTACTTCTTTTACACCATGCCTGTCCATATACTTGAGCTCTTTTAATATGCCGGATATACTCTTACTTACAAGCTTGCCTTTGATTAAGGGGATTGCGCAATATGAACAATTATTGCTGCATCCTTCAGATATTTTTAGAAAGCCGGCATGAGGAAGCATAATCTTTGCAGGAAATAGAATACTCTGAGGAAAATGCTCAACCCCTCTCCACTCGTCAACAAGAGCAAAAGCGCTTTTTAATAACTTTTGGCAGCGTTGGCTGAGGCATCCTTTAACAATTATTCTCTTTATAATACTTCTTCTCTTAAGCTCGATAGCTTTTCGGATATACTCTATAGATTCTTCCTTTGCTTCTTTGATAAATCCGCAGGTATTAATAATCAAAGTATGCACTCTGTCCGCTTTCTCTTTGAACTTATACCCTTTATCAATAAAATTCTTGATAGTAATTTCCGAATCATAAGTGTTGCGAAAGCAGCCTAAAGAAATTACGGAGAATGTTTTTTTCATGGGTTTAATTTGAACCGATATTGGGACCGCCGCACCCTTACGGGCACAGGCACCCTTGCGGGCACAGGCAAAATGCACCAGTCCCAGCTTCTTTATCCCTGCCTGCGCCAAGGCTTCGGCAGGCAGGGCCGGAATCATCTTTTAACCTGTGCCCGCAAGGATATAAGGATACCGCTGTCCTCAGGCGATGTTATTATAGCAAGCAGCGCCATAATTTGCACCGGTTTTGCAAGAAAATGTTATATTCTTGTTATATGCTGTAAGATTTCGATTCAAGCTGCGGGCCTCAGGATATACAAGCTATAAAGACACGCGGTTTGCGGCCTGTGACTTGAAGCTTACAACCAGTAATCAGCTATGAGCTAACCATACTTACTTTACTATAGATATGCCTTTTGGTGTAATTTTCAAGCTTTTAATTGGTTTGTAGATTTTGGATAGAGGGGGCAGAATCCGCCCATCCACCTCCACAACGACGCTTGATCCGTCATTTATGCTAAATTCCAATTCTTTCCGCGCCTGCCATTTCTCAACAACACCCTTTTTTAAAACCCCCTTAAACACAACTTTTCCGTCACGTTTCGTTTTTATAAAACACTCACGCTTAACCTTAATTGAGACAACAACTCCTTTATTTTTATTTGACATAAGAACTTCGGGATTGACGTTTTTTAACCGGCCGCTATTTTTAATATTCGGGGATGACTTATATTTTACTAAACGAACAATAGATAAAATAAGCATAAATATAATAATAAAAGAAACAAACAACACCGACGCAAAAAGAATATTTCTTTTAATCTTAAAGGTAAGGCGATTTATAAAATATAAATTTATCTTATTACCGGGATCTTTCCTGGGACGGTTTATCTTGTGAGGAATCTTTGCAGGAAAAATGGAATTCAGCTCATCGCCTATACCTACGTCCAGAAAGGACGCATACAATTTAATAAAACCCTTTAGATAAACAGGGCTTATATCGCTAAGCCGGCAGTCTTCTATTGCTTTTATTACTGAAGGATGGAGTTTTGTACCTTCAACAACATCTTCTAAATCGTAACCCAGCTTTTTTCTTTTGTCCTTAAGCTTCTTGCATAAATCTTCAATCATCTTTTGCTCACTACGTTCGCGCGCGCAGGCTAGCACAGATTAAGAAAAGATTGACACAGATATAAAAAGCACAAAGCCGCCACGCCACAAAGTCACACGTCAGACGTTTTCCTTCTGTGATCATCTGTATATTCGCGTGAGCGAATATCTGCGGTAATCTGTGTATATCAGGTAAAATTATTTTCCTTCAAATAGCTGTCGGGGTCAACTAAAATTTCTCTGGCTTTACTGCCGCAGAAAGGCCCGATTATACCCTGCTCCTCCATCAAATCAAGAAGACGAGCGGCTCTTGTATAACCAACCCGTAAGCGTCTTTGTAACAAAGATGCCGAAGCCTGCCTGGTAGTAAGAACTACCTTAACCGCTTCATCAATAAGCTCATCTTTCTCAAGCCTGGTCTCTGTTCTCCTTTGCGCTTCTATAATTCCATTTTCATAAACAGGTCCGCCTTGAGATTTTAAGAACGAAGTTAAATTTTCTATATCTTCATCATCGATGAGAGAAGCTTGTGCTCTTATGGGCTTAAGCAGCCCCGGTTTTATAAAAAGCATATCTCCTTTGCCTAAAAGTTTTTCCGCCCCCATTACATCCAAAACAGTGCGTGAATCAACTTTGGAAGAAACTTTAAACGAAATCCTGGCGGGAAAGTTCGCCTTAATAACTCCTGTTATTACGTCTACACTTGGCCGCTGCGTTGCAAGAATAAGATGAATTCCAACTGCCCGCGACAATTGAGCAAGCCTCTGTATTGCGGTCTCAATCTTATCGCGTGCAACTACCATTAAATCCGCAAGTTCGTCAATAATAATAATAATGTAAGGCATTCTAAAAGTCTTCCTGTTATATGCGTCTATACTGCGCGAGGCATCTTCTGCCAATAATTTATAACGTGTTTCCATTTCTTCCACCGCCCAGTTCAAAGCAGAAAATGCTTTCTTGGCATCAGAAATTATAGGATGAATAAGATGAGGTATGCCTTTATAAGGGGATAGTTCCACTTTCTTGGGGTCTACAAGTATAAATTTTACCTCATTCGGCTTAGATTTAAAAAGGATTGAAGAAATAAGGGAATTAACACATACGGTCTTGCCTGAACCGGTAGTGCCGGCAATCAAAAGATGCGGCATATCTCCCAAATCAGCGACAACAGCATCGCCTTTAACATCCTTGCCTATCGCCAAAGCAAGCTTGGAATTAAGGTTCCTGAATGATTTCTCTTCCAGCACTTCACGTAAGAATACAAAATGTTTTTTCACATTAGGTATTTCTATTCCGACAGTGCCTCTCCCCGGGATAGGAGCGACAACCCTTACCCCTGAAGATTTCATGGCCAAGGCTATATCGTCAGCTAAAGTCGTAATCTGCTGAATCTTAACCCCTGATGAAGGCTGAAGCTCGTACATCGTAACAACCGGCCCCTTCTGCACACTTACCACTTTGGCTTCCACGCCAAAGTCCGCTAAAGTATCTTCGAGATTACGAATACCTGCCTCTATGCCTTCGGTTGCTTCTTTAGCATCTACAGCAAAAGGAACCTTCAACAAATCTATAGTAGGAAGGTTATACTTATCAGGATTGAAGATATTCGAAGGCTGGACTTCTTTCTCTTCTCTTTGAAGACGTTTCGCGCTAAATTCTTTATTGCCAGTTTTGGCAACAGTGGCGGGCCTTGGCGTATAGACACGTATTTCGGGTTTAACTCTTCTCGTATTCTCTAAAGTCCCCTGCCTGGGCGGTTTAACTATTTTACTAACTTTACTATTTTGTCCACGCGAAACTATTCTTACTCTATTACTTTTATCCCTTCGAGATAAAGCATTTAGCTTATCTTTTAAGTTTAAAAACAGTTTCTTGGTTTTGTATAACACATCATTAAATAAATCCCCCGCCAGCATCCATAATAATACTATAATACTTACACTTAAAGAGATAAAAGCTCCCCAGAAACCAAGATATTTACGCAGAAAAATAGCCAAGAAAAAACCCACAAGCCCCGAAGAAGTATAAATATCTTCTTTTGATGTAAAAAATATCCCCACGAAAGTACACAAGAATACAACAAGAATCATAAAAGACAAAGCCCTTACAATCCTTCCCTTTGCGATACCTGAAACTTCAATCGCATAAATACTGTCTAAACCAATCAGCAGGAGATAAAATACTATGAAATAACTCCCATAACCGAATATAAATAAGAAAGAAAAAGCTAAATACGCACCGGCAATACCTATTATATTATTAGAAGATGTATTGGGAGGGAAAACAACAAAACTTAAATCCTTTGAATCATACGAAATGAGGCTTAAGAAAACAATAATAGCTGTAGCAATGAGCACAAGCCCTAAAAGTGCAGAGGGTAATCTCTTCATTCCGCCTGTTTCTTGCTGAGAGTAATCTTGCCTTGAGCATCAACATTGACAACTTTTACCCTTACTATATCTCCTTCTTTTAGGAAATCCCTTACGTCTTTGACAAACTTATCGGATAACTCAGATATATGAAGAAGTCCGCTTTTACCCGGAGCAAGGTCACAGAAAGCTCCAAAGTTTGTAATTTTAACTACTTTCGCGTCATAGATATCTCCGACGGAAATATCTCTGGTCAATATCACAATCTCATCCACGGCCTTCGCCAGGTCTTCCTCTTTTTCGGCAACGACAAAGACTCTCCCTTCATCATCGTCAATATCAATAGTAACATTATGCTCACGGCTCATTTTTCTTATAGTCCTTCCTCCGGGGCCTATTACTTCTCCAATCTTATCAATATCTATTTTTATAGACTTTATCTTTGGCGCATATTCTGATACTCTATCCCGCGGAGACGAAAGCGTCTCATCCATCTTGTTAAGAATAGATAAACGCGCTTCTTTAGCCTTTAGCAGTGTTTCTTTCGCTGTCGCAATACTCAAACCCTCGTTTTTAACATCCAATTGTATTGCCGTAATCCCATTTCTTGTACCAGCCACCTTAAAGTCCATTTCTCCGTAATGGTCTTCAAGACCCGCTATATCCGTAAGTATCTTATACTCTGAGGCATTCTGGACAAGTCCCATAGCGATACCTGCAACCTGAGCTTTAATAGGAACACCGGCATCCATAAGAGCAAGTGAGGCCGCGCACACTGTTGCCATGCTTGAAGAGCCATTCGACTCTAATATCTCTGATACTATCCTTATAGTATAAGGAAACTCTTCCCTATCAGGGAGAACAGGTAATAATGATTTCTCTGCCAGCGCGCCATGGCCTATCTCTCTACGCGAAGGCCCTCTCATAGGCTTTACTTCGCCCACGCTGAAAGGAGGAAATGTATAATGAAGCATAAAGCGCTTGGACATCTCACCCTCTAAAGCTTCAATCGTTTGTTCGTCAGAGCTAGTCCCCAATGTAATCACTGACAAAGACTGTGTCTGCCCCCTGGTGAATATAGCTGAACCGTGAGTACGTGGAAGCGCATTAACCTTGCAGTCTATAGGACGGATTTCATCTATGGCGCGAGAGTCGGGACGGAGTCCGTCCTTTAAAATCCTTAATTTTACATACTCCTTTTCTATCTCGCAGAAAGCATCTTTAATTACATCGGAAGTAATATCTTCTTTATCGCTGAATAAATCCTCAATTTCCGAAATAACCCTGGATATAGCAGTTTCTCTTTCCTCCTTATCAGCTATAGTATATATGCTTTCCATATGGGAGCTCGCTTTGTCTTTCACTACCTTCAGTACTTCGCTATCTATTTTATTAGGTGAAAATTCTTTCTTGTTTTTACCTGCTTTATCACGTATGGATTCTTGAGTCTTAACAATTTCTTTTATTACCTCATGGGCATACTCTATCGCAGAGGCAATATCTGCTTCGCTTGCCTCTTTAGCTCCCGCTTCAATCATAACTATTCTTTCTTTCGTGCCTGCGACAACTATATCGAAAGAAGACTTTTCTCTCTGTTGATAAGCAGGGTTAGCTATAAGTCTGCCGTCTACCTTACACACTCTTACCGCACCCAGGGGCGTAAAGAAGGGGATATCGGATACCACCAAAGCACAGCTTTCAATAAGGCGGGCACATAAAATTTCTGAATCCTTTGGGCGGCCTTCCCTTTTTATAAAGCCGCCGGGAATTTTGCCCATAGCATAGGTACGTTCCCTATACTCAACGGTAAGAGGAAGAAAATTAACACCCTCCCTAGGCTCCCGTGACATGCAAGCCGTAACCAGCACAACCGTGTCGCCAAAAGATACTTTTACACTCCCGTTAGCCTGTTTAGCGACTTCGCCTGAAGAAAAAACTAAGGAATTACTCATATATTTGGGAAGATTTAAAGAAAGAGAAAACATATCACCTGTGAAGTTTAAGATCCTCGATTACATTATTATATTTTTTGGGATCTTTTTTCTTAAGATAATTCAGAAGGTTTCTGCGCCTGCCGACAAGCATAAGCAGACCGCGGCGGGTATGAAAATCCTTCTTATGCGCTTTCAAATGTTCCGTTAAAGAATTAATACGCTCTGTAAGAAGAGCTACCTGCACAGAGGTAGAACCTGTATCATCAGTATGTTCTTTGAACTTTTCAATAATGTTTTTCTTTTTTTTCTTATCCATAAAGTATTAATATAATACTTCGTTTTTTATAATCTGTCAACCCTTTCAGAAAACGCATCACTCTCGATTGTCACCGGAGAGCTCTTCTTCAAACTCACCCATCATGTTCTTTACTTCCATTTCAGTTCTTTTAATCTTATTCTTGCACAATCTTATAAGTTCTATTGCTCTTTTTACTTTGCCCGAAAGTTCATCTACATCAATATTCTCTGATTCTAAATCCGATAGTATTTTGTTAAGCTCTTCTATCGCCTTACTGTATTCTATGCTTTTCTTATTCATTACACCCCCTCTGTTTTTTCTACGCGGGAAAATGCTCTTCCTTTAAAAAACACCGTTTTCAATTTGTCCCCTCTCTTAAGGCCGCTGGAGTATCTTACCAGTTTGTTATCTTTATACGACACAGAATAGCCCCGGCGCATAACATTACTTGGGTTGAGAATATTAACCTTTTCCTCTATAAATTTTGTGTCTTTATAGGCTTTTTGCAAGATAGAATTGGAACGTTTCCCCAGCACAACAAAACTGTCATCTATTTTGCCTGACTCTCTTTTCATATACCGGGAAACTCTGGCAAAAACAAAACGCTCCTTTTCTTCCAGCTCACCCTTTTGGCCGCGAAAACAGAAAGACGCCGCAGAGTTAATTCTTTGTGAACTTACCAGAATATTTGATAACTCTGTATTGATAAAATGGGAAACATTATTAAAAATTAACGATTTCTTCTTGATAATATCTTCGTGATGGTCGCGAAAATATATAGAAACAAAATTATTAATCTGATTTAATTTCCTCTCTAATAAAAGACGCACACCGTCAACAAATCTATTAACCGCTCTAAGCAATGAATTCTGAATATTTTCCAGATTATTCCATACCTCATTAACATTTTCCACTAAGAACTGCGCAGCTTTTGTGGGAGTTTTAAGCGCGGTATGAGCAACTAAGTCGGCGATACTTACATTAATTTCATGCCCAAGAGCCGTAAGCACAGGAATCTTTGAATTTATAATAGCATAAGCAATACGTTTATTGTCAAACCAGCTCAAATCGGCACTTGAACCCCCTCCCCTTGTAACTATAATCGCATCCGGCCTATCCCTGCCTGAACTGTTAAAGAAATTGATTGCTCCCACTATATCTGATTCTGTATTCTTACCCTGCATATGACAGCTGCGCAAAAGCACTTTAAAACCGAACCCGCTGCTTTCAAGTTCGCTTATAAAATCGTGATAAGCAGCTGACTCATGTGCCGTAATTAATCCTATCTTTAATATAAGAGGCGAAAGAGGTAACGATTTATTCTTATTAAAAACATTCTCTTTCTTGAGTTCTTCTATTATCTTTTGCCTGTTCTGGGCTAACTTCCCAAGAGTGTAAACAGGATCTATATCGGCTATAATAAGATTATAACTGCCGTTCTTGGGATACAAATCGACTTCGCATAAGAATTTAACTTCAATATCATTTTTTAAATCAAAAACCCCCTCTGTTTCCTTTATACGCCTAAAAATCCGCTGTTTTCTTCCTTCAAATATAGCAGCGCTTACTTTAGCGACAATCTCGTCAGCCTCAGAATGTTTCTGAATTAAGTCAAAATATATATGCCGCTTGTTTCTGCTCATCCTTAAATCCTTTATTTCTCCATATACCCATATATATCCAGAGAATTCGGAACGGATAAGCCGACGGACAGTATTATTCAATTCTAATACTGAATATACTTTTTCTGTTTTTAAATTAGAAGAATCAAACATTGGCAGGAACTTTAATTGCTATCTGTGTTAATCTGTTTTCTATCTGCGTTCATCCGTGTTATAAAAAAAGTTATAAAAAAAGCCGGGCACCGACCTACTCTCCCACCCCCTTGCGAAGGCAGTACCATCGGCCCTAGAGGGCTTAACGGCCGTATTCGGAATGGAAACGGGTGTGGCCCCTCCGGTGTGAGCACCCGGCAAAATAAAACAGGTCACCAAGTCACTAGGTCACCAGTCACCAGTAAAAAATACTAAACTTTTACTTGTGACATGCGACTTTGTGACTTTGTGACTTAAGAAAATAAGCTGGGTATCAAGCCGATTGGCTATTAGGAGTGCTCGGCTGAAACACTTACGTGCCTTACACCTGCACCCTATATAGGTTGTAGTCTCCAACCAGCCTTCACTCCAACGTAACGTCGGAGAGGGATCCCTAGTTTCGAGGTAAACTTCGCGCTTAGATGCCTTCAGCGCTTATTTTCTAGGAACACGGCTACCCAGCCTTTACTCCTGGCGGAATAGCTGGTAAACCGGAGGTTCCTCTGTCCCGGTCCTCTCGTACTAGGGACAGCTCCTCTTCAAGGATCCTTACACCCACAGTGGATAGAGACCGACAGTTCTGTTACTTTCTAACCTCTGACATTTTTAATGCCAAAAGCGACCAAGTCATTTCTGCTTGGTTCTCACGCTCGCGCGTGAGCTCGGACTATATCTTCTTCAACTTGTAATATTGAAGTCTGGCGTATAGTCTCTGAGGCTGGAAAGCAAAATATCTTTTGAGTATTTTCTTCTGGGCCGAGGTAATTGGAAAACTAACTCTACAATCTTTTCAAATTCTTCTTTCCCCTAGATGCATCCCCTTATTTATTAGCTCTATTACCTCAGCAAATACAAGAAAGTCTTTATGTTTTTGTGAATGAAGATAGTGCTTTCTAAAGAACGGTATTAGCTTACTTCTAAGGTCATTTCTATTCTTCACAATCAAAACCCACGTTTTATCTCTTTTATTCTTGAGATGATTAGGCTTAATATATCCACAACCTAATCTTTTTTGAAAAGCCTGTAAAATATTCTTGCCGCTTGGATTTTGACTGAGATGAAATTCTGTAATTATTTGCCACTTTAATGGCAAATCCTGACGTTGACTAAACCCTACATAGAAACAACCCTCTCCATCAACAAATCCCGCTAAATACTCATCAGGAACATCTGCTTTCCTTGCCTGCTGATTATCCGCACATTTCACATTTTTACTTGACATAGAGATAATATATCTCTATGTATTCTCTTGTCAAGTAGTGAATGATACACCGGACTTTCCAGCATATAGCCAGATTTATAGACAGCAACGGTCACTTACTGTCTCACGACGTTCTGAACCCAGCTCACGTACCGCTTTAACAAACCGGGCCGTCGATGTGAACTCTCGGGCCCGATAAGCCTGTTATCCCCGGAGTACCTTTTATCCGTTGAGCGATGGCGCTCCCACGCGCAACCACCGGATCACTAAGCCCGCGTTTCCGCTCTGCTCGGCCTGTCGGCTTCACAGTCAAGCACCCATTTGCCTTTACACTCGACGTACGGTTTCCAATCGTACTGAGGGTACCTTTGGGCTCCTCCGTTACCTTTTAGGAGGAAACCGCCCCAGTTAAACTGCCCAACTGGCACTGTCTCCTAAAAATAGGGTTAGAATCTTAGTACAATAAGGGTGGTATTTCACCGGCGGCTCTGCGCAAGCTGACGCCTGCGCTTCAAAGCCTCCCACCTATCCTACACATACCGGACCAAAATTCAATACCAGCCTACAGTAAAGGTTCCGGGGTCTTTTCGTCCTACTGCGGGTAGACGGCATCTTTACCGCCACTACAATTTCACCGGGGACCTTGCCGAGACAGCGCTCCCATTGTTGAACCATTCGTGCGGGTCGGAACTTCGATTCCATTCAATATTACCCAGAATCGATCCTGAGTAAAATCGAAGGATCTACTTAGACTATACATTCATCAGTTCCCGCAGCCTTTTTCTGTCATAAATTTTCTTACTGCCGGGGTTAATCTTTTCCATAAGCCGAAATATTTCTTTTAATCCCTTGGGGTTAAGGTGCTCACTTCTATGCATTATGTTTACGATGTCTCTTAAACCCTCAAAGTTCTTTCGTTTCTCAGTCTTAAGAGGATATTTTTCAAAATGCGGGACAATTTTTAACGTTAAATCTTTTAAGCTGCGCACTTCATATTTGTAAGTATTGTCTTTAAGCGATGGCCTTATATATCCGCATCCAAAAAAATCCTTAACCTGGAATAAAACACCTTTTGATGTTTTATTCTGAGAAACTGAAAAACTCGGCCTTACTTCCCATAATTTCTTCCTGGGAGATAATGTAACACTGAAACTTGCTTCTCCGTCACAAAATCCTGTAATATACTCGGGATGAAGCATATTTACCTCCTTTCCAGGAACTGATGGCCGGCGTCTTGCCCTCTTCTTAAATTTGCCCTTTTTAAGGACAGTCAAGAGAGCCCTCCCGACGTTACGCCGGGAAAGTCGTTACGGGGTTCGGCTTGCGCCTCACTTCCCACGGTATTAAAATCCTTCGTTTAGCTCTATCCTAGTAGAAGAGCATAAAAGAATCCCTTCACCGTTATGAGCCGGCTTACGGGCAAGTCCGACTTGCTTACCCGACTAGGAATTTCGCTACCTTAGGCATTCATGTTAACTTTGCGTCGCCGCAAAGATCGGACTGTAACTTTTCCGACGTAATGCCGGAATCCGGCGTTCAGTCTCTGAGGATTCCATCAATTACTTTTTTTAAAGGCCTTTTTCTCTCTTTGCCCTTTCCTTTAACTTGATAGGAAAGTTTAACTATATTTATCAGGCCTTCTTTAGTC
>MVCW01000026.1 GCA_002049895.1 Candidatus Omnitrophica bacterium 4484_171 | reverse complement strand
TCTCAAAAGCCATATCGAAATTTATTCCCATTGCTTTTTTTATAGTCTCCTTCTTTATCCCATGAAAGCTTATACCAATCCAGTCAAGTTTAGAATTTATAAGCTCCTTTCTCATCTCATCGGTAAGCAATAAGCCATTCGTTAGAATATGCACGCTTGCCCAGGGAACTTTCTCTTTGGTATAATTTATCCGCTCTATAATATGCGGATCTGTCAAAGGCTCGTTATTCATATAAAGAATAATTCTTTCTATGTTTTTATATTGGGAAGATTCATCTATTATTTTGTTAAAGAGAGCCGTATCCATTATTCTGGGAGGGAAGAGCTTCTCTATTTTTTTATAAGGGCAGAAGACACAGGAAGCATTACACAAAGAAGTGGTTTGAATAGAGAAATATTTAGGAAAATTACTCATATAAGCACGCATAACAATACGCCACTTAAGCTCCTCGCCGATTATCTCTCCACAAAAGTTTCCAATTTATACTTTCCAAGAAGCTCCAGCATTCTCACATTCTGATCATGGTTATCGCAGGACTCACAATAGGAATCATAGAGAGGTTTGCCGTAAATCGTGAGAGGATTTTCGCGATGCATTATTAATCCGTCGTTTCTGTATCGTCTGTATATATCAGAAAACCAAATATCTCCAAAGCCCCTGCCTTCTTTAGTTAGAATATCTATAGTCTTGGCGCCGCAGCACATAAATATTTCCCTTCTGATATGGATAAAAGAGAAATGCCATCCCACATAGCACCCTTGCGAGAGAAGACCGCCTTTTGACCAGTCTCCTTTTTTTTCATCGTAATGGTTGATTTCAAAATTAATAAAGTTATTGAATTTAATATTAAGCTCCCTGCTTTTTTCTTCGGCTTCAACCAATAATTCTTTTACCTCGGAGAATTCTTTGTTATCCATATATAATTTATCTTTACTGAAATCCTCCAGATGTACCAGTTGATACCAGATTATATCCGCCCCCAAGCGTTTAGCATGCACGCACATTTGAGGTATCTCTTTATAGTTATATTTGGTAATTGCATACAAAGCGATTATTGCCGGCGTTTGTGCCAAGCGTTTATGTTTCAACTCAGACAATGCTTTTACATTATTTTCTATAGTTCTCATCGCTCTAACGCCTGTATGAGGACGCAGCAGGCGAAAAGATCTCTCGGAAGCAAAAGAAAGGCTTACGGTAACTGACTCGCAATTATTCCCTACAAGGTAATCATTGTATAAATTAAGTAACAAGCCGTTTGTTGAGAAATTAAATTTCATGCCTGCCTTTTGTATCTCTTTTATAATATCTATAAACCTTGGATGAAGTGTAGGCTCTCCCCCACCGACCAAAAGAATGGTCTCTACTCCCATTTCTTTAGCATCCCCCAAGACATTCTTTACAACATCAAAATTTAGAAATCCGGATACTTCGGGATGTTTCCCTTTCCAGTAATCTTTATTCCAAGGAGAGAACCTCCTGCAATATACGCAGTCAACATTGCATTTCCCCGCCAAATCAAACAAAATATAAGCCGGGCCGGTAAAAACATCTTTGCATACAGGGCCTAATGCCCTAAGAAATTCTTTTTCAACAAAGACAGGTTCTCCTGATATCCGTTCGATAGTTTCAAATAAGCTATTTAAGTTATCATCTATAACCCTAAACTCAATACCTTTCTTAAGAGAGATGCTATTTATCTCTTCAAGATACTGGTAGAACCTTGCTTTTATATTATAAAAAGGCTTCAGGCTAAAATCAGCAATACTTCCTACGCCTTCTCCTACTCGTATTTTATTTATCAAAGAATAGATTTTAGATAACTTGAAGAAATTTGTCCGCCTTATCCCTATAATCGTATGATAAATAGCTCTTTTGGCAACGAGCTCTTTCAGTGTATCCACTTGTTTAAAAAAATCGGCCTCGTCTAAGTTCACCCCCCACCTATGCGTCTCAGAAGTATCTCCGCATAAATATATGCAGGGAATATTATGAGGAATAGAACAGTTCATTCTATTTTCTCTATCATTGTATTTTCCTATAACATCAAGATGTTTATGCTGCTCATAATCTATTAGGGGTGGATAATCTTCTCTACTATGTTTCATAATAATTTGTTTTGCTTCCGGAGGCAGCACCACTCTACCTGGCTTGTAAACCACTTCTTCTGTCTCTTCTACCATATCTTTAACAATCTCATTCCATCTCTTCCAATGCAAAGGAAAGTAGCAATTAATGAGAAAATGGCAGTTTTCTTTACAGAGATCGGCTTTTTCTCTCACAGCACCAAATCTATTCTCATAAACCTCTATAGGACTATCTTCGGTAATATTCCCTATTTTCCCTTCTGCTACGCACCCGATAATATCTCCCTTATGTGACACGGAAAAATTAAACCTACCGGCGGGGCATTTGATTTTCAAGTCTCTCTCGGGATTGATAAAATAATCTCTAAATTTTCTGAATTGAACCGGATGGTTAGCTATCTTCGCACCTTCTTCCGCTTTCTTTGCAAGATAATTCATTACTTCAATAACCACTTCTTTGTCTTTAGGCCATAGAGGGTCATCCCGCCACCATCCTTTGCCTAAATAATCCACAACTTTATTGTAAACCTGAAAATTAACGGCATCGATAGGAAATTCCCGGAGGACCATCTCTGTAAATTTCGGCAACTCCTCTATATTCTCTCCGCAAATAAGAGTAGACAGCCCCAAGCTTATTCTAGGCTCAATCTTTTTCAGCAAAAATATCGCCTCTTCACATTTCTTGAATAATCCTGGGGCTCTTCTTAACCTATCGTGAGTATAAGAGAACCCGTCTAAAGAGAAATCTATATGTCCTACGCCTGAATCTATTATCTTTTTGCAATTGTCGTAGGAAAAAAGACTCCCGTTAGTGACAACCACAGAATGAATGCCCATTTCTCTCAATGCCTCCAATACCTTAAATATATCTCTATACAAAAGCGGTTCCCCTCCGCCTATACACAAAAAGTCAACGGCAGTAAAGTCCCGCAGGCTTTTAGCGGTGTCGATCCAAACCTGAGCAGGCAAATCATCTTCGGGACGGTAACTATTGCGCCAACAGCTACAAAAGACGCATTTTGCATTGCATCTCGCGGTAATCTGAAAATCTATTTGAATAAATGGCGGCCTGAATTTAGTCATTTTGCTATGCCTGATATAATCTTGTGCATATTTTTATTATGCATAAAATTATCACATTCTTTTGTGCAGCCAATCTCTTCGAAATAAGGAGTATCCTTTTTTTGATATTTCGCTCTGGCCCTAAACTCATTGTATCTATCGGAGAACCAGATTTCCTTAAAAGTTCTATTGTTAATATTACCCATAATTTTTTTAACCCCCCGGCAGCAGGGAGCGACCGAACCATCAGCCATAATGCGGGCGAATGTCCAGCCGGCATAGCAGGGTATTCTGTTTATATCATCCTTATCAAACTCACCCTTACTAAAATCCCGCTCAGGCTTAGAGAGGCGGCGCACAAAACCATCAAAGAACTCAAGCACTATATTGTCTTTTCTGGCTTCACTTCTGATAATCTCTGCTTCTTTTATGAGCTCCTGGCGCTGGTATTCTGAAAGAAGCAAAACATCAGTGCTGCCGGGAATAACATCTAAAATAGTAAAATAGACAGCATCTGCGCCGAATACTTTAGCAAATTTATACATATCAAATATTCTATGATAATTAACATTTGAGATTACATTAGCAAAAGTAACTCTCATATTGTCTCTTCTGATATTTTTGAGATATAGAAGGTTATCTTTTAATTTAGAAAATTGTTCCGCCAAAGCTGTAGGATGAGTATCGATGTAAGTTCCCTCGTCAGAAGCCCACAAACTTACGCATAATTCATCCACTCCTAAAGCGACAATATCTTTAATATCCTGTTTACTTACCAGCGTAAAGTTAGTAGTGAGAGAAACTTTTATATCTTTTCTTCTGGCTAATTCTATATACCTGAGCAGGCCCTTATACATAAAAGGCTCGCCCCCGCCCGTAAACCTCAATCTTTTTGTTTTAAGAGAAGCTAAATCATTTATCAATTTTTTAAGTATAGAGGGAGGCAGTTCTTTATTTAGCAGTTCCTGGGAAGGCTTATTCTTCAACAAGGGAGAGTACAGCCAGCAGGATATACATCTTAGATTACATTTGTTAGCCGGGTCTATCACTACCTGTTCCGGCCCCACAAATGCTTTGCGTCCATGTAATATTCCAGCAATTAAAGGATCGGGATGATACTTTTTATATTCAGAAAGGCTGCTGACGAAGATGCTCTTGATATCTTTGAACAAACGGGAGCCTTTTGCTAACAGTTTCAGAGCCAGCCTTAAAGCAAAAGGAATCCTTTTGATATTGCTATGAACCCACATATTTCTCAAAATATCATCGCAGCTTTTATAGCAGCCGGCTTCTTTAACATCCGGGTCGTTGCCTATCATGCGAAAGAATTTATCTTTCTTCTTATAGACTCTGGTTTTTTTTCTAAAATAGAATTGCCGGGACGAATCCCATATCTCCGAGAAACGGCTTAGGTATAGAGAACCTGTAGGAATACGATGAGCTTTAAGACAGGAATGCATTTCTCCTTCGGGAATAATGCGGGCGAAAATCCAGCCGATATAACAGGGGATGCTGTCAATTATGTCTTTGTCATAAAGAGCGCCTTCGGCATACTCTTTGCTGCTCAGGCGCCGCAAAAACTGGTCAAAGCCGAATATGCGCAGGCCGCTGTTTAAAACGTAACAGCCGTTTTCATCTTTAGTTAAAATGCGGCTCTTTATTCCCCCGCTCTGTCTGATTATCTCCTCAATATGCTCTTGTCTTAAGGCGAGTGTATCAGTATAGCCGGGAATAGTATCTACAGGGGTAAACTCTAAAGAATCAGAATGTGTCTCCTCGGCAAACTTTACCATATTCAGCATCTCCTTATGATTCATATTAAACATTACATTGTAGAGTTTTACCTGCGGCTTACTGTCTTTTCTTGAGTTAAGATACAAAAGATTGTCTCTAATCCGGATAAAACTATCTTCGCTGCTCCCAATATGAGTCTTAACATAAACCTGTGGAGTCCCCGCCCAAACGCTTACAGTCAAGAAATCCATACCCATATTAATCAGACGGCCTATTTTTTTGCGGTCGAGAAGAGTAAAATTGGTGTTTATATGGCAAATAATATTTCTCTTGCTTTTTGCGTAAGCAAATATTTCCATAGCGTCGGGATGCATAAACGGCTCACCGCTGCCGGAGAAATATATTTCTGTAACGCCCATGTTATAAACTTCGTCTATCAATTCTTTAGCTAAAGAAGCAGGAAGATATATTCTTTTCCTGGGAGGCTTAAGCCTTCTTTCTCTAAGCAGGGGAGAATTGCACCAGCAGGCAATGCATTGATTATTGCAATCGTTGGTTAAATCCATCTGGACGTGAAAGGGCCCTTTATAAGAATATTTTCCGTCAAATATACCAAATATTTCTTTTAGCCTTTCATTAAAATGTTTATTGCTAACCTTACTCTTTAAAATCCTTAAGAAATCTAATCCGGCACCAGATTTGCCGGTATTTCTATTAATAAACATATGCTCATTTCCTGAGGCAAAAGCAAAGCCTTCTATGTGAGGAATAAACGAAGGCGATAATAACATTAGATCATGTTTACCATTGGATAAATTAACCTCGCACTCTTTATGCCACTTTAGGTATTCTTGCGTCCATCCTCCTGTAGACAATGACAACGCGCCTTCTTTAATCACAATATTATCTATTAACAACTTAACTGGGCGCGATTGCCCAGAGGCATAATTGCTCCATAGAGTATAATTGCCGCTCCCCTTTACGAAAAACTCATATTCAGCATATCCCCAGCCTTCACCTCCATCCACAACTAAATCCTTACCAAAACCATGCTCGTCTGTCTTACTTAAATTCCCCCAGACAAAATTTCTAGCCGGGATAAAAACAGCCTCCTTCTGTTCTGGAGTCACGGGCTTAACATTGATATTGCGATTATTTATCCTCTCATATAAATCATTATTGCTCCCCCAATTATCACAACTCTTAATGCACTCTATTTTGGCAAAATAAGGGTCCGTTTTGGAAAGATTTTTAGCCTTATACCTAAAATCGTCGTATTGTTTAGAAAACCATACATGGGGAAAATTATTCTTATAGATATTACCCAAAGGGAATCTTGCCGCCTTGCAACAGGGAATAACGTCTCCCGAAGTAAGAACCCGGGAATAATACCAGCCGACATAACAAGGTATTGAATTTACCATTCTGTCATAATTGCCTTTATCAGCATCCGGAGAAAGACAACGGCGCATAAAAGTACTTATTCCTAAAATATTCAATAGTTTGACATCTACCCTGCCGTCTTTGTTCAAGCAAGAATCTTTCTCAGGGCAGGCCAGACACTTATCTGAACTAAATTCGTATCTAAACATAGCCGGATATGTATCCCAGAAGGAATCCGGATAAGAAGATTTATCTTTGGCTATCCGGAGAATACTGTTTTCTCTGCATTTAAGCACTACGAGAAAATTTTTTGTTTGGAATCCTTCCTTGGCATTCTTCCATATTTTGCCAAAATCAACTCCGTTATAAATATTATCGGTTATTTTGCCAACAGGAATACCTCTAGGAAAACTGTATTCTACGTAGTCAGCCCTTTTCCTTATCTCTTCAAACTGAGTTTTTATATCTTCTACCATAAAAGGTCTGATAGCCAGGAAATCTGTTCTTCCTTTTACTATATCTGCTACCTGAAACTCAACCGAATCAGCGTCTACATTTTTAGCAAAATCTACCATATTAATAATATCTTTATAATTACGGCTGCATATTACATTGTATATCTTTAGGTGAGGGCAAGCCCTGTTCTTATCCTCTTTATAAGCAGAAAGAAAGCTGAGATTGTTTCTTACTATATCAAAATCTTCTTCCCTGTTACTCGGATGAGTATCTTTGTATACACGGGAAGACCCAGCCCAGATACTTGCTGTAATCATATCAACCCCTGTATCTACAAAAATTCTGGCCATATTATCATTAAGCAAAAGAGCGTTAGTAATAATACTAAGGCGCATACCTCTTTTCTTAATTAGTTGAATAACCTCTATAATTTCCTTATACAAAAGAGGTTCTCCCGACCCAGAAAGAATGATTTCTTTTGCGCCAACCGAAGCAAGATCGTTTATCAAGCTTTTTAATAAATCTAAAGGTAATTCTCTTTCTCCCCGGGGGAAAACTTTTTTCTTATCGACTAAAGGAGAATGCACCCAGCAGGCTATACAGCTGTTATTACATCTATCGGTTAAATCTATCTGGACAGTATAAGGGCCGCGAAAAGCTTTTCTGCCGTTGTTAACTCCTTTTGCAATACCATCTAATGCTTTTTCCATTATATTCTGCCAATGAATTTACTCCTCTCTCCAAGGAGGTACCTAAAATAAGAATTTGCCTTTCTTAAAGCGTATCCTAACCCGCCTCTATCCCAATAAGAAATAAATCTTGTTATATCCCCTCGTAAACCTCTCTTCCTTCTTTGAGAATCTGCCCAGAGGCGATAAGCATAATTTTTAGCTTCCTCTAATTCCTCAGTAGTTAAATTATCCGGTTTAAATACACAACTATACTGACCATCATATAAAGACCAATCTTTGGTAATAATTCTTTTTTTCTTATCAAGCTCTTCGAAAAGTATTGTCCCGGGGAAAGGAGTAATAATAGAAAATTGGACAGAATCCGGATTAAGTGAGAGTGCTAATTTAACCGTTTGTTTTATGGTCTTCTTTGTTTCACCCTCCATACCAAAAGTAAAAGTAAGATGTGTTCTGATACCAATCTTCTTAGTAAATTTAATCATGCTGATTGCTTTCTTAAGATCTAAGTTCTTACCGCTGCGGTCTAAAATTTCCTGTGACGCACTTTCAACTCCATATTTAACCGCCCACAGTCCGGCCTTTTTCATATTAATAAGTATCTCCTCATCCATTAAATCGGCTCTTGCCATACACGCCCAGGGTATACAGTCAAGCTTCCTTTCTATTAACAAATTGCAAAGCTTGAGTATCCTTTCTTTGCCAATATTGAAAGTATCATCATCAAAATATATAGACTTAAAACCATAATATTCCACCATAAACTCCATTTCATCTACAACGTCTACAATATCCCGAAAACGGTAAGAAGAACCCCCATACATTATCTGGGGCCAAAGGCAGAATTTACACCCAAAGGGACAACCGCGGGAAGCAAGCATCTGCACTGAAGGATGAGGAATATTACCAGGCAAATCCCAATATTTATCCATTGGCAGGGAATCTCTTTCCGGCCAAGGAAGTATGTCTATATCCAGGAGGGGGCGCAGAGAAGTTTTAACTATTCCGCTGGAATCCCGATAGATAATTCCTTTTACGGAAGAAATATCTCTGCCTTTAAGAAAAGATTGAGCCAGCTCAAGCAATGTCATCTCATATTCACCATACATCACCACGTCTATAAAACTGTTTTCAAGGAGAAATTCCTTGTTATAAATTAAAGTATTCGCACCTGAAATGATTACAACAACTTCAGGAAATATTTCTTTAATTTTAGCCAGTATCTTAATATCGAAATTAAAAGAGGGGACAGAAGTCTCAACTACAAAATACTTAAACTTTTCCTGCGATAACAAACCAAAAAACCTCTTCTCATCAAGGCCTAAAGCAATTGCATCTATCATTTTCGCAGCAAAGCCCTCTTTTTTTAAAAGAGCTGTGGCATAAGATAAGAAAAAAGGGAAAGGCAAATAGTTTCCTTCGGAATAGTCTTTTATATGCGGCCAGCGAGAGCCTGCCCGGACTCCACTCCTGCCAAATTTTTCCCAAGGCAAATTTGCAAGTAAAATTTTGTCTTTGTCCTGCTCAAGCCGAGGATAAAAGTTATTCTTCCGCCTCAAATGCTCCATTATAAAATCAAGGATTTTATCTTCTGTGAAAAAAGTCAAATCAAGCGAACAAATATGAGTCCTTTCTTTATCAAACAAAAAATCTTTGAATTTAATTCCTAACATGCGCGCGGCGAGCTCCTTCGAACAATTCTCTACAAAAAAAGTACAATCAGCATATACACTTTTAGCCCGCAATAGAAATGAAGCACCCGGCTTCTTATCTTTTAAACCAACAAATGCTACTTTATCCTCAAATAATAATTGCCACCTGCCCGGGAAAGCAGAAGGAAACGGATTATGCTTCTCATCACACAACCATTCTTTATAGAAAGAAGCAGCAATAATAATGAGTTTTACTTCGTCGCCAATTAATTCTTCTTCCGCCCGAGAATACACATCAATAAGCAATTTATTCTTCCCCGAAGCTCTAAACACCAATTCTATCTCAAGAGGCAATTTATCATAATAAACCTTGAAAGAGATAATCTCTTTTTCACATCTGCCCAAAGTCCACTTTCCGCTCGAAGCATTGTGCAAAAGGCCAAAAGTAGAAACGGATAAATCTACGCCATTATGTTCTGACACTTTCTTATTTTTTAAGAAGATATCCAGCCCCTGTCCGTTAAATACTATCTTCAAGTCGTTTCTTTGTAAAAAGACCTGATACGGACCGCCTTTTTGAAAAATAACGGCTGCTCTCCATAATATATACTTCAACGCTTTATAAAAAGCATACCTAAAGCCTCTTTCTTTAATATAAAGAAATAATTTACTTAGCTTAGGCATAAAATTCCACCTTTCCGGAAAATCTTATTTTGTCTTCCTTCTTTGCCGTATATTGGTAGGCGATTATTCGGCTCTTTAGGAAGCTATCGCTATTTTCTATAACCCCGCGTGTATCTTTTACAACAAAAATATTCTTAAAAGCTAAAAGCGGTAAATCTTTAGCCCTTACCAGGATACCTTCCTGATTCGGCTTGCCGTACCAATACCTAAAAGGTAATATATCATAATATTGTGGGTATTCATCACTGAAATATCCTTTTAATTTATCTGCCTCCCACCCAGTGTATTCAGAAGATAATCCTAGACAAAACTGAACAATTTCCAGAAACTCTCTTTTGTAATTATATATATCTGCATCCCAAAAGATAATATTCCCCTCAACCCGTAAAACCCATCTCTGACTGAGGTCTATGTAAGGAGAATATAACTCAAGCAGCACTTTATCAGAACTTTTATTTTTTATCACCTGATAACTACGGTGTGAATCATACCATACATTATCCTTTCTTATAGAACTATACAACCCGACTTTGCCGGTTATTGTTTTGCCTTTACACCTTATAAATCCTACACCACGAGAAACATTAACCAAAAGATCCTTATTTTGTAACACTACAGTATCTCCTGGATGTTTTTTAATAATTCTTCCCTCTCCTCCCTCCTTTATAGAGAATTCCGTCCCTTTTATTAATTTATTACTATCAAGAAGCAAGGGTTTAATTATACTAATTTCTCCTACATTAACTTCTACGTTCCTGTTTCTCCTGCAATATAAACTTACTAAAGAAGCACTGCTTGCCTCTTTATCAACCTCTAACACAATCTTTTTACCCTCATGATTTATAAAACCTACATTAGAAGAGTAATCGCGAGAAATCCTCACTGGTGCGATGGATTCATTAATATAATCGCTGGAAAACCTGCCTTTCTCTTCCGACAGAAACCACTGAGATATTTGCCGGGTATCAAATTCGGCGACAAAGCGTTGTATTATTTCTATCTTCTCTTTTGAAATAAATAAGCTCTGAAAATAAAAGCCGTCCTTCCCGGATTTTATTGTAACCTCTTGAGCCGACAAAAAACTACTGGGAAAATCAATCTTAATAACGATAATATTACCCGCCGGTCTCTCCAGGCGCCAGTCACCATCAAAGAAACCAAAAGACTTGGTTAATTCCTTATCCTGGTAAAAAAGAGATATCTTCTTATTTTCTACATCAAGATAAAGCCTGAGGCTGCCGGAAGTAAGGGTGCGGGACTCGATAAGCCGTTTCCTGATACGCTCTTGCTCCCTTGCCAAAGCTTCCTGCTGCTGCTTGATGTAAGATAGTATTTTGTTATTATCCTTAAAAACCTCTAAAGAAGCGGATAGGCCCGCATCTTTAATACCCGCTTTGGGCAAAAAGTTTATTTGCAAAGCGCGCAAAGAAGAATTTTTATCACTGTTCTGGATTAGAAGAAAAGTATTTTCAATCCGGGGGTTATTAAAGATTAAAGCGGGAATGCCGGCTTCAGCTAAGAGGCCAAACCTGCCGGCAGAGTTGTCGTCCAGAGGGATGTCCTGCCAAAATGTAAATTCCTGCGGGAATTTGCTTCTTTGGCGGCCGGCAAAAAACTCCTTATAGTCAGAAGAAACAAAAATGCCAAATTTAAGGCGCTCCAGAGAAATGCCTTTAACGTTAAAGAAACTGGCCTTAAATAAAACCGTATTCCCGGATAAGGTAAACTTATATAGACAATACACTCCTAATTCTTTAAAGCTAAGCTTTACTAAAAGATTGTCTTTAAAACCAAAAGACTTGGTTAATTCCTTATCCTGGTAAAAAAGAGATATCTTCTTATTTTCTACATCAAGATAAAGCCTGAGGCTGCCGGAAGTAAGGGTGCGGGAAGAAACTATCCTTTGCCATAAAGAACGCCGTTTTCTCTCCTCATCCTCTTTTTTGCTATCAAGAAAAAGTTTTACTTTATTAAACTCTTTTAGGAAAGAAATTCTAGTTTTAATATTTTCAAAAGCGACAGATGAAACAGCTCTCGCTTCTTCTTCATAACCAGTATTGGATACATATATGTTCTGCGAAACATCATTCTCTAACACAACAAACGGTAAACATGAACTTTCGGGCCTAAGAACTACTATTTTTTGTTCTTTTAATTCTTTTATCACATCCCATTCAAATTTATGCGAAAACTCCGGAAAGACCCCTTCCTCATCCAAGCCAATCCAAGAATTATATCTTGCATCAAATAACAAATTAATCCTTTTTACTGCGCCTTCAGAATACACTTCTAAGTTTAAACCGCCGCTATCCGTAGATACCTTAAAGAGCGCCTCTAATTTTTTTTTGGCATAAACTCCCCTTGCCAGTATATATGAAGAGCTTACCTCTTCGATTTTCCAGGAAAACATAAAAGAATTAATTTCCGTATCTTTACCGGGATAAGAAAAAACACAAAATATAGAGCTGCCCTTAGTTAAAGGGTCGTCATTGTAAGAAACAAATATTCTACCATTACTGAATACTACTCGTATTTTATTACTGTCTAAAAATAATTCCGCTCTCCCCCCTGCATCCCCATATATCTGCACATAGCGGAATATGGCCTTGTCCGGACTCCCTTCATAAACTTTACTGCCCTTTTCCAGCAGAATAACCCTATTACAAAGTTTTTTAACCATATCCATATCGTGGCTTACTACCACAATTGTTTTTTTATCATCTTTTAAAGATAATATCTTATCGATACATCTTTCCTGTGACCCTTTATCACCTACCGAAAGTATATCATCGATAAGAAGAACATCTGGTTCTACAAAAACTGCCATTCCAAATCCAAGCCGTACGTACATACCCTGAGAATAATACTTAAGCGGAGCGTCTATAAAACGCCCTATACGAGCAAAATCTATAATTTCCTTAACTCTCTCATCTATATCTTGCGTACTAATTCCATAAAGTTTCGCATTTATAATAATATTTTCTCTACCGGTAAGCTCGGGGTTGAATCCTGCTCCCAATTCCATTAAAGAAGAAACCTTCCCTTTTATGTCTACGTTTCCTCTATCCGGTTCAAGCATCCCGCTTAATATTCTTAAAAGAGTTGTTTTTCCGGCACCGTTCTGCCCGATAACTCCTAAAACGTCCCCTTGCGATACATCAAAGCTTACCCCTTGAAGCGCCCAAACATCTTCCCAAATTATCTTCCTGCCTTCTATAAACTTAATCCTATAACTCTCCCAAAGATTATCTGCTTTTATCACCTTCATAGCATTTTAACTAATTCTTTGCCTCTCGCTATAAATAACATGATTGCAAGATAAAAAACTAAAGTAGAAATAAACATTACGATAAAAGTAGTTGTCACCCCCGGCCAATGCCCCAAAAATAAAACATCCTGGAAACATTTAATATAATAAGTCAGAGGATTCAACAAACATATCCAGCGCCAGGGAAAAGGTACCATACCCTGAGAGTAGAAAACCGGCGTAATCCAAAACCATATGGTAATAACTGAAATTATAAAATGATATGTGTCTTTGCTCAACATATTAAAAAAAGCGAGCGCCCCCCCCATTCCTAAGATAAAAGTCAGAAAGAGAAATATATAAAGAGGAAGCAGTAAAAATACCATTATATTCTTATGATTAACCCAGACGAATAGAGGCATAAATATAGTAAGTGTAATCAGAAAATTGAAAAATGATGATAAAACAGACGAAAAGGGGATAAATTCCGGCAACAAATTTATTTGTTTCAATAATGATTTCTTTGTATAAAACGCATTTAACGCTCCGATTGTGCCGTCTGAGAAAAATATCCAGGGAAAGATCCCAGAAATGATAAAAATAAAAAAACCATCGATTTTTACTCCAAATATATTTGTAAATACAATCTTTATGCTAAAAGCAAGAATTACCGGAGCAATTATAGCCCAAAAAACGCCCAAAACCGATCCGGAATATTTTTCTTTAAACTCATTGCGAGAAAGGTCGATAAGTTTATCTTTGTTTTTTATTATTTCCCCGATTCTTTTCTTAAAATCAAACCAAGCCATTTCCCCTCAATATACTATATAATTTGTCCACAACTACTTCTATGGAATAATTACGCTCTATGCTCAAATAAGCATTTTCCCCTATTTTTTCTCTTTTTTGCTTATTTTCTATAAGTTCTTCCAATTTATCAACAAACTCCTCCTTATTTCTACAAAGCATACCGTTAACTCCGTCTTTAATAATATTCTCTGCTTCCCCGACACAAGATGACACAACCGGTTTACCCATCGCCATGTATTCAAAAATCTTAGTAGGACTTTTCGCCATATTGTATATTGAATCTTTAAGCGGCACAACACCAATATCTATATTTTTAATGTACGGGGGTATATCTTGCCATTTCGACCAGGGGAAAATAGTTATATATTCTACTTTCATATTCTTTAAAATAGAAACCACATCTTTATAGAAGAAACCTCCTCCTTTTATTCTAAGTTCTACTAAACTTCCTAATCCACGCTTCATAAGAAGAGAAAAAACATCTGCCAATAACTTAATCTCGGCTATGTTCTCCTCTCTGTTAATGGTACCGTGCCAGGACAAAACTATTTTATTATTCTCGTTATCGGAATAAGGAAAATCCCTAAAACAAGTAAGGTCTGCCCCTGTGGGTAAATAATAAGTTTTATTATTATATTTCTTAAGATAATCTACCATAAATTTACTTGCCCCAATGCAAAATATACTTTTTTTAGCAAGCCATTTCATAAAATATTCTGAGAAAGAAAATGATCTATTTCTACTTAAATCTTTAGCCTCCCAATCGTCAACATCAAGAATAAGATTAATTCTTTTAAGCTTACAAATCATACTCACGGGAAAAGAATGATAATTAATGCGGTTAATAATAAAACAACATGGATTTTTATATTTGATAAGCGTTGTAATACTTCTTGCCGCTATTATCAGTTTATCGTATGCTCCAAAATTACCTTCATTTACTCCTGCTGCCCCTCCCAGGTTATCTGCAAAAGAAAAAACTTCAGTATCTAAATTGTATCTATCCCTCAATACCTTGGCCCATCCATAAGCGCGCAATCTTGCTCCCGCGTTTTCTTTCCCTTCACGGCTTATAAAAATAAACTTCATATTCTTGCTGCCAGTTTCTTGCTCCCTAAAATAACATCTTCCATAGACATATACTGCCAGCTTCCGAAACGGCCGCAGGCAATTATATTATTCTTAGATAGGAATTTTAATATTCGCGAACGTGACTTGCCGTAATTTGTATCATAAATAGGATAGGCATATTTTATATTATCTATACTTTTACGGATAATTTTTATTCCATTTTGTATTACGCCTGTCTTTTTTAAATGATTTTTCACCTTTGTGACGATATTGCTTACCGGGGTATTGCCGCCTGAATATGAAACTTCAACATACATAGAGCCTTTGTTCTGAGGAGTTAAGGAAGAAGAAAAATTATGGAAAAAACCAACCCTGAAGAAAGGAATATCCTTATCGGGGAAATAAATCCAGTGGGTTCCGGGATAGACATTTTTATCAACGGAAAAGTTTATATTAACAATTGAAAGCCACCTCAGTTTATCAAATTCATTTTTTAAGCCAGGCGGCAATCCCTTTAATATCCTGCTTAATTCGGGCAAAGGAAGAGTAGAAACTAATATGTCAAACTCTTTCTCTTTCCCGTTTCTAAATTTTACTATTTTCTTTCTTAAATCAACTTCTTTTGCTTCATGGTTGAGATGAATGCTTCTTATATTACGGGCCACTC
Source organism: Candidatus Omnitrophica bacterium 4484_171 (assembly GCA_002049895.1). Lineage (GTDB taxonomy): Bacteria > Omnitrophota > Gorgyraeia > Duberdicusellales > 4484-171 > 4484-171. The sequence continues at coordinate 3,042 of MVCW01000026.1, read as the reverse complement.
CTTCAACCAGCTTCTCTATCCCTCCCTTTTTGGGATACCAAAAATATGCGCTGTAGCCAAAGTTTTTGTGGTTTCTTCCGGATATACTGCGTTCAACATCTCTAAGTCCGGGAATAACTATAAATTTTTCTATGCCCTTATAATGCATCTTATCCAAAGGGAATCTCCAGAATTTGCTGTTATAAGGTACCATAAAATAATCGGTAATTGCCCTGCCAAACTTATAATACGACCAATCAATAAAACTGTCCCCCTTAATACCATTGCCAGTATTACGCGCTTTTACGAATCCCGAAAGGCACTCCTGAAAAATCTCTTTGGGAAGATAGTGAAAGTTAAGCTGGAAAGGATAGGGAATAATTCTGTTAAAAGTATATACGTATGCTTTTCTTTTATGTTTCTCTAAGTTATTGCCCAATACGCTCTTAATCAAACTAAGAGAATGCTTATTCCTAAAATGCAGGAGATGACCGCTTATATCAAAAGTAAAACCATCTATTTTGTAAGACCGGCACAGCCCGCCGTAAAAATCTTCTTTTTCAAATACAGACGCTGTTATTTTCCTTTTTTCCAGAAAGTACGCTGTAGATAATCCGGCTAACCCCGCTCCCAGTATCAATATTTTTCTATCTCGCATTAGATACGCCTTCTTATATTAAATATAGTGACAGAAAACAAAATGGCCAGGTTCTACTTCTTTTGCCTCAGGCTCAACCTCACAATGCGGTTTCTCAATAGCACAACGCCCCCTGAATACACACCCTTCTTTGGACTTTCCTTGAATATAAGCACTTTTTAATTTGTATTCCGACGCCTCAATGAGTAATTTTGTATAAGGATGAAGGGGGTTACGATATAATATATCTTTTGGCCCGCATTCAACTATTTTACCATAATACATAACAAATATATAGTCGGCGACCTTAGCAATAAGTTTTAGGTTATGAGAAATAAAAAAGTAGCTTAAAGATTCTTTGTCTTTAAGCTCCGCGAGTAAATCTATGATTTTTACTGTTGTAGAAACATCTAAGTTAGAAGTAGGCTCATCGAGAATAACAACTCTTGGATTATTTATTAACGCGCGGGCTATTGAAACTCTCTGCGCCTGGCCGCCGCTCAACTGGTGAGGATATAAATAAAGGCAGGTTTCGTCTAATCCTGCCTTGTTAAGAAAATCAATGATTGTGCCTTTCGCCATTTCTATACTCACTTTCTTAAACACTCTCAACGTCTCAAGAAGCGTCCTAAACACCGTATACCGGGGATCAATGCTTAAAGAAGGATTCTGGAAAACAATCTGGATTCTTTCTCTGACAAAAGAGTAATTCTCCCTTATTCTTGTTATATCTTTATCCTCCAAAATAATTCTGCCGCCGTCAGCATTATAAAAACCAAGGAGAGTCTTCGCCAGGGTAGTTTTGCCGCATCCTGACTCTCCAACCAAAGCCGTAACCTGCTTTTTTTTAATAAAGATATCCACTCCGTCTACAGCTTTAATAAGCTGTTTCTTTCTTTTAAAATATTTCTTTAAACCTTTTGTCTCAACAATATTCATTATGTCCGCTCAATATACCAACGCACACCCCGGGGGGTGCACATTGGACAGTTAAGAGACTAAACGAAGATAATCGTTTATAAATACTTTTGTGCTTTCATGTTTAGGGCGCAAAAATAACGACTTAGTATCTGTTATCTCCTTAACCTCGCCTCTATACAAGAATGCCACTCTATTACACAACACTTTTACCAAACCGAGGTTATGGGTGATAAATAATATGGTAAAGCCTAATTCTTTGCGAAGCTCCAACAGAAGATTCACAATTTGGCTCTCTACTGTAACGTCCAAAGAACTCGTTGGCTCATCGGCTATCAAGATATCGGGATTGCTCGATATAGCAAGGGCGATCATTGCCCTCTGAAGCTGGCCGCCGCTCAACTCGTGAGGGTAACTTTTTAATACACGTTTAGTATCATAGATACCGGATTTTCTTAATAAATCCTCTATAATCCTGCCTTTATTTTCTCTTTTATTCATCGCGGAGTTTTTACCCATAAATTCAAGAAAATGATAGCCGACGGTTAAAACAGGATTAAAACTTGCCGCGGGTTCCTGGAAAACAATGCTTATTCTGTTACCCCTTATATTACGCAGCTCTTTATCGTTCATCTTCAATATATTCCTTCCTTCGAAGATAACTTCTCCTTCTTTTCTTGTGCCAGAAGGAAGAATATTAAGTATAGACGAGGCAAGAGTGGTTTTCCCGCTTCCTGATTCTCCGACAATCCCCAGGATTTCGCCTTTATACAGCTTGAAACTCGCATTCTTAAGCGCTTCTTTTATCCTCCCGCCTGCGTATGCAACACTTAAATTATTAACGCTTAACAAAGGTTTCATAATATTGTAAGTTATTGAAACACCTTTCTCTTAGGATCAAGCACGTCTCTTAATGCTTCTCCTATAATATTAAAACAGCTTGTTGTAATAACGATTATAACGCCAGGGGTAAGTACCCAGGGATAAAGCTTAATATTCACTATACCCTGAGCTAAAGCAAGCATATTCCCCCAGCTAGCCTGAGGCTCCTGTATCCCAAGGCCCAAAAGGCTCAATGCAGCCTCGCCGATTATGTATCCGGGTATGCTTAGAAACACAGCTACTACAGCATAAGAGAAAGTATGAGGGAGTATGTGGCGCATAATTATTTTAAAGTTGCTCAACCCTATTGCTTTTGCGGCTAAAACAAACTCCCGTTCCTTCAAAGACAAAGCCATCCCTCTTATGACTCTCGCAATCGATGCCCATCCGATAAAAGAAAGAATAACTACAATAAGAAAATAAACCTGCGCGGAACTAAAATCAGGGGGGAAAGACGCGCGAAGAGCAAGCATAAGATAAAACCCGGGGACCATCATCATCATTTCTACTATACGCATAGTAATGTTATCGGCCCATCCTCCGAAATACCCTGAAATGCCCCCCACAATAATGCCGATTACAAAAGAAATGGTTACGCCTATAAGGCCGATACTTAATGATATCCT
>MVCW01000025.1 GCA_002049895.1 Candidatus Omnitrophica bacterium 4484_171 | reverse complement strand
GGAGATTATGTTATTGTTCCTTCTCCGGGGTATCCCGGTTACAGAGCCGCGGCAATACTTGCTTCGGCTAAAGTTTACGAAGCTCCGCTTTTAGAGAATAATCGGTTTCTTGTTGACCTGGATAGAATACCAAAAACCTTAAGGAATAAGACTAAGCTTTTATATCTTAATTATCCTAATAATCCTACTACTGTACTTGCGCCAAATGATTTCTTAAAAAGGGTGGTTAAATTTTGTTCGCATTACGGGATTATCCTTGCTTATGATAATGCTTATTCAGAAATATATTTTGATAAAAAACCGCGCAGTATACTGGAGATAAAAGGAGCAAAGGAGGTAGCAATAGAATTTCATTCTTTTTCAAAGACATATTGCATGACGGGGTTTCGCCTCGGATGGGCATGCGGAGGCAAGAACTTAGTCAAAGGTTTGTTTAAAGTGAAAACAAATATCGATTCAGGTATATTCGGGGCGGTACAGGAAACAGGAGTAACAGCGTTAAAGAAAGGCGATAGATATACAAATAGTTTAAGAAGCATATTGCGCAGAAGAAGAGATACGTTTGTGGAGGGAATTAAAGGCAAAGGTTTTTCTGATGTTTATGCAGATAGTACTTTTTATGTATGGACAAGGATACCAGAAGCACATCGTTCTTCTTATGATTTTGCACAGTATCTTCTGAATAGAGGCATTGTTGTTACGCCGGGTGTGGGATTTGGTAAATATGGAGAAGGGTTTGTCCGGTTCGCCCTTACGGTGGATGAACGGCAGCTTAAGAAAGCGCTTACGCTTTTCTGATAGATTGGCTGTTTGATTCAGATTTATCAACACATTCTAAAATGATAGGATGCTAATTTTAGGGCCATTCGTAATTAATGTGAACAAATCCTTATAACTTGATGGTTAGCAACTTGTTAGGATATGTTTAATAATGGCCCTTGATTACACAGATTATTAAAAGATTACAGAGATTGTCTTTTTATTAATATATCCGCGTAATCGAGCCTTAATCGTTGCAATCAGGTTCTTTCAATCTCACAAAAAATAAGAAAGAACCGAATTTTGCATTTTGCAATTGTCAAATGAAGCGAAGCGTATTATGGTAACGGCGTTTATAGGCGTAGGTTCTAACCTGGGTGATAGAGAAAAGAATATAAGGAGAGCAGTTTCTTATTTAAAAACAGAGAAAGGAATTAAAGTAGAGAAAGTATCAACCCTTATAGAAACCGAGCCGCAAGGCGGGCCGCCTCAGGGTAAATATTTAAACGGCGTTATCAGGATAAATACAACTTTATCCGTTGGCGGTTTACTGAATGTTTTACATTCTATCGAAGATAAGCTCGGCAGAAAACGTTTGGTGCGTTTCGGCCCGCGTACTATTGATTTGGATATTCTTCTTTATGGCAGCGAAACAATAGATAGCCCGGATTTGAAAGTTCCTCATCCTAGAATGTTCGAACGTAAATTCGTATTAAAGCCTCTTTTAGAAATAGAACCTGGATTAAAGAGCTGTCGTGTTTTTATAATGAATTTACCCGAGATGAAGTAATAGTATAAGATAACCTCTTTGCAATAAATATTCTTTAAATCTTGCCAAGGATGTATTTAGCTGTAAGATATTAGGAAATGATTGTATCACGGAGTATAAATACAATAAGAACGGCTGCAGGAAAAGCAAGAAAGAAATCAAAGAGGATAGGATTTGTGCCTACTATGGGAGCTCTCCATAAAGGGCATCTTTCTTTGGTTAAAGCAGCAAGAAAGGAGTGCGGTTTTGTCACTGTTAGTATTTTTGTAAATCCTATTCAGTTTGGGCCCAGAGAAGATTTCAGGAGCTATCCCCGCAATTTTAAGAAAGATGAAATGCTCTTAGAAGCTGAAGGGGTGGATTTAATTTTTTACCCTTCAATCAGCGGGATGTATGACAGAGATTTCTCAGTTTATGTAGAGGAGATTTCTTTAAGCCGCTATCTTTGCGGAAAATCGCGCCCCGGGCATTTTAGGGGAGTGTGTACCGTCGTGGCAAAGCTTTTTAATATTGTACAGCCCGATATTGCTTATTTTGGACAGAAGGATTATCAGCAGGCTCAGATTATAAAGAGGATGGTGAAGGATTTGAATTTCTCTTTAAAGGTAAAAGTTATGCCTATTGTCCGGGAAAAAGACGGTTTAGCAATGAGTTCGAGGAACAAATACCTTAGCATTAAAGAAAGAAAAGATGCGCTTTGCCTTTATAATTCTCTGATGCTTGCGTCTAAAATGGTAAAGGGCGGTATATGTTCTTCAGCTACTGTTGTTGCTAATATGAAGAAATTAATAAGGAATCAGGCTCCTTATGCGCGCATAGATTATATAAATATAGTGAATCCCGGGACACTGGAAGAAGTAAAGAAAATAAAAGGGAAAGTTTTAGCAGCTCTTGCGGTCTATATAGGGAAAACACGCTTGATTGATAATATGTTATTAAGATGAAAACATTAAACAGAAAGTTGAATGTGGGAATTGCAGGCTGCGGAGCGATAGGAACGCAGCTTGCTGAATTTATAGAAGAACAATTAGAGAGTTATTTTACGCTAAAAGGCCTTTATGATATTGTTCCCGATAAAGCGCTTAGCCTCGCAGAGAAACTCAAAAGCAGGCCTGATATACTGGGACTAAATAGACTTATCTCTTATTCAGATTTTATAATCGAATCTGCTTCTGTGTTTTGTGCCAAAGATTTAATATACAAAGCATGCAATAAAGGCAAGATTATTTTTATTATAAGCACGGGGGTTTTTGTAAAATATCCGGGGATTTTGAAGAAGATATGTTCTTTTAAAAAAGTTATTGTTCCTTCAGGGGCGATATGCGGTATAGACGGCATAAGTTCTTTATCTTTAAGTAATATAAAGTCGCTTAAACTTATTACATCCAAACCGCCTTCTTCGTTAAATGGCATAAAATTTCTTGAGCAAAATAATATAGATGTTTCCAGAATAAAAAAAGAGAAGGTAATTTTTAAGGGCAGGATAAAAGACGCTGTTGAGCGTTTTCCTAAGAATATCAATGTAGCTGCTACGTTATTTTTAGCGTCACGTTTCAATAATATAGAAGTTATTATAAAAGTAAATCCACATATTAAAAGAAATACTCATCATATTGAAGTAGTTTCCGATAAGGGCAGACTTTCTATTACTCTGGAGAATGTTCCTTCAAAAACAAATCCCAAAACCAGCGCAATAACCATCCTTTCGGCAAAGAATACTTTAAAGAGATTTACCGATACTCTTTTAGTGGGCGGTTAATCATGGAATATCTTTATCCCGTTAGAAAAACGCCTTATAGCCTGCCGCGGCATAGAAGCGCATCTTTTAGCAAGAAGCGCAGGGTTAACGGCCCATCCAAATTTTCTAACGGGATTTATATTAAAGGCGCGGCCGAACACAATTTAAAGAATGTTACCCTGAAACTGCCTAGGGATAAACTGATTGTTGTTACAGGGGTATCGGGATCAGGAAAGTCATCCCTTGCCTTTGATACGATTTATGCTGAGGGGCAGCGCCGCTATGTAGAAAGTTTATCAAGTTACGCCCGTCAGTTCTTAGAACAGTTAAAGAAACCTAACGTAGAGTATATTGAAGGTTTATCGCCCGCTATTGCCATTGAACAGCGCACTGCCGGAGGTTCCCCGCGTTCTATCGTAGCAACGCAGACTGAAATTTATGATTATTTAAGGCTTCTTTTTGCGCGTATTGGCGTGCCGCATTGCCATAAGTGCGGGCGGCGTATAACAAAGATGACATCTCAGGAGATTATAAAAGAGGTCCTTAAGAAATTTTTAAGAAAAAAGATTTATATACTTTCTCCTGTTGTGAGCGGCAAGAAGGGAGAATATATTTCTCTTATGAGACGATTATTAAAAGACGGCTTTAGCCGCGTTCGGGCCGATGGCAAAATTTATGATTTGGATGAGGATATTAGGCTTAGTAAGTATCATATACATAATATCGAAGTGTTAGTTGACAGGATTGTTGTGTCGGAACTTGCAGCGAAAAGAGTTTCCGATTCTATAGAGACTGCTTTGCGTTATTCAGGAGGGGTTATCATCGTAAATATTGTTGATGAGGATAAAGATATTCTATTTAACACGAAATTAAGCTGTCCCGTGTGTGGTATATCATTGGAGGAGCTTGAACCGAGGATATTTAGTTTTAATTCTCCTTACGGAGCATGCCCTGCCTGTAATGGTTTGGGAACTAAGCTTGAATTTGATCCTGATTTGGTGATCCCCGATAAGAATAGAACTTTAAGGGAAGGGGCGATTGAGCCCTGGCGTAGAGGAAGCAGGGGGTATATCCTCTATTACAGAAGTCTTCTAAGAGAATTCTCCGAAGAAGCAGGATTCAGCCTTGATACCCCCTTTAGAAAACTTCCAAAAAAGATAAAAGATGCTTTGCTTTTTGGCAGTAAAGATGTGTGGGTGTGGTCTAAGCCTTTTGAGGGTGTAATCCCTCATCTTATGCGCATTTTTAAAACTACAGACAGTGCCTATGTTAAGGAGGAAATAACAAGGTTTATGTCTAAGCTTTCATGCCCTGTCTGCTCAGGCTCGCGGTTAAGGAAAGAAAGCCTTTCCGTTTACATTCGCGGCAAATCTATAAGAGATGTGGTAATGATGAGTATAAAGGATGCTTTTAGCTTTTTTAGCAGCCTTTCGCTTAATGCCAGTGAAGAAAAAATAGCGCATCATATCCTGAAGGAAATTAAAAACCGCCTGTCTTTTTGTATCGATGTAGGTATTTCTTATTTGACATTAGACAGATTAAGCTCTACTCTTTCAGGAGGGGAAGCTCAGCGTATTCGTCTTGCAACTCAGGCTGGATCTTCGTTAAGCGGCGTGATTTATATTCTTGATGAACCTACGATAGGTCTTCACCCTTATGACGATAAGAAACTTATAAATACACTCATGGCTTTGCGTGACTTATCAAACACAGTTATTGTGGTTGAGCATGACGAAGGGGTGATAAAAAGCAGCGATTGGATTGTGGATTTAGGCCCCGGTGCGGGGGATTACGGCGGAAGGATTGTGTATAATGGGAAGCTGGAGGGCATAGAGCATACATCTTCCATTACCGGCAAATATCTTGCGGGGAAAGAAAAAATCGCGCTTCCCGGCAAACGCCGCCCTTACCGCAATAATAATTGTATTACTATCAAGGCAGCAGCCGAGCACAACCTGAAAGATATCGACGTTAAGATACCTTTGGGCGTATTCGTGTGTGTAACAGGGGTTTCAGGGTCTGGTAAATCAACATTAGTTAATGATATCTTATATAAAGCATTAGCCGGTAAACTATATAAATCCAAAGATAAAGCGGGTAAACATAAAAATATATTGGGGATAAAATTTATAGATAAAGTTATTATTGTGGACCAATCTCCCATTGGAAGGACTCCGCGCTCCAATCCCTCTACTTATACAGGAGTTTTTACTTACATAAGAGATATTTTCAGCAGATTGCCGGACGCAAGGGCCCGCGGCTATAAACCATCTCGTTTTAGCTTTAACGTCAAGGGCGGCCGGTGCGAAGCTTGTCACGGAGAAGGCCAAAACAGAATTGAAATGCATTTTCTACCCGATGTATATGTTCCTTGTGAGGTATGCAAGGGCAGGAGGTTTAATGACCAGACGTTAGAAATAAAGTTCAAGGGAGCGTCTATTTCTGATATTCTGGACATGAATGTTGATAATGCTTTTAGGCTTTTTGAGAATTTTCCCCGCATAAGCAATATTTTACAGACACTTAAAGATGTGGGACTTGGTTATATAACTTTAGGACAGGCTGCGACTACTCTTTCCGGGGGAGAGGCTCAAAGGATAAAGCTTGCTTCTCAATTGAGGAAGCGCTCAACCGGCAAGACTCTCTATATACTTGATGAGCCGACAACAGGTTTGCACTTCGATGATATTAAGAAACTTCTTTTGTGCCTTCAGAGATTGGTTGATAAAGGCAATACTGTCCTGGTCATAGAACACAATCTTGATGTTATAAAATGCGCGGATTATCTTATTGATTTAGGCCCTGGCGGAGGAGATAATGGGGGAAGACTCGTTGCGTACGGGTCTCCTGAGGAAGTAATTAAAAATAAACATTCCCATACGGGGGTATTCCTTAAGGAAAAACTAAGAAAATCTTAATGTTAATATGCTAAAGAAGATTACAATAATATCTATAATTATATACTCAAGCTTATTTTTTTATGTTTACGCCCTTGATAAAGAAGATGATGAGTTTTACAAGGCGGTAGAGGTTTTTTCTAAAGGGTTATATAAAGACAGCACAGCGATGTTCAGTAATTTTATAGATGCGTATCCTGATTCCCGGAAGCTTTATATGGCAAAACTCTATCTGGCTAAGTCACTATACTTCAGGGGAGATTATTCAAAAGCCATATCGCTTATAGACAAAGTCATAACTGATGAGAAAGCCAGGAATGTATACGACGAGGCTTACTATTGGCTTGCCAAAACATATTATATTCTGGGAAATTACAACAGTGCTTTTGAATATGCATCAGTAGTAGCCAAAAACTATCCCGACTCATATTTCTTATGGAATGTTAAATATCTTATTTCTCAAATATACATTAGAGAGAATAATGCCATTCTTGCGATAGCAACGCTAAAGGAAATTATTAATAATGCCTCTGACGATGAGATATTAGATAATGCCTATTTGGAAATTATGGAGCTGTATTATAAAGAAAAGGATTATAAGAATTTAGATCTTGTGGCCTATGGTTATTTAAAGAATAGGCCAGGAGGCAGATTTAAAGATAGAGCTTATTTCTATAGAGCAGAAAGCTGTTATTATAAAGATAGTTACGATAAGGCTATAAAATGGTATAGCAAAGCCTTAGATATATCTGTAGACAACAGATTGAAAGATTCAATTTATCAAAACAGGGGAATGTCTTTTCTATCCGAAGGGAAATTGGATAAAGCTAAACTGGACTTCTCAAAGATACAGTCCAGGGAATACAGACTGTTTTCTGAAGGGATGTATTATTTTAATATGGGAGACTATCCGTTAAGTTTGAATAAATTGAACAACTTTCTGGAATTATTTCCTGATAGCAAACTCTATGCTTTAGCGTTCCTGCATAAGGCAGAGTTGTTATACCGCATGGGGCGTTTGAGAGACGCACTTTATTTATACAAAAAGATAATAGACAGCACAAAGGAGTCTTTTAATAAGAAAATTGTTGACGATGCTTATTATGGCTTAGGGTGGTGTTATATCAAATCCGGCGATTTTAACAAGGCAATTAAAGCGTTTAAAAATACTATAAGAAGCACAGACGATATTGTGATAGAGATAAGCTCTCAAATGCAGATAGCTGATTCTTATAAAGAAACAGGTGACCTTGATAAATCATTAGCTCAGTATAAGAAGGTTCTTGATGAGTATCCGGATAATATGTATGCTGATTATATATACTTTCAGATAGGCACAATTATGCTGGATAAGAAAAAACCCGATATCGCACGTGTTAATTTTCTTACTATTGTGGATAAATTTCCTTCGTCACACCTTTTGCCGGAAGCCATATATTACATAGGTACATCTTATATGCTTGAGGAGAAATTCGATAAAGCTGAAATTGAATTCTCCCGTTTTATTAGAAATTATCCGCACCATGCATTAGTCTCAAGAGCCCGTTATTTATACAGTAAGTGTCTCATTGCCTCTAAAGATTACCAGAATGCTTTAAGTTACCTTAATGAAGTTATAAACAGTACAGATAAAGAACTCAAGGAACTTGCGTGTATAGAGAGAATTCAATTATATTACCAGCTTTATTATTTTAACAAGGCACGTGATGAAGTAAGAAGGTTTTTTAGGTTATTCCCTGAGTCTAAAATGGCAGCTTTTGTTTATCTTTATATGGGTAAGATTTTTCAGGCCCAGAGTGATTATTCTAAGGCGGAGCATTTTTATCAAATTGTTATCGATAATTATAATAGTACTGATGCGGCTCGTGAAGCCAGGTTTTCTCTGGGGGTTTTGTATTTCAGTAACAACGATTTGGACAAAGCGCGCCGTTATTTTAGCGATTTAGCAAAGGGCGGCGATGCTCTTTCGAGAGAAGCACAATTTTACATCGCCGAGATATTTGTTAATGAGAATAAAGAAGAAAGAGCCCTGACTATTTACAAACACATTATTAAAGGAAACGATCAGATATCCAAGCATGCTTTGTTTAGATACGCGTCTTTATTGAAAGACATGAAGAAATATAAAGAAGCAGAAGCTGCTCTTAAAGAACTTATTAAGGAAGATGCCGGTTCTTCACGCGTACGGTTTATGCTCGGATTTTGCCTTGAGAGGTTAAACAAACCAAAAGAAGCTATTGAAGAATATTCTAAAGTCGTTTATAATTCTAACGTTGCGCAAGATAAGGTTAAGGCTTATTTTCGTATGGCGAGAATATACGAACGGCAGAATAATATCGTTAAAGCGAAGGATATGTATCATAAAATAATAGCTATAGGGAGAGAAGAATCAAAGGTTGCCAGAAAAAAACTTGAAGAGCTTGATGCTCGGTAAACATTCGTAATTTGTTATTTGGAATTTAAAGACAGAATTGACAATACGGGTAGAAAGGATAGGAGGTGTTTGATGTTTAAAAAAGCTAAAGGGTTGAGTTTGATTTTAGTCCTAACGATAGGGCTATGGGGAGGTTTTCTTTTGCCTTGTTTTTCCCAAAGCACAGAGACATTAACTATTACTACTTATTATCCTTCGCCTTTTGGGGTGTATGGTGAATTAAGGACAAAGAGAATGGCGATAGGAGATACTTACTACGATCCTTCCCAGCACTGTTGGCCGGGCGGTTCTTGCGCCTTTCCTGATATTAATGCTAATACGGATTTAGAGGTTGAAGGAGATATACATGCTCTGGGTTCAATATGTTCAGGCAGCAGCCGTGATTTTAAAGAAGATATTCGTCCTTTTAAAGAAATGGATTATCAAAGTTTGATTGATAAACTTAAGGGAATCGATATAGTATATTACAAATTTAAAGGGCGTAAAAATACTCACATAGGTGTGATAGCGGAAGATGCCCCTTCCGAAATAGTTAATTCCGCCAAAAAGTTAATTAATATACCTGATTACCTAGGCTTTATTTTGGCAGTGGTTAAGGCTCAGCAGGAAGAGATAGAAAACCTGAAAGGTCTTAACAACATAAAATAATATTAATGAGCAAGTATATCTTTAAAATTTTTTTGGGAATCAGACTTTTAACAATCCTAATCTGAAAGAAAGAGATATCTAATAAAAGAGGAGAAGGACAAATGGGGTTAAATTTTGAAATTTTGTGTTTTTTGGCAGCTGTTTCTTTTTTATTTTCAGGAAATGTATATTCCGCGTCTTCTCCTGGCAATTGCAGCTGTATAGTTAAAAAAACAAAATATAAAATAAATAGAAGATGCGGAGCGATTGAAGATTGCAAAGATGAATGGAATGATTTGCATCAAGGTTTTTGTCCCGGCGGGCAGAAGGAATGGCCGGGAGGACCTTATACAGGCCCCGGTTGTTACAACAATTATTCCAGTTTTAAGAGCGGGGTATGCAAGGAGGAAGGATATCAATACGAAGAAGAAAGTTGTGACGTTTTGGGACTGTTTTGCACTTGTGCCTGTGTCCCTGCTTGCGATAGCAGCTGTAGTTGTAGTTGCACAACATCAGATTTGTGCCCATGGAGCAAGGTAGAAGATTGTGAAATAAGCGGAAATTGCGTGCCCGGATGTTTACCAGCGACAGTTGGCCCTTGTGATGAATGTGCTCCTGTTCATAATATAAACTGTGTTTCTTATTCTTTCCATGATACATTTGATGTTACCTATGATGATGAATGGACTGCAACATGTACATGTACTTATTTTGGTCCGCCGTGCCCACCACCACCTCCCCCAGAGCCGTGATATTCCATTTGGAAAGTAGATAAGTATAGGAGAGGGAGTTTAAAAAGTTTAAAGTATTAGAAGTAAAAAGATGAGTATTAGAGAAATAAAAATAAGGATATGGCTCCGTATAACACTAAAGCCGCTGGAAGAAGAAGATGACAAGATTGCGCCTTCAGTTACGCTGCAACGCCTATTTATGGTATAATAATTTGAATACAGGCGGTAACAATAGTTTACAGAGTCATTGTTGAAAATTACTTTAATCTTGTTTTAGAATGTGTTTTTGGGTTAACATAAGGAGGATAGAATGTTTCATCTAATACAAAAAAGTATTATATTTATATCCAGAGGGGGATGGCTTATTTGGGTTCTTTTGGGGTGTTCTGTGGTTTCCTTGGCTATTATTATTGAAAGATTTATATTTTTTCTGAATCTTAATAGGTTCAATACTTTGCGTTTAATGCAGGGAATATTTAAATACATTAAAAAAGGAAAGATAAAAGAAGCTCTGAAAATATGCGGGGACAATCCTTATTATATAACTAACATTGTTGGGGAAGGGATTTGCCGGTATAGCGAACCTAAAGAAGCGATAAGAGAGGCTATGGAAAATAAGTCTTTATATGAAATACCAAAATTAGAGAAAAATTTAAGCTTCTTAAGTACTTTAGCACATATTTCCCCCTTAATAGGACTTTTAGGCACTGTAATGGGTTTGGTTAAAAGTTTCTATGTTATAGAACAGAAAGCGCAAAGCGCGGGCATGGTAAATCCTTCAGATATCGCCGGAGGTATATGGGAAGCTTTGCTTACTACTGTGGCGGGGTTATGTATTGCTATCGTAAGTTATCTTGCTTATAATTATTTTGTGTATAAAGTTAATATGTATATTCTTGAGGCAGAAAAAGCCTCAACAGAACTTTTAGAGATTGTGTTAGAAAACCAAAAGGCATGAGATTCAAGCGCAGGATAAATACTGAATCGGGCCTTAAGGAGATTGAAATAACTCCTTTAATAGATTGTGTAGAGGCAAAGTCTTAACCTCAAAAGAACTTGAGAGATATCTTAAAAAGCTAAGGTTAAAGTCTATTTTCATAAAAGCTGACAAAGATTCCAGCCTCGGGGCGGTTATTGATATATGGGATATTTGTAAGCGCATAGGTGTAGAGAAGATAGGTATAGCTACGGTTTCAGGGGATTGACTTTTCTGCCTGTCTAAGAACTTCACATAAAAAGACATTTATGGCGGTTAAAGAATATAGAACGCTGGACATTTAAAGAATGCCGAATTATTGAAGATTTGCTTGCCCGGTATCAAGGAACAACCATTGAAGATATCCTTATCCTGAAACAGAGAATCAGGAATATCTTCCTTGTCTCAAGAAATCAGAAGGAATCGTATCAAAGACGCGATGCCCTTATACAAGAAAACCGGCACTTAAAGAATAAACACTTCGCCAATATCATCAAATTTTTGAATATAC
>MVCW01000024.1 GCA_002049895.1 Candidatus Omnitrophica bacterium 4484_171 | reverse complement strand
CTCCTAATAATTTATTTATCTGTTTCTCACAGAACAAAGGCATATCCAACCAACAAGAACCAATTTCTAAACTTTCAGCCACCAATATCATATTTTGAATAGAAGCAGAAATTGCGGAAAGTCCGGTTATTCTTGCTACCTTAACATATGATTTTCTAAACCTATTTGCCAAATCTACAAACTCTTTTGTGTCAAAGACAACAACTATTACTTTAGCTTTTCCAATAGTCTCTGCGCTCGAAGAAAGTAAAATGTTAGTTCCTGCACCTATCCTCTTTGACTTTTTAATTAATACTTTTGAAATTTTCTCAATCAGATTATCATTTCTTATCACTAAAAACCTCCACGGCTGAAAACCATGGATAGATGAAGACCATCTTCCTGCTTCAATAATCTTATTAATTATTTTTATAGGTATTGGTTTATTCTGATATTTTCTTATTGTCCGCCGGTTTTTAATTAATTTTAATAAATCATCTGGCTTCATTTTTGTCTCCTCTTAACTATTTGTCTGACTCTCTTAATCCTTTCCTCTTCCACTGCCTCATCAAAACACTGTAAAGGGGCTAAAGAAAAACCTATTCTCTTAGCCTTTGTAAGTATATCCTTTGCTAAGTTCACATCTGCATATCCTAAACCATAATTTTTCCTCTGCTGATAAAGAGAAAGAACTAAAGCCTCTGCAAGACATCCATATGTCTCTTTACAACTAGCCACTCTTGTTACCGGAACATCCATTAAATCGGGCATATTTCTCGCCCAGGAAATATCTATAGATAGAGGCAATTTCATAATCCCTCCCTCAAGGATAATTATATCTTTGCGCTTCTTTAATACATTCTCCGAAATATTTTTGGGAAAAGAATCATCTATAATTACTGCCCCTCTTTTCAAATATTTTGCTTCTATTATTGATGTAGGCGAGTTGGTAGCGACTATTATTAAATCGGCTTTTTTCAAATCAGAAAAACTAAAGGAAACCGTTACTTCTATATCACCACTTATTTTCTTGATATAATCAGTTAGTTCATTTAACTTTGTCTGCGCATTGAATGTGCTTAAGTCAAGTAAAATAATTCTCTTAGGGTGGCTTTCTGCAAGAAGTTTTGCACATCCTGAACCAATAGAACCCGCAGCACCCACTACAGCAACTGTAGATTTTTTTATATTAAGCTCTATGTGATTTGATATATTTTTTGCAATCTCAATTATATTACCAATGGTATAAGCATGACCTGTAGTAAAACCTACCTTAGGAAACATACGGGAAAGCTCATGCCCCCCTTGAGCAAAAGAAGCT
This sequence comes from Candidatus Omnitrophica bacterium 4484_171, assembly GCA_002049895.1. GTDB lineage: Bacteria > Omnitrophota > Gorgyraeia > Duberdicusellales > 4484-171 > 4484-171. The sequence goes on along the minus strand of MVCW01000024.1, from coordinate 16,438 downwards.
ACCAGCCCCCCCATTCCTATAAGTTTTGCCCCTAACTTTTGAGCAAGAAGGACTGCTTGAGGTATTTTTCTTTTCCGTAATCTACTATCAAGCAGCAATTCTTTTGTATAATTAGTAATAAAAATTATCCATCCTTTAATATGTTTCTTTTTCATTCCCCTTGGCGCAGGAAAATTTTTTACTATAATTTCGTTAACTACAGGATAGGAACCTTTCCGCCAAGAGGCAGCATAAGAAGATGGCAATTTATGTAAGAAATTAAATTCGCGATATAAATCCTCTTCATAACCATAATGTACAATATATCCAAAATCTCCTCTCCGTGTAAGAAATCTATTTACAAAAGGAGCTATAATAGCAAACTTTTCTTTTAGTATTCTCCTAAAAAAAGTCTTTACTTTATTATTTGTGTTTTTTAGCTCCTTTCTATACTTAACTTCTGTTACAAGTTCAATATAATCATCTTCCTCATCTAAAAGAAAAGGGGCAATCATCTCATATATCTCATCCACAATAGCCCTTTTTTCCTTAAGAGATAAAAAGAATAACTTTTGGAATAATTTTTTTTGACTTTGAATCTTAAAAATCACGGAAACAATAGAGTAAATAGAATCGCCGCTCCCCATAAGGGGAGTATTAAGACCCATTATCTGGGAAATAACAGGTATTAATGAATAAGGTGATAAAAAATAATTAGGGTTGATTTCCTGCAATAAACGCGTAACTGTCTCTACAGACATTCTGAAGTTTCTTATGTCTGAACCAGGATAATGAATATTTTTACTCATCTTATCTTTCGCCTTTTAAGACCGAGCTTTTCTAAAGAATAAAAGAATGTTGGTGAATTTACTTCTATTTTTGTTGCTTCCTTAATATCTTTTACACTCATTTTTCCTTCTCTAACCATATGGCTTAATTCTCCTATATAAGGATGATAACCCAACTGCTTTTTACATGCAAAGTTACCCAGTGTATTTATAAGACAATTTGTAGAACACGCATCAGTATCACGCGGTCTTACCCAACCTATCTTTGAGATAGTCTCAATGATTTCTTTTTCATTGTAATCCAAAAGAGCATGAAAAGGTAAAAGAACCTTAGGAACAAACATACCGGAAGAGATATACTGACTCTTAAAATAAAATTCTTCTACCCTTTTACCAAATCTTTCTCTTACAGAATCACCAATGATTTTTATAATATCCAAAGGGTCATCTTTATATACCTTATCAGAAAGGAACATACAAGAGCGGACTTTAAGAAAATTTTCTAAGCTTACAGCAGGATACTGCCCTGGTGTAAACCCCACAAACATAAGAGGTATTTTCTTATCTATTGCGTTATTCAATGTGGTCCCAAATACCATTCCTAAACATACCGCACATACCTGGCTCATCATTGCTAAGATTTCTTTAGGATAAGGAATCCTTTCTGTTAAAGCGTAAACAAAAACTTTCTTCAACAAAGGAATAGGAGGACGAGTAATTACACAATCAATACCAAGATTATGTGTGACAGTTTTGATATTTTTAAATGCCTGAGAAGAAACAAACCCGTTATCCAGAACGTGTGCAAGTATTCTTAAGCCAAACTTCTCTTTAAGGTAATACAGAAGGTAAGAACTGTCTTTGCCTCCGCTATAAGCAACAATACAATCATATCTATTCCTATACTTTTTCCGTTTTACCCTATTTATAAGCTCTAAAATTTCTTTTTTCAATTTTTCTTTAATTATATTCTCTCGCTCTCTATAGAGAGAAAAATAGATACAATAATTACATACACCTTCCCTGTTAAATTTAATCCCGGGATAACCTTGAGGAAGCCCGCATTTTCGGCATTCTTTCTTAGTTCCCTGTATCACTCCAAAAATCTCCTTTTTAAGCCATCCTAACCGAACCGTTCTAACCGCGTAGGTTAAAACGGTTACTCAAGAATTAAATGTTTTATTTTTGCCAACTCTCTCTGATAGGAAATCCTATCTTCTACAAACTCCTTGTAAGAACTTGAGTTAATATCAAGAATGTCATTATACTTACAAATACAATCCTTCGTAGAAACAGCCGATAAATATTCTTGATAAGAAGAATACTCCCAATCAGAAGGATTTTTAACAATATAGGCAGTAGCCGGATTCAAATGTATATACTTGGTCAAATGCAGTAATTGCTCATCGCTTTCTATCAAAACTCTTTTAAACCTTCCTTCCCATAAAGGACCTTTTCTTTTATGTTTAAGATTAAAATAACGAGAATAACTATTGGAAAGATTATTCATAAAAATTGATATCCCTTTATCCTCTAATTGCTTAAGAAGCAAATGAATATGCGTTGGCATAATACAATAAGATATTATTTCTACATGTTTTTTACTTTCACTTACAAATATCTTGCCATCTTCGATTTTCTCAAACGCGCTGAAACTAACATGCCTTTTCTCTTTTTGATAATAACGCATTGCTCTTATCATTCGCGAAAAGTCCGAACTGTCATTAAATATTTTGAATTTTGCAATACTTTTGTTAATAATATGGTAAACCTCTCCTGTAACAAGTAAATTCCCTGTTTGGTATTTCTTTATGATTTGTCTGTTTTCGCTCATTCTTTCAATTATCCCTTAACCTTAGCCTGCTTTGATTTAACCTACGCGGTTAAGAAGGTTAGGAAAATTAAGCTGTCTTTCCAAAGACAACACAACAGTTATTGCCTCCGAAAGCAAAGCCGTTGTTTAAAGCGGTTTTCACGTTTACTTTACGCGCCTTATTGGGAACACAGTCAATATCACATTCGGGGTCCGGCTCTTTGTAATTTATTGTGGGGGGAATTATCCCCTCTTTTATCGCCATACAGCAGTTTATGGCCTCCATAGCAGAAGCCGCCCCCATACAGTGGCCCAGCATTGATTTTATTGAGTTCACAGGAATCTCTCTGTATCTTTTTCCGAAAGCTTCCTTTATCGCCGCGGATTCCGCCTTATCATTTTGAACTGTGCCTGTGCCGTGGGCGCTAATATAATCTATATCAGCAATTGACAAGCGGCTGTTTTTAAGAGCCTTTTCTATTGATTTTTTTATACCCTCTTTTTTTGGTATGGTCATATGATATGCATCCGAAGATAAGCCGTACCCTAAAACCTCCGCATATACAAAAGCGCTTCTGTCTAAGGCTTTATCCAAAGATTCCAGTACCAAGATGCCTGAGCCTTCGCCTAAAATCATACCCTTTCTGTTTTTATCAAAAGGCCGGCACATTCTCTGAGCCATTGCATAAAGCCTCTGAAAACCCTGAAAAGCCACACGCGAAAGCGCTTCTGAGCCTCCGACAATAACCAAATCATATCTACCCCTTTTGACTAAATCAAACCCGTAGCTTATCGCGTAATTTCCAGCCGAACAGGCATTGGGAATCAGAAAGTTTACTCCTTTTGTGCCAAAGAAATACCCGATATTGCGGGGAATAGAAGCAGGAAACGCATCCAATAATAGCCTTTTTGTAATATTGTCAAATTTGTCCCTGAGGATACGGCCTGAAGAAATATCCAGAGAGTTCGCCTCCGCCATAGTAGTACCTATTATAACCGGGACTTCTTTACCTTTAATCTCTTTTTCTTTTATATTAGCATCATCTAAGGCGAGTTTCGCGGCAGAGATCGAGAACTGGGAAGCTCTGCCTAAGAATTCAACTATCTCAGGATTAATAAACGGGGCAGGATTAAAGTTTTTTATCTGGCCGGCATAGTGACGTTTGAACTTCGAGGTATCAAACAAATTTACCTTGTCTACTCCTGATTTTCCTTTTATTAGATTATTCCAGAATTCATCTTTACCTATACCAATAGATGAAACAACTCCCAACCCTGTAACCGCCACTTTTCTCATAAAAAAAGAATACGCCCCCCTACTTACACCGCAGATACAACAAAAATGGATAGAATTACCTCTGTTTAACTCCAAAAGTTATCCGCGCGGATACTGCCACTTCATTATCTACTAATGCCTGAGCGTTTACAATCCCGCCGCTGTTTAGGATCTTTCCTTTGGTAACCTCTAGTATAAGCTTATCTCCGGGAGTAACTATTCTTGAAAACTTTGCTTCTATCTTGCCGAAAAGATAATCGGGGTGTTTGGCGGCGATTTCGGGCTTAAGCGAAGCAAACAAAATTATACTTGCCTGCGCCAACGCCTCTATCATAATAACGCCGGGCATTATCGGCCTGTCAGGAAAATGGCCTTTGAAGAAATAATCATTAATGGTAACATTTTTAAGACAGGTAATCTTGCTCTCATTTGTATCTATCTCCAAGACTCTGTCGACAAACAAAAAAGGCGGCCGCTGGGGAAGAATTTCTTTGATTTTCTCTATATTCCAATTATCCATATTATTTCTTTAAGTTTTTTTCTAAAATACTGTAAATATTCTTGAGCGAGCGGATATTCGGTATGTCTTCTTCGGGTATAACAATCTTATATTTTTTCTCTATCGCCGCTACCATCTCAAGCGCCATCATACTGTCAATACCGAGCTCATTTGTAAAATCAGCGTCTTCTTTTAACTCCTCTTCAGAAACTTCTGTAATCTGGGAAATAGTCTTCTTTACATCCTTTTTAACTTTATCAAAATCAACCTTTTTCTTAGCCATCTTCCTCTCCTCTTTTAAAAACCTTAGGCGGCCAAACCGCCGTCTATTCTTATTGCCTCGCCTGTAATATATGAAGACTTATCCATAGCTAAGAAAACACATAACTGCGCCACTTCATCCGCTCTGCCCAGCCGTTTTACAGGAATACTTTCTTTAATTGATTTCTTAATATCTCCGCTTAAGGAATTTACCATATCCGTTTCTATATATCCGGGACATATCACGTTGACGCGGATATTATACGAAGCAACTTCTTTCGCAAGCGAGCGGGAGAATCCGATAATGCCGGCTTTGGAAGCGCTGTAATTCGTCTGGCGGGCAATTCCCGCGATACCGCTTACTGAACTCATATTTATAATACAGCCGCTCTTTTGTTTTAAGAATAACGTAATTACGGCCCTTGTCATATTAAATGTACCGTTTAAGTTAGTATCAACAACATCATGCCACTCATCAGGCTTCATCATAAAAAGAGCCTTATCTTTTACTATCCCTGCATTATTAATCAATATATCTATTTTGCCGAAACTATTCAATGTCTTCTTGATGACCGACTGGCACTCATTATAATCTCTCACATCGGCCTTAATCGCTTTGGCCCTAACATTGTACTTCTTTAGCTCTTTTAAAAGTGTATTGGCATTTTCTGCGCTTTTATTATAAGTAAAGGCGACATCGGCACCTTCACGGGCAAAAGCCGCGCAGCACGCCCTGCCTATTCCCCGCGAACCGCCTGTAACTACGACGACTCTTTTTTTTAACTCCTTCATTATAAGTATTATACCAAAAGAATTAAGAGAGTTGAATATTTCTTGGAAAAAATTATTAATTGGAAAGAATTAGAATACCGGACGTCGGACGTCCGATATTAAGCTTTTTCCAGAATGCAGGCACTGTTATACCCGCCAGGGCCAAAAGAAGTAACCAATGCAATCCTTACGTCTTTTTTCTGCGCCTTATTGGGAACACAGTCAATATCACATTCGGGGTCCGGCTCTTTGTAATTTATTGTGGGAGGAATTATACTATGATTCATCGCCCCTATACAGGAGATAACCTGAAGAATCCCCGAAGGAGAAAATGTCTCTCCAATCATTGACTTTATAGAACTTACGGGAATGTTCTTTATTCTTTTTCCGAATATCTCCTTTAACACAGCAGACTCTATTCTATCCAGGTCCTGCGATGAGTTGGCACAGCTTGAAATATAATCTATATCCTCGGGAAGGATATCTGCTTCATCCAGCGCTTTTTTTATGGCATTACTTATACCTAAACCGTGAGGATGAATTTTGCCAATCCTGTAACCGTCGAAATAACGCGTAACACCTCTTATCCTGGCAACTATGGGAACTCCTCTTTTTTTAGCCGCTTTCATATCTTCTATGCACAAAACCCCTGCGGCTTCGCCTAAAACCGGCCCGTTTCTTCGGGAGTCAAAAGGACAGCTCAAAGGTTCCCCTTTAATACCTGCCATATACCCTAATTTATGAAACCCGAAAAATAACGAAAAAGTCAGAGAATCAACTCCCGCGGCAAATACTCTTTCTGCATTACCAGCGTTAATCGCATCGATACTATAGTTTAAAGCTTCAAGCCCTGAGGTATACCCTGTGCTTATAGTAGCATTAAGCCCCTGAATATTAAACCGTATAGAAACCATGGAAGAGGCAGCATTAATAACAGTGGATGGGAAAAGGGCGGGGCTCGCGAAATCAATTCCCTCTTTGAATACTTCTCTGTCAAACTCAATTATCGGCCAGAAATGTGAAAATGTGGTTCCGGTTACTACGCCGATATTATCGGTTGTAGCATCTGTAACCTCTGTATCTGAATCCTCTATGGCCTGCTTAGCGCCTACAAGCAAAAAAAGAGCACTTCTGTCTAAATTACGCAGCCCACGCGGGCCGAGATATTCTTTCGCGTTAAAGTTGCGTATTTGAGCACCGAGGTTAACATTAAACTTACCTGTGTCAAAAGAACTTATTTTACCTATAGCGTATTTGCCAAGCTCCTGTGCTTTCCAGAATTCATCTTTGCCTATTCCGTTCGGCGCTACAACTCCTATTCCTGTAATTACAGGATTTATATTACTAAAAGCCATAATAAAAATAAAGCCACCCACCTTCGTCCTTCGGACTACGGCGGGCAGGCAATGTCACGTATCGCGTATTGCGCCGTACGTATTGCGAATTAAGAAAATAATCTTATAAAATATAACGCGATACGCTCAACGCACAACGAGATACGGATTATCCTCTACGTCCCGCACCCCACGCCCTAAAATGAGCTATGAGCTAAAAGATAGGAGCTTATCTCTCATTCCCACTCAATTGTCGCAGGAGGTTTCGAACTTATGTCTAATACAACACGGTTAATGCCGCGCACTTCATTTATAATCCTATTGGATATATCCTCTAAAATACCGTAGGGGATTTTTGCCCAGTCAGCCGTCATACCGTCAACACTCTCCACCGCTCTTATCGCCACAGCATATTCATAGGTTCTTTTATCTCCCATCACCCCCACGCTTCTAAGGGGGAGCAGGACACAAAATGACTGCCATAGCTTTTTGTAAAGTTTTTTTTCTCTTATTATCCTATCCAATACCGCATCTGCCTCTCTTAAAATTTTAAGTTTAGCGGGTGTAATCTCACCCACTATTCTTACTGCCAAACCCGGTCCCGGAAAAGGCTGGCGCCAGACTATGGAATCCGGAAGCCCCATAATTTTCGCAATTTCTCTTACCTCATCTTTAAATAATTCCCTGAAAGGCTCAATAAGCTTAAGGTCCATCTTCCTAGGCAAACCTGCAACATTATGATGCGACTTAATACGGGAGGTTGGCCCTCCAAAGAAAGAAACCGATTCTATAACATCCGGGTAGAGAGTTCCCTGAACAAGATATTTTGCATTCTTAATTTTCCTCGCTTCTTTATCAAAAATACGTATAAACTCATGGCCTATTATTTTACGCTTTTTCTCAGGCGAAACAACTCCTTTCAGTTTTTTTAAAAAGCTTTTGCCTGCGTTGACTACCCGCAAATCTATCTTGAAATGATTCTTAAATACTCTGGTAACATTCCTTCTCTCATTCTTTCTCAAAAGGCCGTTATCCACAAAAATACATTTAAGTTTTCTTCCCAAAGCTTTATGGACAAGAACCGCCGCTGTTGAAGAATCAACTCCTCCGCTTAAACCAAGAACTACATTATCTTTTTTTACCTTCTTCTTGATATCTTTTATTTTTGAGTCGATGAAATCGCTTAACTGCCAGGTAGCAAAACATTCACATATGCGGAAAAGAAAATTGGAAACAATCTGCAAACCTTTATCTGTATGAATAACTTCGGGATGAAACTGGACGCCGTAAAGCTTACGCTTTGGGTCTCCTACTGCAGCAAAAGCAGTATTTGCAGTATGCGCTAATATAGAAAACTCCGGGGGAATACTTTCAACCTTATCGCCATGGCTCATCCAGGACACTATCTTGGCGGGCAGAGAAAAGAACAAGCTCTTGTGGTTATCTATATACATAAGCGCCCGTCCGTATTCCCGCCTGGGAGCTTCTTTTACCCTGCCTCCCAACGCCTTCATCATTGTCTGCATACCATAGCATATCCCTAAAATAGGCACGCCAAGGCCCAGAACGCCTTTCTTCAGGGAGGGGGCATTCTTTTGATAAACACTGTGAGGGCCGCCGGATAGGACTACTCCTTTAGGGTTAAACTTCTTTATTCTGCTTAGAGAAGCGTTGCAGGGAAGAATAACACTAAATACTTTAAGCTCTCTTATGCGGCGGGCAATAAGCTGGGTGTACTGCGAACCAAAATCTAATATTACAATTGTGTCTTTCATATTTTCGTATTGCGTATCGCGTATCGCGTCGTGCGTCGAATCTTCACGCAATACGCACTACGCACTACGCGGTACGAGTTTATTTCCCCATTCCAACCCGCTGGACAACCTGAAAAATCTTACCCTCGGTCTGTATGGAAGGGGCGATAATAATCTCAACAAAATGCATTTCTTTTATGCTGCGCGCACCCAGAGCCCCCATACTTGTAGCCAAAGCCCCCATAAGATTCTGGGAACCATCGTCAACATCAGCGGGGCCAAAAAGTATCTGTTCTAAACTCCCTGATATACCTACTTCAATACGTGTCCCGCGGGGCAAATTGCCGTGTGAAGTAGCCATGCCCCAGTGAAACCCCCTGCCGGGTGCTTCTTTCGCTCTCGCAAAGGCAGAGCCAATCATAACCGCATCGGCTCCCGAGGCAAAAGCTTTGCATAAGTCGCCGCCTTTGCGCATACCGCCGTCAGTAATAATAGGAATGTATTTGCCTGTTTTCTTATAATAAAAATCCCTCGCTGAAGCAGCATCAATTGTAGCTGTAACCTGTGGAACTCCTATGCCTAATACTCCCCTTGTAGTGCACGCCGCACCCGGCCCCACTCCTATTAAAAGAGCAGAACACCCCGTTTCAAGAAGCTCTAATGTAACACCGTAAGTGACACAGTTACCGATAATGACAGGTATTTTTAATTCTTTGCAGAATTTTGTAAGATTCAAAGGTTTATATTTTGTAGACAGATGGTTCGCTGTAGTTACCGTAGACTGAACGACAAAACAATCCGCTCCTGCTTCCTGAGCCAGAGAGGCAAACTTAGCAGCGTTCTGCGGGATACAACTCACTGCGGCATAGCCCGAAGCTTTCTTTATTTCATCTACTCTTTTTGCAACAAGCTTCTCTTTGATAGGAGCTGTATAAATCTTCTGTATAAGATTGGTTGAGTCCTGTGAAGAAGCGTTAGCAATCTCTTCCAGCACCTCCTGAGGGTTATCGTATCTTGTCTGAACTCCATCTAAGTTCAGGACCGCTATCCCTCCCAGGCGGGACATCTCAACCGCGAATTTAACATCCACAACTCCATCCATAGCCGCCGCCATTATAGGAACAGCAAAACGCTTACCGGAAAACTCCCAGGAAGCATCTGTCTCTTCTGGATTTACAGTAATTCTTCCCGGGACTAACGCAATCTCATCAAAGCCATAGCATCTTCTTGCCCGTTTCCCCATGCCAATCCACTCAGCCATAAGGGTTTAGGCAGAACGTGATATTTCTTTCTCAATGATTTGCTCCAGGAACTCCTCTCTGGAAAAAGAGGCCGTGTTAAGACGATTTTCGCCATCCGGCCGCCTGCGGGATATGTGGTAAGCTAAAGAACGCGCCTGCCTGCGCGCGGTTTCGGCATTGTTGATAAAGAACTTATCTTTATCTATACTGCTGTTTGCTGCTTCGCCCAAAACATAAATTCCATCATAGTCTGTGTAAAGATTATCCCTGATGTTGATACCGGAATCAGAAAATATCCTGTTGGCAGTAAATCCACTGTCAACAAATACAATTTGTGAAGAAAAAACTTTAGGAAGAGTTATTCTCACAGCTTTCACAGACCCTTCTCCAATTGCCTCTTCTATGCGGCAGTTGAGATAGGTGTCTATCTGCCTGTCTTTAAATAAATCCATGAAACGCTGTTTATATCCTCCCAGAAAATCCAAGTCACCGGCTATAAGTTTTACGTCCTTCCCAAGAGACGAAAGAAAAAGAGCCATACGGACACCTAAGATAGTAGAGGCGTAAACAATAATATCTTTTGAGATGTTAAGATAATCTCTGGTATTAAGAGGGTCTATATCCGAAAGATAAAAAAAGCCTTCGCGGAAATCGCCTCTTATTGACAAATCATTAGATACCGCCCCGCTTGCCACTATTAAAGTATCGAAATCAATGGAAGGATGTTCTTTAAAAAATATTTTCTTTGTGCTGGGGTTTATTCTTTCAACAACCGCTTTTATATATTCTAAGGAATGTTCTAAACAGAATTCATCATTGAAATGGATTATTCTGCATTCGCCTTTAGGCATCCAACAGTTAAAAACATTTCTCCTTTCAAAGTATAAATCTCTTTTATCAATAAGGACTATTTTAGAATCGTCTCCTAAGGAACGAATTTCTTTTATAAAATGTATGCCTGCTTCTCCGGCACCGATTACGGTTATATTTGCCACTTTTCAAAATTTTCTTATGGTATTATAGCAAGTCTAACTTAAAACTCCCAAAACTTCATCATATAAACCAAGAGGCATAATGTGCACTCCTCCGCAGATACCCCTAAGAGAGGAAATAATATCTTTCGTCATCTTAAAGGATGCCTTCTTAAAATCATCGGCGCTCTTTAAAGCCTTCATATATCCGGGAGGAATATCTATGCCCTCTACCTTTTCGTTAAGGTAAACCGCGGAACGATAGCTCTTAATGAAAATAACACCCGCCATTACCGTCACATTCTTAACATTCACTTTTTCCATGAAATTGTGAAACCTGTCCACATCAAAGATGGGCTGTGTTTGAAAGAAAACCGCTCCTGCTTCTATCTTTTTCCCCATCTTTTCTATTTCCCTGTCAATATCCTTGCTGAAAGGGTTAAGAGCCGCACCTATGACAAAGTCGGGACTGCCCTCAAGGCTGTTCCCTGCCATATCAACGCCTTTATTGAGGCTGCCGGCAGCTTCTATCAAACCTATCGAATCCAAGTCAAAGACTGCTTTTGCCTCGGGATGGTCGCCGCGCGCGGGGCTGTCCCCCGTAAGAAGAAGCAAGTTATCTATGCCAAAAGAAGAAATTCCCAGTAAATCACCCTGCAGGGCAATAATGTTCCTGTCTCTGCAAGTAAGCTGCATAACCGGCTCAAAACCATTCTCTTTCAGTTTAATAGCCATCGCCCAGGGGCTCATACGCATTACCGAGCTCTGCATATCAGTAACGTTGTAAGCGTCAACCTTGCCTTTAAGCGGGACTATACGGCTTAAAATACCTTTAGTATCATTTCCCTTCGGAGGCTCAACCTCCATTGTAATAACAAACTTACCGCTTTTAATTTTGTCTCTGAAACTCATTTAAAACTCCTTTTATTAGCCTGCGGCCCGCAGCTTAAAAAACATTATCTTTTCTGCATCCCGGCGGCCTTAAACAGATTAGAAAAAAGAAATGCCACTGTAAGCGCGCCGACCCCCCCGGGAACAGGTGTAATACAGGAAACATGTTTAAGCGCTTCTTTGAATTCTACATCACCTGTTATTTTATTGTTAAGTTTTGCTATTCCCACATCTATAACCACTGCTCCATCTTTTATCCATTGGCCCTTAATAAGATGCGGTTTGCCTACAGCAGTTATTATAATATCGGCATTCCTCAAATAAAAGGGTAATTTACTTGCCTCAAATGTCCCGATATGCGTTATAGAAACTGTAGCGAATTTATCCGCTAAAATTATGCTTAATGGTTTGCCCAGAATATTTGAGAAACCAACAATAACCACATTCTTACCATACAAATCAATAGATATGCTTTTAAGCAGTTCAAGAACGCTTAAAACTGTAGGAGGAATAAACAAGGGATTGCCAAAGAATAATTCTCCCAGGTTATAAGGATTCAGCCCCTCTATGTCTTTTTCTCTCTTTACGCTCTCAAACAAAAGATGCTCATTCCACCCTTCCAGGAACGGCTTATGCAAGACAATGCCGTTTACAGAAGCATCATTGTTTAAATCCTCAATGATACCTATCGCTTCCTTTTCGGAAGTATTACTGTCCATCACAATCTCTCTGTATTCAACACTAAGAGTATCAGCCCATTTCTTCTGAGAAGCGCAATAAGAGCGCACTGCTTCATTATCGCCCATAACGCACGAAGCAAGAGTAATCTTTGGGAAATTGCCTCTTTTGTTTTTAAGGGAATTCCTGATACCTTCTGCTATTTGTTTTGCGGTAAGTATATTTGCTGTCATATTTTCTTTAGGTATTTTCTAAGGTATTTAGTTTTTGCGGTATTTTTTATCCCAAAGAACTTACTGTTTGCTTCCATATTCTTGACGGATGCAAACAGAGCAGCCCTGATACATTTAATTCCAATGTCAAAATCACTCATTATGCCTTTCTTTATCAATCTTCTAATGCCAGCTGCAGCCGTTAATATTCTAATACAACTTACGCCTAAATCAAAAGTTATATTATTGAGCTTACGCAAGAAGCTTTTTCTTTTTACGCCTTTTAATTTCAATACCTCTCTGAAAATATCCGCATCTAAATCAACATAAGAAAGAACCTTTTTCTCCGTCCTTTTAAAAAGAGAAAGGGACTTGTTCAGCCTGTGCTTATTGTCCTTGTTTATACTGAAATTAACTGCCATTTCTATTAAAGATACTCCTATGGAAAATACAAGGCTCGCCGCGCTTCCTCCTCCGGGAGCAGATGACCTGCTCGATAAATCATTGAGATAACTTTCAAACAGCGTGCTGTAACCCATCTATCGGTTCTCCCCCATATAAAAAGCGCCTTTTATAAGTTCATATACCCTGAAATATTCCCCTTCCTTAATACTCACTACGTCAAAACGATACGCAGAGTCTGGTTTTCTCCTGGAATACAACTTTGCTGCCCTTTCTATTTTTCTCTGCTTATATTTATCTAGGGCTTCAAGAGGAGACACAAGAGAACTAATTTTTCTGGCCTTCACCTCAATAAGCGCGGTAAAGCCTTTATCTTTCCCTATAATGTCTATTTCCCCTGAACGAACCCTAAAATTTGTCTCAAGTATTTTATAACCTTTAAGCTTTAAATACTCTAACGCCTTTGATTCGTAGTATGCCCCTTTTCGGGATGACATGGCGCAAAACTCCTTCTGTGCAAAGGACAAAGACTATACTTTTCTATAATATCTATATGTTCTTGTGTCGGATAGCCTTTGTGTTTCATAAAATCCCACTCTGGAAAACACATATCCGCCACACCCATAAGATAGTCTCTAAATAATTTCGCAACTATAGAGGCGAAAGCAGCTTCTAAAACACTTTCGTCGGCCTTAACAACGCATTGGTATTTTATAGGAATATTTGTACTGAACCTATTGCCGTCGATGATAAAATCAGCCCTTTTAAGGCGCGGATAACTTTTGAGTAATCCGGCGATTGCGCGTTCAAAAGCAACGAATGTAGCTTTCAATATATTTAACCTGTCTATCTCTTTCGGAGTTGCTAACCCTACGGAGAAAACCGTATTTTCTCTAAACTGTTCAAAAGTAATTTCCCGCTGAAGGGGAGAAAGTTTCTTTGAGTCTTTTACAATAAGCTTTCCGGAACCCCGAAAATATCCATAATCGCTTGATATTTTAGGTAATTCTGGATTAATAATCTTTCTTTTATCCTTTATATAAAGAGCACAGGCAACAACACATCCTGCCAACGGACCCCGTCCAGCTTCATCAACTCCTACAATCATTTTATATTAATTACTATAAGACACAAGGCCGCATATAAAGTCACCAAGTCACAAGGCCACCAGTTCACCTTCTTCGTCAAGGCTTCCTCCTTCGCCAGGGCCGCCGACGTGTCATAGCCACTTTGGCGACGGCACGCTACGGCGGGCAGGCAATGTCGCGTATCGCGTATTGCGTCGTGCGTATTGCGAATTAAGAAAATAATCTTATAAAATATAAACGCGATACGCTCAACGCACAACGAGATACGAATTATCCGCTGCACTCGACACCCTATACCCTACACCCTGCACCCTAAAATGAGCTAAGAACTGTGAGTTGTATTATTATTCTACGCAATGAATGCCTTTTTGCCTATTCTTTTCCTTATATAATAAATTCTCTTTCGTCTTGCTTTTCTCTTAGACGGCTTTATCACCTCTATTTTGTCAATGTTAGGAGAATAGTAGGGAAAAGTAACTTCGTATGCTTCTCCGAAAGCAATCCTTCTTAAAGTAAAAGATTTTCTATGAAGAGCTCCCTGTATTTTTATAACAACGCCCTCAACAGGATGAATCCTCTCTTTGTCTTTTTCTCTTATCTTATAATAAATCTTGATTATGTCTCCCTGCTTAAATTCGGGGTATTTCTTCTCAAACTGCTCCAATAATTTGTTTTCTATTTGAGCAAGCTTAACCATATATAACCTCCTTTTTAAAGCACAAAGCGCTTTAACACAGATGAATACAGATAAAAAACACAGATTAGCGCAGATTATCTGTATCTATCTGCATATCCTCTTGTGTTACAGTGTAAATATTTTATGTCTGCTTTCTCTTTTTCTCAATAAGGTCAGGCCTTTTTAGCTTTGTAATCTCATACGCTCTTATTTTACGCCATTCCTTAATTTTCTTATGGTCTCCCGAAAGCAAAACGTCCGGCACTTTAAGGCCTCTGAATTCTCTCGGTTTTGTATAATGAGGGTAATCTAAGAGGTTATTCTCAAAGCTCTCCCGCAGCACAGATTCCCTTGACGATACGACTCCGGGAATAATCCTAACCAAAGCATCAACAAAAACCATTGCCGGTAGTTCTCCGCCGCTCAATACATAATCGCCTATCGACACTTCTTCGTCTATAGCGTATTTTCTTATCCTCTCATCGATGCCTTCATACCTGGCGGCAAGAAGAACAAGCCGTTGATATTTAAGGAACCTTTTGATATCCTTTTGAACTAAGATTTTACCTTGCGGAGTAAAAAACACAATATTTTTTTTACTATTCTTCTTTTTATGCGGATAAAGACTTTCTCCAAGAATAGATTCAATCGCCTTAAAGACAGGCTCAGGCCTTAAGACCATTCCCGGCCCTCCCCCAAAAGCAGGAGAATCAATTTTTTTATGGATATTACCGGAATAATCTCTTAAATCATATATATTGATTTTAACAAGGCCTTTGTTTTGCGCCCGTTTTATAATAGATTCTCCTAGAACCGGCTTAAACATATTGGGGAAAATAGTTATTATGTCTATTATCATTTCATTCTATGAATTATTAAAATGCGACAGAAAATCCTTTTTAAACTCTCTAAACCTGTCTTTTCTTATAGATTCTCTTATCCTATTCATAAAGTTATTGTACCACCATACATTATGATAAGTAAGAAGCTGGACGCCAAGAATTTCCTTCGCATTTACAAGATGCCTTAGGTATGAACGGCTGAAATTCCTGCACACATAACAGTTGCAGTTCTCATCCAGAGGGGCGGTGTCATAAGCAAAAGATGCGTTCCTTACAACGATTTTGCCTGCTTCTGTAAATGCTGTTCCTGTTCTGGCGAAGCGCGTAGGAACAATACAGTCAAACAAATCAATGCCGCGTTCAACCGCCTCTATAATATCAGAGGGCCTGCCATACCCCATAAAATACCTTATATACTCCTTTTTTAATTTATCCCCTATGAAAGAAAGTATGCTGTAACGTTCATCTTCTGTTTCGCCCACACTAAGGCCTCCTATGGCAATACCGTCAACACCTAAAGAAACTATACCTTCAATAGAACGCTGCCTTAAATCACTAAATGTGGACCCCTGAATTATTCCAAAAAACATAACATCTTTTACCTTTCGTTTTTTGAATATATCGTGTGAAACCCTGGCCCATTTAAGAGTCCTCTCTAAGGCGCTTGAAGCATAAGACTTATCCGCGGGGTTCTTAATACACTCATCAAGCGGAACAACAACATTAGCCCCTAAACGAAGTTGAATATCCATAACATCTTCGGGAGAAAGAAAATGCCTGCTTCCATCAATATGAGAGCTAAAAGTTACTCCTTCATCGCTTACTTTACGCAGCCGGCTTAGGCTGAAAACCTGATAGCCGCCGCTGTCAGTTATAATGGGGCCGTAGAAACCCATAAAATTATGAAGGCCGCCGGCCTGTTCTATCACACTTACGCCGGGACGAAGATACAAATGATATGC
>MVCW01000023.1 GCA_002049895.1 Candidatus Omnitrophica bacterium 4484_171 | reverse complement strand
TATGCCCAATAGCTTATTAAGAGAAGTTATGCTGAACTCCTGAGGATGTAAAATGTTAAGAATATTACTTTTAAAAAATGAAAATCTAGCTCTCGCAGTTGATAAAGAAAATACACCGCTTAATTTGGCTCTGCCTCGAGAAGAAATATTGTCGGTATTCTTATCTTCCTCAATAAGCTTTAATAATTCTCTTTCTGGAGTTGGTGATTTAGAACTTCCCATCCGGATTTAACCTCGCTCTTAATTATCTCACCCACAAGCCTGGCATCCACAACCATCTTTTTCTTCATAATGAGGTCTTTTAACGCTGCGTGACAAAGCATCATGATTCTTCTGGGATATCCTTTTGTATAACTGTAAATCTCGTCCACCGCTTCACCAAGAAAGAGATGCATATTAGATTTATAACCGGCGGTTCTTATTCTGAATTCAATCATTTCTTTGGTTTCTTCGCGGCTCAGAGGGTTAAGAGTGTATTTAAAACTTATACGGTCAAAGAAATTAGGCATATTCATAATCTTTGTATGTAATTCAAGTTGTCCTAATAGCACCAGCTGAAACAGCTTGAATTCATTGGTTTCATAATTAAGAAGTATCCTCATTGCTTCTAAAGAATTACCGCTTAACTTCTGTGCCTCATCAACAATCAACACAACTATCTTATTCTCAACGGCCCCCTTCTGAAATAGAAACTTCTCCAGTGTTTCCTTTAAGACCATTACGTTTGCATCCGCCGGATAAGATATGTCATAGTTCCTTGCCAAATATTCCAGGAAACTCTTTTCGTTCTCAAAAGAGGGGTCTAAGACAATATTAAATATAAAGTCGTCTCTGTCGCTTAGCTCCTGAACTAACTTGCGTGAAAGAGTGGTTTTGCCTGTCCCAACATCGCCTAAGATAACGCTTAAACCGCGCCTAAGACGCAGCTCTATGATTGTATTAATAAGTGCCGTCTGATGGTCATTGGCAAGATAAAGGAATGCCGGGTCGGGACTTGTGGAAAACGGTTCTCTCTCGAATCCTAATACTTTATAATAACTCATATTCTCTATTCATAACTTACACCAATAAATACCCAATTACCTTCTACTGTGCTTTCTTGAGCATCTTAAGAATAAGCCGCAGAGGGTACCCTTCATCCTTCCAGCGGAAAATCTTATCAAGGCGGGTTTTCACCTCTTCTTCTCTGTATAAACGGATATTGCCCCTCCTTTTTATCACAGAGAAAAACCCCAAGTTAGTATAATGATTAACTGTAGGATAAGGAATTTTAAACTTAAGAGATATTTCCTTTGCAGATATAAACCTGCTATTTGTGCTTTTCATACTTCTTACCCCTTTTTAGGTTACTCTATTTTATAGCAAACAGAATAAAGTGCCAACGTTTTTAACATAACTTGGTGCATACGCCTTCCAAGGTAAACAAGATACTCACTTATACAGTTAGAAAAGTAACATAAAGTAATTACTTTAACTGCAACATATAATATACATATACAACTTATTATAAACCAGCCGTATTGTCAAGACCTTTAAAGCAAATTGATAGAAAGCTATTATTTAACACCGATTTTCATTACTTTATTGATAAAATGACGGTGGTGGATACAAAAAGAATTCTTCTCACCTTAACCCAAATAATGCGGTTAGCATTATTTGCCCGCCTGTGCCCGTTAGGGTGCTTGTGCCCGTAAGGGTGCTTGTGCCCGTAAGGGTAAAAGGCCGGGGTTACCTAAGGGGAAAATGCTGTATACTTTTTAGTACAGCCTCTGTTTAATGCAGCTATTTAGGCGGCCAGGCGTTATGAGCCCTGTTAGAGAAAGCATATCTTTTTTCTCTAACCTCTAACAGGGTGAGCATTTTGCGCTCTCAAGCGCGAAGCCTGCCCTTTGGGGTACAGCATTTTCCCGGTTAATACAATATATTTGCAGATTAATTACATTATATAAGAGAAAAAAGAGCATATAATATATATGCCGTGCAATCCCTATCAGCATTACGGGACAAACTTCAGCAGTTTAAAAGGGGGAAAACGAAATCCTACGCGCCAGAATCCCGATGCTTCCTGGCGTGACCAGACAACGCGTCCTTTATTCATAATCGGAGGTGACTCTTTAGAAAGCTTAATTTTCAAGTCTATATCCTCTCCTATAGGCATAGACCGTTTAGAGACTATTCCTATACCGGCAGCTGAATAATCGTATCCTTTCACTTCTTCAAAAGAATATGTAAAGGGATTCTTTATCTCTACGCGGAAATTACAAGGTAAACGTTCAAAAATTCTACTCTCACCAGCCACGGCTCCTCCTTTTTTACATCTGTTTTTATTATACTTCATAAACACACAAAATAAAATACTAACGTTGCAATTCCAATAAGCTGCCCCGATCTCTAACAAGATTCATCCCTTTCTTTTTACGGGCAGTGATTCTCTGAATCGCATTATCTTCTAACTTCTCAGGCTTCGCCGGTTCCTTCTCCATGCTCTTTTTTTATTTCCCGGCCGTTTGTTTCTCTTATTAATTTAGCCGCATCTTTAACTCTACTTGCCCTGACGCAAACGCGGATACCATGAATATTCTTTATATCCCGCAGCTGCTTTATAATTTCAGTAAATATCTTCTCATCCTGCTCCTTAACTGCCTTATCGCCGCCTCTTTTATAGGCTTCTCTATTGGTATACCCCGGATTATTCTTTTTATCTCTGCAATATTAGATTTCTCCTTAAAAAATTCCGGAGATAGTTTATCTATTATACCTTGCAAATCTCTTTCTATCTCTTCTGCCAAATCGTATCTATCAGGCGAAATGTTTTCCTGCGCCTCATTTAGAAGCCTGCCTGCGTTCAAACTAACAAATAAAGGTAACTTCTCTCTTATTACCGGCGAGCTGGAACGGTCGCTTTCAGTGACAGATGAAACAACTAAAACAGAGTTGTCGGAGTATTCAGGAATCAACTGATATGAAGCATGGTTATAATAATCCTCACGAAGGACTATCGACTCCAAGAGTTTTACCTTGTAACCATATTTACCTACAATTTCCTCGAGTTGTTCCTGAGTCCAAATCTCATCGTCAAAAGTCTGAGTCTGGTAATCATTTGGCCAACATAAAATAATTGTCCCGTCTTTATCTAAATATTTATGTACTTCTATCGCAAATAGTGCTGTTATAAGCACAAAATACGGCGGTACATTAAATACAATAAGGTCAAATAACTCGTCTATGTTATCAAAAAGATCTGATTTACGTACCTCTATAATTTCAGAAAAACCAAACTTCTGAATGTTATAACGCGCATTTTCTATTGCGCAGTCATCAATATCTGCCGCCAGAACTCTTTTCACACCTCTTTTTGCCGCGAGAATACCGACGGCTGCTGTGCCACAGCCCAAATCGAGAACTCGTAAGTTGTATGTATCTCGACTACTTAAATATCTATTAACCGCCCTCAATGCAAGCGCAGTACTGAAATCCGGCTTATGAACTGTACCAAAAGCACAGATTCGACCCAAAAATTCTGCAAAAACCATTGTGCTATATTTAGGAATGTCCATCGGCGAGGCGGCGCGGTTAAATCTCATTGACAGATCCAAAAGATATATGCTATACTTTGGTTTGTAAGAAGAGGTGATAGAAATGTCTAACGTAATCGATAACGATAAATTCGTGCAGGAAAATTTTGAACGCCTGGTAAGAAAGTACCCCAGGCAAAAGATAGTAATTTGTAACGGAGAAATATTCACAGGCACGGATGCCGTTAAAAAAGCTCGACAGAAATACCCCAAATTAATCCCCTTGGTGCTGCCTGTTCCTGCCCCTGAGGAATTCACGCACTTATTATGAAACCAAGGATAAAATTTCCGTTCAGGAGCTACAAAGGAGAGTTTTACCCGATTATAAAAATCCTTATAAAAGGACCTTCCGGATTGCTTGAAACCGAAGCCTATATAGATAGCGGAGCCAGCTTTTCTATATTCTTGGCATCCATCGCTTCCGATCTTGGAATAGACTATAAAAAGGGGCCGCTCACCCATATAATGGTTGGCGACGGTGATTTTATCCCTGTCTATATACATACTGTCCCCATCAAGATAGGCCATATTAAATTCAAGGCAAGGATTGGATTCTCGGCGTCCCTGGGAGCTGATTTCAACCTTCTTGGCCAGAAAGATATCTTCGACCGCTTTATAATAAGCTTTGATAAGCGAAATAACATAATTACCTTCCAACCATATTAGCCAACCCATACCATTATCCTTGATGCTTTGAGCCCGGATTATTAAAACTACCGGCGAGGCGGCGGCAGTTATATTTCTCTTTTCTTTATCACAATAAACTTCATTAAATTTTTCTTTCATCCACCTAAAAAATAAATCAAATTCTCCTTCTATATTCCTAACCTCAAACCGTAGCTTATTCTCTTTGGCAATGCCGGTCAAGAATTCAAAAATTTCTTTCCCATAACCTCTATATTTAACTGAGTGAAGCTGTATATCTTCCAAGGCAAGATAATCTTCTCCAAAAGAAACAACTAATATACCGGCAAATTTTTTATCTATGGACACAAAATAAGTTACGACCACGCACTGGCTTTCCTTAGTAGTTCCGAACTTAACTAATAACACCTTACCAACAAGAATATCTCTATCTAAGATCTCTGCCAGTTTATCCTTGCTGCTAGCGGTAATCTTGTCACTTTTAGATAACCTTCTTATGCGGTTGAAGATAAAATTACTCTGTTTTGTCGTCCGGGGAGTAAGGTCGTTTTCACGCATCCGGCGCAGTAATTCCATATTTTTATCCCAATCAGAGAAAAACCCCTCTGCCAAAGCAATAATGTCTGGCTGGCTGAAAAATCTTTCAACCCGTTCTATGAATGCGCCAGCTCGCCGGGAATAAAAATGGGCTTTGGTCATAACAATACAATCCCCATCCTTTAATGTCTCCTGCATAAGGATATCTAAAGAAGACACAGCTTTTCCATTAACCTCCATATTCCGGGGATTCTTTAAAACAGCCTGGACTGCCCGCATTTTTTCCTCAATGGAAGGACCGGCCCTTGCGCTTAAAA
Organism: Candidatus Omnitrophica bacterium 4484_171; assembly: GCA_002049895.1. Classification (GTDB taxonomy): domain Bacteria; phylum Omnitrophota; class Gorgyraeia; order Duberdicusellales; family 4484-171; genus 4484-171. Next base: position 6,236 of record MVCW01000023.1, on the reverse strand, counting down.
ACTTCACCAGCACATCAAAAGGTGTATTTACCCTATAATAACCAAAGCTTTCGCTTTCGTAGTTAAAAACAACCCGGGCAGGAATGATAGGAAGCAAGGGCAGACTAAGAATAGGACCTTGTAATCTTGTTTTTTTCGCCTTCTCATCCTGTATTTTTCTTTTTCTTAGTGATGGTAATGTTCCCTTATTCTTAACACCAAAATCCTCTTCAACTCTATCTTTGTATGGATATAATGTATTATTAAATATCTCTTCTGAAATAATCCCCTGAAATTTTAACCTTCTTAATGCCAAGCGAAGAGAATCTATTCTTTGCTCAACATCATAGGGAAGGAAAGGTTCGGAATACCATATCCTTAGCGCCTTTTTAATGCCATATATTACATATAACGATAATATCCGGCGCAATGCGTTATCCAGATTGAGGGTACTTCTTTTCTTGTAATTAATAACTGCTCCAAGAAACCATGTTATTTCTTCATTATAAAACCTAACATCCTGTAAAGAGGTTTCTTCGATAAACCGGACAAGGCGTTCCTTAGAGAGAACACCAGTAAGACATTCCGGATAAGCAGAATAAATTATTGTAAAGCAGTCAAAATATGAAGGTACAAAGGCCCACAACCTTAAATAATCTTCTATCAACCGGCGTTTTTCTCCTTCAGGTTCATTTTCAAGACACTTTAGAAGCATTCTAATATTACTCAAAGTGCTCAACCTAATCATAAAAAGACTTTTTTCCTCAAATCCCCTGCAAACCACCGGCGAGGCGGCGGACAATGAATTCCCAATCACTACAGGAGATGCAGAGTGATTTTGCGAAAAATATTCTGTCCGTTTTTCTTTATATTTAGCTAAAGCATCTCCATACCCCTCATGTTCTGCAATCTGCTTTAATATATTTTTCCACACGCGTGAATCATGCGGGATATATCCGGATTGTTTCAACGCGTTACAACTTTCCTTTGCGAATTCCTCTAAATTCCTATACCAGAAAATAGAATCCCAGGGCGCGTCATTATATTTTGGCTTTACCAAAAGGTTAACTAATTCTGACAGGGCTTTGTCCCGAACTTCCGGATAAACAGTTATATTTGGCCTTTCGCCTTTTATCACGCCATATTTAAATTCAAGATGAGAAAGAATATCAGAAATGTCTTTAATCTCTTCCCATTCTGATTCTGCCCAAATGTTTGCATATAAAAATGCCCAGGCAGGATGAATGCCTAAAACCTTTCCTATTTCATTCCCCCGTGTAAAAAACCTTCTTATAAGATTTACGCCGGGCCTCCCGTAAGAATTAAGGTTTTTTTCATTGCATATATATATCCTTACTCCCGCTTCAGATAAAACAGCCCTGGCGGCTCCAACCTCAGCATCTTTACAATCTCCTTTACCCGCGCTCAGCAGTCTAAAACTCAAAACCCAGCCATATGGCTTATGATTTATTCTCCACGATTCTATAATCTCTTTCTGCCGCAATCCGATTGCAGATGAAGCTGCTATTTCATTGGTACCCCGGATTATTCTTTTTATCTCTGCAATATTAGATTTCTCCTTAAAAAATTCCGGAGATAGTTTATCTATTATACCTTGCAAATCTTTTTCTATCTCTTCTGCCAAATCATATCTATCAGGCGAAATGTTCTTAAGCTTCTTAATCACACTCTCATATAGCCTGACATAAGAATATTTCTTTCTTCTGCCTGAATTATCAATACCTAAGCTAACCTGGCTATTCATATCAGATACAATACGCGAAAGCATTCCGATATCCTGAATTTTTGCCGGCTCACTGTAATAATTTAAAACATTTATATTAGGGTCTATCAGTTTTATCTTCGAATTTTCCAGAAGCAAGATATTTTTTACTTTTCGGGTAAGATATATATCTCCGTGAGTAACACCATGCGCGAATAGAAATGCTAAAGCCCTTATTATTTGATTAATGATGTTGAGCATATCCAAACGGGAAATATAGGCCGCTAAACCACTATGAAGTACCTTTCCAAAATCAACCCCGTCTATATACTCCATTACCTGATACTCTTTATCCCCCAAGGAATTATCTTTTATTGTGCCTAAAAAGTATATTTCGCATATGTTTTTATGTTTGTCGCCATGTAAATTTTTGAGCCATTGACTCAGCATCTTATTATTCAAATTTCTGTTATTTTTAGCTATCTTTAATGCTACTATTTTCTTGCGGTAGGTATCATAAGCTCTATAGACATGGGAAAAATAACCTTCGGAGCTAATATGTTCTATAACCCTTAACCCTCTAACTAAAAAATCCTTGCTTAAATAATAAGACAAATGCCTATCGTAAGATATCCCATCATCACTCACCATACTGCTTGAACTTCTCTCCTTATTAACAATACCGGTTGAAGCTAATTCCCGTTTTAGTTCGTAATTCAAACTAACAAATATGGGAATATACGTATCAAGAAATGCCTTCTCTGTAACACCGGTATATGCTTCAAACCCGTCAAAAGGTAAACTTTCTCTTGTTACCGGTGAGCCTCCGCTTTCGGCTGACTGCCGTTTTTTGTCTTCATCATTTTTCTTCACCGGCGAGGCAGCGGCAACTCCGCCATGCGTCGTGCGTATTACATCGTGCGTTTTTTGAAACTGCGAAATCATCGGGAGGGCTAAGAGACAGGGAACAAAAGATAAGGCGACAGCCAGAGACGGGCTGTGGGTAAATAAAGCAGAAAGCCGCAATGCAGGAACCATTGGATATACAACCCCCAGCGCTTTCTCAAACCCGCTGTAAGAAAGAGTAGATACCTGCTGAACCGCTGAGGAGCTCTTTTTACCTTTCTCACCAGCTGATAAGACATCCTCATCAAATATATCCTCAGGTAAGATACCCCTTCTCGCAAGATCCTCCGCTTCCATGCTTATTTGCTGACATAACCCCTCTAAGTAGAATGGTTTAGAAACAGCCGCGGTATGAATAAACCTGCGCCACTTAGGCCCGGTAACCCCTCCAAGGCTATCCATCCAGGAAGGCATAAAAGGCAACGGATCCGCTACCGGAGAGATTAAAACAAAAGGCGGCAGCAGATGCAATGCTGGAGTAAAAGAAACTTTCTTATAAAGTAAAGAGAAAAGGAAATTAATCTTATCAAGAGCAGCTAATTCACTTTGCCCTACAAGATACAATGTATCTCCTCCTACCAAATATTTGCGTATCCGATAAGGCTCATTTCCTTGATGGTATATAGTTGTCTCTTGTAAATAATAAGGTTTATGTAATAATGGCTTAAACAGTTTAAAATCATATAATGTGGCTAAAGTAAACGCAATCCTTCTGCATAAAAGCCTTATATCTTTTATCTGTTGACTGGCATTATCATAAAAAGCCATATCTATCTCCCACAAATTGTCCGTGACTAACTCTATCTTTTCCTGTATGTTTTCGAAAATAGCATCTTCGTCAAAACTCCTAAGATTACATACGCCTTCCAGCACCGCATTATATTCTCTAATATCAACCAATGCCCCAAATACTGCTCTTTCATCATTTCTTATCTTTAAACTACTCACATACTCCAACCACTTCTCCCGCATTTCTGTAAACAAAAACAGCATTCCCCTTAAAAATCCATCTTCTGCTTTTTGAGGATTGGTTTTTACGGCAGGGCTGCTGGCCCCTCCTGGCGTACTACGTTCTGCGTCGCGCGTATCGCGCGGTTCATCTAAAGATGGTGAAGAGCTCTCACTTAAAAAACTGCTTTCATCCACACGGTAATATTCTTTTAATTCTCCAAATGACTCTATGCTGGTTCCATCATGAAAAAGCCACCAATGGTAAATAGTTCCATTAGCATCTACCCCTGTTCCCGAGGTAGAATTTTGATAAATTTCATAACTATTACCATCAGTCGATATCGCATAAGTAATGCCTTTCTTCCTTGCTTTTCTTGCATATTCTCTGAATTGTTGATTAACGGACTCCTCTGAACACCCAAGATTATTCCCGGCTTCAATTAGCAATTCATGCAAAAAATGCTTCTTTAAATTTGCCAAAAAAGCTTCTTTCTCTCTTCCTTCTTTTTCCAGCCTGTTGAATTCCGCCAAAGCAATCATATTTTCATTCAGTAAATCTCTAAAAACTAATTTTCCTGCTTTTGAAATATATTCCTTCCTAAAATTCCTCCTGAATACAGCGATATCTATGCCATATGTCGCGTCTAAAAAAGTTTCATCTTCCTCCAAGATATCTTTTTCTTCGGCAGTAAATATCCCATTGTTATTGCCGTCAATACCTATAAAGTCGCCCTCCTTAACAATAAATCCTTCGCATACCAATAAGCCCTTTGAAGCGTTAATCTCTCCCCCGCATATATTGATAATCGCCGGTATTCCGGCCAGACGCGTTATTACCGCCTCATGCGAGGAATCTCCTCCGTAACCGGTTATTAATCCTACTTTTTTAAGCGATGTAAAACGTGTTATGATTTCTTCTCTTGTCTGGATTGCCGCGATTATGATTACCGGGCCTCTTTTTTCATATTGATAAGCTTTTTCCATATTAAACGCCGCCCGGCCAAACATACATCCAGATATTGAAGCAGCCCCTTTCCCAATAATTTTTCGCTTAATTCCTTCTCTTATTTTATACACTTTCCTTTGCGCTAATTTCTTTTGAAACTGTTCAATCTTAGGAAGTGCCGCCATTTTGTTTATCACTCCTTCCCTAACCGCATCCTGAATATACCGAATACCTGCCTGAGGGACAAATTCTATATCTCTTGTCTGAAGCCAATATAATACTTTGCGGTCGACGGCAAATTCTACTTCTTGAGGAAATTTGCGGTTTTTCTCAAGCATAGCTAACCCTTCACATAATTGTTTGTAGGCTTGAGGAAGCTCCTTTTCCATTTCTGTTATAGAACGGCCGGGGATTTTCCCCGAAACTATATCTTTTCCCCGCGCCTTAACTTCAAAACTGCCAAATATTCCTTTTTCGCCAGTATTAGGATTTCTTGTATATGCTACCCCCGCGCAGCCATCCTGACACCATTCCGGATACACCGCCTTCTGCACAATTACCGCGAATCCCGAATCTTCAGATATGTTATGCTCAGCTCTATATTTTTTAGCGTTGGGGCTATCCCAGGATTTTATAACACCATAGCAGCAATCCAGTAAACCGCCGGGGAAATTTAAATCATAAGACTCTACAGTTTTTGTCTTGAGCACACCCGGCATAGAATGTTCCGGACTGCTTCTTACAATCAAGTATAAAGGTGACAAAAACACACCTTTACTTATAGCACGGCAAATTTTATATCCCAGAGAAGAAAATTCTTTTATGGTTTTATCCAAAATAACTACTCCTCGAGGATACGGTAACTTTAATCTCTTGAAAACGGCAAACATAGCCGCTTTATTGCCGGCCTGCCGCGCGCTAACTTCATCGCCAAGTTCTCTAACATAATTTTCTATTCCCCATTGTTTGAATACATCTAACTCATACTTTGGGCATATCCTTTTCCACATCCTCATAACATTGACGCCGTCAAAATCAGGATACCCTGATACAAAAGGAGAAATCGAAGACAATGCTTTATCCAGCATATCTCCGGCCCCTTCATCTATTTCAGCAAGCTTATTCAGGTAGAATTCTATTTCCAAATTTGCTTTGTCTCTATTATCATATTCATGATAGTGGCTTCTTTCCTCCCAATAGCCGCCTTCTCCTTTGGAATACAAAAGCAGCTCATATTTTATTTTCCATATAATTTCCCACGCCTTACCCTCCTTAGTATCGCTGCGATATCCTTTCTGCTCTCTTTCTAATTCCTCAAAAGCGCGCATAAAAGCGGCCACAACTTCAAACTTCAGCCCCAAAAAAGCTGAAAGCTCTTTGTTAGAACTGGGGTTCGCTTTTATGGCCTCGAAAAGCTTTTGAGGAGAATCGACTCCGAATTGAATCAGCATTTTTAACCGGCGTTTAATTTCTTCTGATATCTCCACGGGAATATATATATTGCTTTCTCCTAAAACGGGATTCCAGGTTCTATTGTGAGGACTGATATTGTTGCGATATTCCCGGCCGGAGGCGCTAACCCGGTTAAAATCTATTTTAGTTATTTCATTGATAATTTTCTGAATTTCAAAAAGATACTCGGCCCTATTCTCATCCATACTAAACGCGAACGGAGAGGAACACTTCTTAAGATAATCCTCCCATTCCCAAACAATATTACGAGTTGGGCCA
>MVCW01000003.1 GCA_002049895.1 Candidatus Omnitrophica bacterium 4484_171 | reverse complement strand
ATATTATCTTATGTTTCTCATCTTCCGCATGTCATATCTTATTCTCTTTCTTTAGCAGTGCCATTAAGATATATGCCTTTTTCCTCAAGGAGTTTTAGCGATATAACAAGAATTTCATCGTCTTTGCCTGATTCCTGGGTAGATATATTCTTGTCTAATAAAAAGCATATAGTAAAGAATATAGATGAATATATGGAAATATTGAAGTTATTCAAGAACCTAATAAAATCTCAAGACAGAAAGGCTATTATTAGATTGATAAGGAAAGTTAACTCAAAGCACAATAAATTTCATTGAAGGCATCGGAAGAAGTTTTACCCCGTTAGAGATAAAACGCCGCTCCATGCCATCACCTGCGGCGGGCCGCGGGGCGGGCAGGCGTCTGAGGGCTGTTTTTGGCAGCCGAGTTCTAACGGCGGGAAGCGGGGCTTACCCCGTTAGAGAAAGCCGCTGATTTTAATCGGTGGTCATTACTGATTGAAGGCGACGGTGGTTTAAAGCCACCGTCGCCGCGGACCGTTAAAGAACGAAGTTCTCTAACGGGGCTTACTAAGGTATGAACGCAGAACCTTATTCTTCGCATTGCCAGCATTTTTATAAAGCATGTTTAATTTATATTACATAAGGAATAAATTTCTATTGATAGCTCCATCCGAAAGGCACAAAATATGATTATTGCTATAGACGGCCCTGCCGGGTCAGGTAAAACTACTATTGCGAGGCTTTTAGCCAACAAACTTGGCATATTATATTTAGATACAGGGGCTACTTACCGTGTACTCACCCTTAGGGCTCTTGAAGAGGGAATAGAGCTCGATAATGAATATAAACTTTCCCGGTTAGCTAAGAACTTAAATATACTATTTAAGAATGGACAGGTATTTGTTGGAAGCAGGGATGTTACCGAGGAGATTCGTGACCCTGCCATAGACAAAAGTATTTCCATGCCTGTTTCTTTCAGCAGGGTAAGAAAGGAAATGGTGGACATTCAAAGAAGCATAGCAAGAGGTAAAGATGCTGTTGTAGAGGGGAGAGACATAACGACCGTTGTGTTTCCTAATGCAGAGTATAAATTTTACTTAGACGCTGATATCAAGGAGAGGGCAAAGAGACGCTATAAGGAATTAGCTGGAAAAGGTAAGGCTGTCACGATTGAAGAAGTAGAAAACCAGATGCGTTCACGTGATAATGCTGATATAAACAGGCGTTTTGGCCCCTTAAAGAAATCCCCCGACGCTATTTTAGTTGACACTACAAACTTGAGTCCTGATTTGGTACTAGAGGTAATTATTTCACATATCAAAAATGACTGATAAGAAACTTATAAGAAATTTTTGTATCATTGCCCATATTGACCATGGTAAATCAACTTTGGCGGATAGGTTTCTTGAAGTATGTGGTGCAGTTAACGAGAGAAAGAAAAAAGACCAGATACTTGACAGTATGGATCTTGAAAGAGAACGGGGAATTACCATTAAAGCAAAAGCGGTAAGCATAAATTATACCCGGGGGGACAATACTTATATTCTTAATTTAATCGATACGCCCGGGCATGTCGACTTTACTTACGAGGTAGCTAAATCGCTTAAGGCATCGGATGGAGCCATACTTTTAGTTGACGCAACGCAGGGAGTTGAGGCTCAAACTGTTGCTAACTTCTATCTTGCGTTGGAGAACGACCTGAAAATAATACCAGTTATAAATAAGATAGACTTGCCAAATGCGGACATAGACAGAGTTACTAATCAGCTTTTTGATATTTTTGGTTTTAAGAAAGAAGAAGTTAGCTGCGTATCAGCGAAGGAAGGCAAAGGTATTAAAGATGTGTTAAACAGAATCGTTGATGAGTTTCCTGTTCCCCCTGGCGAAATAGACAAACCTTTAAAAGCTATACTTTTTGACACGAGTTTTGATCCCTATAGAGGGATAGTTCTTTTTATAAGAATTTTTGACGGTAAGATTTCTCTAGGTGATGAAATATTATTTATACACAAAGGCAGGAAATACAAGGTGGAAGATTTAGGTATTTTTGTTTTCGGGCCTATTAAACGAAAAGAATTGGTTTGCGGCGAGGTTGGTTATGTATTTTGCAATATTAAAAACCCTCAAGAAGTTGATGCTGGAGACACTTTGACCGATCCCTATAATCCTACAGCATCTGCTTTTGAAGAGTGCAGGAGCATTTCTCCTATGGTTTTTTGCGGAATATTTCCTGCCTCTGCCGGGGATTATAATGCATTAAGAGACGCAATTGATAAAATGAAGCTTTCGGACCCTTCCTTTGTTTATGAGCCGGACAGCTTAGGTTCTTTAGGGCATGGTTTTAGATGCGGTTTTTTAGGCCTTCTTCATATGGAGGTAGTGGAAGAAAGGCTTGAGAGGGAATTCGGTTTGGATTTAATTCTCACTTTGCCCAATGTTTTATACAAAGTTATGGAAAAGACAAAGAAAGTTATTGATGTCGAGAGCCCGCATGATTTGCCGGAAGCTCAAAACATAGAAGAGGTTCTTGAACCTTTTGTCAGGGCAACTGTTATTTCTCCCTTAGAGTATATGGATGCTGTTTATGAGCTGTCAAAATCAAGAAGGGGCAAGTTTGTTAAGACTGATTATCTTGGTAAAGATCGATTAAGCATTGTCTTCGAACTTCCTCTGGCAGAAATTGTCGTGGATTTTTATAATAAGCTTAAATCGGTTACCAAAGGGTACGCTTCCCTTGATTATGAATTTATTGATTACAGAAAGACGGAGGTCTCTAAAATAGATATTTTATTTAACAAGAAAAAGATGGAGGCCTTTTCTTTACTTGTAAATAAAGATAAGGCGGAACATAAAGCCAGGGCGGTTGTGGATAGATTGAAAGAGCTTATTCCCCGCCAGATGTTTGAAGTCAGTATACAGGCGGCGATTGGTTCTAAAATCATCGCTTCTTCACGTGTCCCCCCCCTAAGGAAAAATGTTACCGCCAAGTGTTACGGAGGGGATATTACGCGTAAGCGTAAACTCTGGGAAAAACAAAAGAAAGGCAAGAAAAAGATGAAGCAAATGGGTAATATCCAGGTTCCTCAATCTGTTTTTTTAGAGGTACTTAGGATGTAGTCTTTGACAAAATATTTATTAAAGGAAGGCTGGGATTATGGTTAAAGAGGGCCGGGAAATAAAAGGTAAACATATTAGAAAGAAAAGCGCCCTGAGAGAGTGGGTTGAGTCTGCGGTCATTGCCGGACTCTTGGTAATTTTCATAAGGACTTTTTTCTTTCAAGTATATAAGATACCAACGGGTTCAATGATACCCACTCTTAAGCCGGGAGACAGGATATTCGTCAGTAAGCTTGTGTATGGGCCGCTTATTCCTTTTACAAAGGCGCGTCTTCCCGGGATAAGAAAACCAAGGCGGGGTGAAGTGATAGTTTTTGTTCCCCCTCAGGAGGTAAACAATTTCTTTTTTAAAAGAAAAGTATATATTAAGAGGCTCATTGGTTTAGGGGGAGACCGCATAGAGATAGAAAACGGCAATGTCAAAGTTAATGGTAAAATCGTTGTAGATCCTGTTATAGCTAAGAACGGCTATATCAATGTCGGTCCTTATGGGCAAGGTGTGATTACGGTTCCTGCCGGTAAATATTTCTTTCTAGGAGATAATTCAAAGAACTCTCTGGATAGCAGGTTCTGGGGCTTTGCTGATGATGAGCATATTGTGGGGAAAGCAATTTTTATATGGTGGCCTCCCAATAGGATAGGCATGATAGAATAGCGGATAGATATTAGGATATATGCGGGACAAAAGAGGTGAAGATGCAATAGCGTGATGCGTACTAATTATCTGTGTTAACCGGGAAAATGCTGTTGAGACCGCAAAATGCTCATAATGCCCGGCAGCCTAAACGGTTGCATTAAACAGCGGTTGTACTAAAGAGTACACAGCATTTCCCCCTAGGTAACCCCGGCCTTTTACCCTTATACCCTTACGGGCACAAGCGGGCAAATAATGCTAACCGCATTATTTGGGTTAATCAGTATATATTTCTGCGCTAATCTGTATTCTAAAGAGTAAAGTCATGAGTTTAGCTGATAAAGTTTCGATTATAAGAATATTGCTTATACCGTTTTTTGTGTCTTTTCTTATTGTTTATAAACGTTTTGGCCTGGATTATTCAAGGTATATTGCTCTTGGTATATTTATTATCGCTGTGCTTACCGACTTTTTTGATGGTTTAGCCGCGAGAATAAAGAAAGAAAAGTCAGAAATAGGCAAGGTAATTGACCCTTTAGCTGATAAGATGCTGCTTATAACCGCTTTTGTTTCTTTGTATTTCTTGAAATTTCCTCTCCTTCCATGGTGGGTTGTGCTTATAGTGGTTAGCAGAGACATTATCATTCTTATAGGAGTGTTTATATTGAACTTTCTTAAGATAGAAATTGTTATTTTGCCTTCTGTGTGGGGCAAGCTTACTACGTTTTTCCAAATGGCGGCAATAATAAGTGTTTTATCGGGTTTTGTTTTTTCGTATGTTATTGGGTGTGTGGCGGTACTGTTTACTATTATTTCCGGTGTAGGATATATAAAAAGAGGAGTTCGGTCTATAAATGCCTCAAACATTAATTCTGGTAATTAGCTATATTTTAGGCAGTATTCCTTTCGGCTTCATAACAGCTCATGTCGTTAAGGGTATTGACATAAGAAAATTTGGCTCAGGGAATATAGGTGCTACAAATGTTGCCCGTGTTGTGGGCAAAAAATGGGGTTTTATTGTTTTTCTTTTAGATTTTCTAAAAGGCATGCTGCCGATTGTTGTTGTGTTCAATTTGTATCCTGATTACCCCAGCCGTATTTACATTGCTATGGCGCTGGCGGCGGTAGCAGGACATAACTGGAGCATTTTCTTGTTTTTTAAAGGCGGCAAAGGTGTTGCTGTCAGCATCGGCGTTCTTTTTGGGTTATGTTTTAAATATTCTCTTTTGATTGTACCTGTATGTGCAGCTATAACAACCTGGATTATTGTTTTTTTAATATACAAGAAAGTTTCTTTGGCGTCTATCGTTGCGGCATCTTCCTTTTTCATCGCGACGTTGTTTTTTCTTGCAAATGATTTTAAGATAGCCTCTTTCATAATGTTTGTTCTTATTATCGTAAGGCATAAAAAGAACATAAAAAACCTTTTGAACAAGAAAGAATTATCCGTATAAAATAGTTTGGCAGGGAAGGATTTACTGCATTAAATAAATAATTTTATTTTATTTCTCAGCATGTAATGGATGATATTGTTTCCTTTCAGTCCAAATAATGCCAACTGCATTATCTGGGTTAACTGTTCATTTTAATGAGCATAAGATTTGCAAGAGGGAATTTATTTTGTTAAAGGGCATTTTTTCCTTGACAAAAAATATTTTTATAGTAATATCTTTTTTCCTGTGCCCACGTAGCTCAGACGGTAGAGCACCTCCTTGGTAAGGAGGTGGTCACCGGTTCAATTCCGGTCGTGGGCTAAAAAGAGGGTAAGAATAAGATTTTAAAAGCCACAAAAGTGGAAAGGGGATTTTTTAGTCTTTTCAAAGAGAATTATCCTTTCTATGTTTTATAACTTATTATGCGTGAATTAATTGCATTACAGTGTAGCGATTGCAAGAGAAAGAATTATTATATTACCAAGAATAAACGTAAACACTCTGGTAAATTTGTTGTAACTAAATTTTGTCGGTTTTGCAGAAAACATTCTCAGCATAAAGAAACGAAACCTTAACAGGAGAGTTAGGTGAGTAGCTCAATTGGCTAGAGCACCGGTCTCCAAAACCGGGGGTTGCAGGTTCAACTCCTGCCTCACCTGTAAAAGAGATAAATTGGAGCAAGCCGCTGTCTCATAAGGGCGGCATTGGATGTTGTTATTAAAACAACCTTTATTTCAAAGGCGCAGGAAGTATCTTTAGTATGGGACTAATAGGCAATATAATCAGACTTCCCGCTTCAACAGTTAAATTTCTTAAAGAAGTTCGGGCAGAGCTTAAAAAAGTAAGCTGGTCTACGAAAGAAGAGCTTATTGTTGCTACGGTAGTGGTGTTGGCGGGGTCTGCTTTTTTAACCATTTATATAGCCTTAATAGATATTGGCCTTTCTAGAATTATGCGTTCTATATTGAGGTAAAAATTGCAGTACAAATGAAAAAGTGGTATATATTACATACTTTAAGCGGGGTTGAAGAAAAAGCCAAAGCCAATTTGGAAGCTAGAGTAGAAGCTTTTGGGATGCAGGAAGCTGTTGATAAAGTGATAATACCAAAAGAGCAGATTACAGAAGTGCGTCTCGGAAAAAAGAGAATGCTGGAAAGGAAGTTTTTCCCGGGATATATATTGGTTCATATGGAATTGAATGACGCCACATGGATTTTTGTCAAGAAAACTCCCGGGATTGCAACGTTTATCGGGCCTGCGAGGACCCCAACGCCTCTTTCTGAAGAAGAAGTCGAAAGGATTCTTGCCAGGGCCGAAGAAACCAAAGCCAGGCCTTCTCCTAAAGTAAGTTTTGAGAAAGGAGAGAATGTACGTGTAGTAGAGGGTCCATTTGTAAATTTTAATGGAGTGGTGGAAGAAGTTAATCTTCCAAAAGGTAAGCTTAAAGTAAGTGTTACGATATTTGGAAGGACTACGCCCGTAGAGCTTGAATTATGGCAGGTAGAAAAAATATGAAGATACAGACAATATCTGTGTTAATCTGTTTTTCTTCTGCGCTAATCTGCGTGATGAACGAAGTGAGTAATGGCTAAGAAAAAAAAGAAAAAACCGGTATCTCTGATTAAGTTACAGATTCCTGCCGGAAGTGCTAATCCTGCGCCTCCAGTCGGCCCGGCCTTAGGGCAGCATGGTGTAAATATTATGCAGTTCTGTAAGGCGTTTAATGATGCAACAAAAAATAAAGAAGGGATAATCCTGCCGGTAATTATAAATGTGTATCAAGACAAGAGCTTTGATTTCGTTATTAAGAGCCCCCCGGCATCTGTTCTTCTTAAAAGAGCTGCTAATTTGGCGAAAGCTTCCGGAATGACAGGCAAAGAGATTATAGGTGAGGTTACGATAGAGCAGGTATCACAAATTGCCAGAGAGAAGATGGAAGATTTAAATACTGTAAATTTAGAAAGCGCAATACGTATTATTGAGGGTACTGCCAGGAGTATGGGCATAAAGGTGAAGAGATGAAAGTCAGCAAACGGTATAAAAAAGCGCAGGCTATGGTAGAAGAAGAAAAGGTATACTCAATAGATGAGGCCGTAGATGTATTAAAAAACATGCCGCATGTTAAATTTGACGAGACTGTTGAGATAAGCTGCACTCTTGGCGCTGATCCCAAGAAATCAGACCAGATGATAAGAAGTTCTGTTGTTTTGCCTTTTGGCACGGGGAGGAATATCCGCGTTTTAGTATTTTGTGAGTCAGAAAAGGAGCAAGCTGCAAAAGACGCTGGCGCTGATTTTGTCGGCGGTCAGGACCTGATAGATAAAATATCTAAAGAAAATTGGCTGGGATTTGATTCCTGCATAGCTACTCCTCATATGATGCGTTTTGTAAGCAAACTGGGGAAAATTTTGGGGCCCCGAGGTATGATGCCTTCTCCTAAAACCGGCACGGTAACTGATGATCTGTCTGGCGCAATAAAGGAAACAAAAGCGGGCAAGATCGAATTTCGTATGGATAAATTTGGTTGTCTTGCTGTAGGGGTGGGGAAAATATCGTTCCCGAAAGATAATCTTGTAGAAAATATAAAAGTGTTTCTTGACGCCCTTATTGCAGCCAAGCCGCAAAGCCTTAAAGGGGAACTTATAAAGAGCGTCTATATATCTACGACTATGAGTCCGTCCTTAAAGATTAAAGTATTGTCATGAAGAAGATAGGCATATTATACCGCGAGAAAATTATTGAGAGAATAACCAGCAGCTGGTCTCAACTTGAGGCGAGAATATTTGTAAGTTTTAATAAAGTTTCCGCTTTCAATTTCAATATATTACGCAATATTCTCAAGAAGGAAGGCTCTTCTATCTTTGTATCTAGAAATTCATTAATCAAGAGAGCATTGGATAGTATTTCCGTTGATAGTATGGATAGCTTTATAGACGGCTCTACGGGCATTGTGTTCGTCAATTATGACAATATTGTTAAGATATGTAAGATATTGTTTGATTTTTCAAAAGAAAACGAAGGGTTTATGTTAAAAGGAGCAGCTTTGGGTGAGAAGCAGTTAGGTTTTGATGAATTGGAGAAAATATCAAAACTGCCGCCAAAAGATATACTTATTGCCCAGGCAGTAATGGGCATAGCATCGCCATTATCAGGTTTTGTAGCAGCATTGAATAATATATTGGTAAAGTTTTTATACCTCATCGATGGAATAAAGAATAAGAAGTCAATAGCGGAGGATAATGTCGATGACCATAAATAACAATGTTCAGTGCAAAATGAGCATTTAACGTTTTAAAATGCTAACTTTGTATGTCCGCCCTGGTTTTAACATAGGCAGACATTGATAATTTTAAAAATCTTGATTGATGGGAGGTAGCTATGGCTAAAGTAGATGATGTATTAAAGATGATTGAGGATATGACAGTATTAGAGCTTTCGGAATTGGTAAAGGCTTGCGAAGATAAGTTTGGTGTCAAGGCAAGCGCCCCTGTAGTAGCTGCCCAAGTAGCTGGCGGGGCTGCTCCCCAGGAGGAGGAAGAAGAGAAGACATCTTTTAGCGTTATTCTTTCTGCTTCGGGAAGCAACAAGATAGCGGTAATAAAAGAGATACGTACCATCACTGAATTAGGCCTTAAAGAAGCGAAAGCTTTGGTTGATTCTGCTCCCAAAGCGGTTAAGGAAAATGTTTCTAAGGAAGTTGCTGAAGAAATAAAGAAGAAACTTGAAACAGCAGGGGCGACAGTAGAGCTTAAGTAGAGATAGAAGAGTAATATAAAGATAGACTCTAGCGAATTACTAGTGGTTTAATGGCTGCAGGATGCCAGCCGCATGCTGCACGATTTATGTGGCTTATGGCATGAAACCCGCAGCTTAAAGCCTATCATAAGGAGAAAAAATGAAATGGGTTAAGAGAAAAACTTTTTCCCGGATAAAAAGTACCTCTTCTATGCCGCATCTTTTAGAGCATCAATTCCGTTCATTTGAAGAATTTCTTCAGATGAATGTTGTGCCTGAAAAAAGAAAAAGTGTCGGCCTTCAGGAAATATTCAAGGAAATGTTTCCTATTGTAAGCCCGGATGGCAGGTTAAACCTTGAATTTTTAAGTTACGATTTAAGCAGGCCAAGATATAGCATAGAAGAATGCAAGCGCCGTTCTCAGACCTACGCCATATCTTTGAGGGTCAGATTAAGGTTAGTTGAGTTATCCAAGACTATTAAAGAACAAGAGATTTATCTTGGTGACATACCGCTCATTACAGATACTGGTTCTTTTATAATTAATGGCGACGAGCGTGTTATCGTAAGCCAACTGCAGCGTTCCCCCGGTGTTTTCTTCAAGGAAGAACAACACCCCAGCGGCAAGAGAATTTATTATGCGCGTATTATTCCCTATCGCGGATATTGGTTAGAATTTAGGTGCGATATAGCCGATACTATAAGTGCCATTGTAGACAGGCGCAAGACGTTTCTTGCTACTCAAATATTACGCATGTTCGGGCTTTCCAGTAATGAAGATATATACAGCCGTTTTTCTGAAAAACCTTATCCTGAAATTGTAAACACAATTCGCAAGGATTCAACTTCCAATAAGGAAGAAGCTTTTCTTGATTTCTACAAGAAGATGCGTCCCACAGAGCCTGTTACTTTGGAAGCAGCCAAGGAAGTTTTTCGCAGAATGTTTCGCGATAACAGGCGTTATGACTTAGGCCGGGTGGGAAGGTATATGATAAACAAAAAACTTTTGCTCAATACTTCATTAAACAAGCGCGTTCTGGACTTAGATACTGTTATAGAGGTGATAAGGAACCTTTTGAGTGTAAAAGCGGGAGAGAAAAATACAGACGATATTGACCACTTGAGCAACCGCCGCGTAAAGCTTATAGGAGAACTGCTTCAGCATCAGGTAAGGGTAGGGCTCCTTAGAGTAGAAAGGACATTCCTAGAGAGATGTTCGCTTATCTCTAATAATGACTTTTCCATACAGCATCTTATAAACTCCCGTGCGTTTTCTTCCCAAATACGGGATTTCTTTATGCGCAGCCCTCTTTCCCAATTTATGGACCAGACTAATCCCCTGGCGGAAATTACACATAAACGCCGTCTTTCTGCTATGGGCCCCGGCGGATTATCGCGTGAACGCGCCGGTTTTGAAGTAAGAGATGTACATCCCTCTCATTACGGCCGGATTTGTCCTATCGAGACTCCTGAAGGCCCCAACATTGGACTTCTATCGAGTCTTACTACATATGTTAAAGTGAATCCTCTTGGTTTTCTAATTACACCATATAGGAGAGTCGAGAAGGGAGTTGTGCTTGATAAAATAGATTATTTGCCTGCCGATGAGGAGGAAAACAGGATTATTGCACAGGTTACTCCTAATATCGATGATAAAGGAAGGATTAAAGATTCGTGGATTTATTGCCGGCACAAAGGTAAATTCCCCAAAGTAGACCCTAAGAAAGTAGAATATATGGATGTTGCCCCTCATCAGATAGTATCAATCTCAGCCTCTATAATACCTTTCTTAGAACACGACGATGCCAATAGGGCGCTTATGGGTTCTAATATGCAGCGTCAGGGAGTTCCGCTTCTTTTTACCGAAGAACCATTGGTTGCGACAGGCCTTGAAGAGAAGGTTGCGCGTGACAGTGGCGCAGTAGTAATTGCCAAAGATTCAGGCGTTGTGACAGAGGTGGACAGCTCTCATGTGAAAATCGGACGTATAAATTATAAGCTGAAGAAGTTCCAGCGTTCCAATGCCGATACTTGCGTAAACCAGAGGCCGTTAGTCAAGAAAGGAGATTACGTTAGAAAGGGTACTATTATAGCTGATGGAGTTGCCACTAAGAATGGGGAATTTGCTTTAGGCAAGAATCTTCTGGTAGCGTTCTTGCCATGGAGAGGATATAACTTTGAAGATGCTATAATCATAAATGAGCGTTTAGTAAAGGAGGATCTTCTTACTTCAGTACATATAGAAAGATTTGAGATAGAATCGCGGGAGACAAGGCTTGGAAATGAGGAGATAACGCGCGATATCCCTAATGTTAGCGAAGAAACGCTTAAGAATCTTGATGAAAACGGTATAGTACGCATAGGGGCGGAGGTAATGCCCGATGATATACTTGTAGGGAGAGTAACACCAAAGACAGAAAAAGAACTTTCTCCTGAGGAAAGGCTCTTGCGTGCTATTTTCGGGGAGAAGGCTGCCGAGGTTAAAGATACGTCGTTGCGGGTACCTCCCGGTGTTAACGGAGTAGTGATACATGTCGATGTATTTCAGCGCAAGGACCGAGGCAGAAAGTCTAAGAAAGAGAAAACCGAAGAGTTAAGGCGTCTTAAGGAAATTGAGGAATATTATCGCGAAGAAATAGAAATAATGAAAGAGGATAAGGCAAAAAGATTAGCGTCAGTTTTAGGCAAGGACAGTTCAAGAATCAGCTCTAAAGATGTGGAAGATAATGAGGAAGCGCGCGAGATTGTGAATATTTATGAAGAGAGGCTTCAGGAATTACAGATGGATAGAGAACTGGAGATAGCCAAGATAAAAAAAGGAGATGAACTGCCGACCGGAGTTTTGAAACAGGTGGTGGTTTTTGTGGCAATGAAACGTAAAATTTCCGCAGGAGATAAACTTTCCGGGCGGCATGGCAATAAAGGTGTAATAAGTAAAATTCTTCCTGAAGAAGATATGCCTTATCTTGACGACGGCACACCCGTAGATGTTATTTTAAATCCTTTAGGCGTTCCTTCACGTATGAACGTCGGGCAGCTTCTTGAGACACACTTAGGATGGGCTGCGCATAAATTAGGTATAAAGATTGCAACGCCGGCTTTTGACGGAGCTAAAGAAGATAATATAAGGGCGCTTTTAAGAGAGGCAGGGCTCCCTGATGACGGAAAGGTTTTCCTTCGCGATGGTTATACTGGAAGGCAGTTTGGCCAGAAAGCGACAGTAGGCCGTATGTACGTTATGAAACTTATTCATATGGTTGAAGACAAAATTCATGCACGGGCAATAGGCCCGTATTCTCTTATTACTCAGCAGCCGCTCGGCGGAAAAGCTCAGTTTGGAGGACAGCGTTTCGGAGAAATGGAAGTATGGGCACTTGAGGCGTATGGCGCAGCATTTACTTTACAGGAGATATTGACAGTAAAAAGTGACGATGTCGAAGGAAGGACCAGGATTTATGAAGCGATAGTAAGAGGTGAACAGAAATTCAGCCCTTCTGTTCCTGAGTCGTTTAACGTATTAATGAAAGAATTACAAGGCTTGTGTCTTGATTTAAAAGCCGAAAAGGAGTCTAAAGCATGATTAAAGGAGTAAGTTTCTTTGACCGGGTCAGTATCAGGCTTGCTTCCCCGGAAGTTATAAAATCATGGTCCCATGGAGAAGTCAAAAAAGCAGAAACCTTAAACTACCGCACTCTTAAGCCGGAGAAAGACGGGCTTTTCTGTGAAAGGATATTCGGCCCGGTGAGA
This sequence comes from Candidatus Omnitrophica bacterium 4484_171, assembly GCA_002049895.1. GTDB lineage: Bacteria > Omnitrophota > Gorgyraeia > Duberdicusellales > 4484-171 > 4484-171. The sequence continues at coordinate 20,312 of MVCW01000003.1, read as the reverse complement.
GACTGGGAGTGTCATTGCGGTAAGCTTAAAGGTATTAAATTCAAAGGGTCTAAATGTGACCGGTGCGGAGTGGAGATTATTCATTCTTCGGCCCGGCGCCAGCGCATGGGCCATATTAATCTTGCTGCGCCGGTAACCCATATATGGTTTTTTAAGGTAGTGCCTTCGCGTCTCGCATATATCTTGGATATGGGTTTGCGGGATTTAGAAAAGGTTATTTATTATGAGCAGCATGTTGTTATAGACCCTCAAGATGCGCCTTTTAAGAAAAAACAGCTTTTGAATGAAGAAGAATATCAGAAAGCTTTGAAAGAATACAAAAATAGTGTGAAAATAAAGATTGGAGCAGAAGCAATTAAGGATTTGCTGAAAGAGATTGATTTGGACAAACTCAGCCGGAGTATACGCAAAGAGTTGTCTGCCGCAAAAACAGCAGCTGCCACAAAACGGCTTCTTAAACGTATTAAAGTAGTTGAAGAGTTTAGGCGTTCGGGGAATAGCCCTGAGTGGATGATTCTAGAAGCAATACCGGTGATACCGCCTGATTTACGGCCGTTAGTTTCTCTAGACGGAGGAAGATTTGCCTCTTCCGACCTTAATGATCTTTACCGGAGGGTTATCAACAGAAACAACCGGCTTAAAAAACTTATGAGTTTAGGAGCGCCGGAAGTTATTATACGCAACGAGAAAAGAATGCTTCAGGAAGCAGTAGATGCTCTTTTAGAAAACGGGCGTCATGGACGTCCGGTTATGGGCCCTCAGAACAGGCCTCTAAAGAGTCTTTCGGACATGCTTAAAGGTAAACAGGGGCGCTTTAGGCAGAATCTTTTGGGTAAACGTGTAGATTATTCCGGAAGGAGCGTTATAGTTGTAGGCCCGGAGTTAAAACTTTACGAATGCGGCCTTCCCAAACAGATGGCATTGGAGTTGTTTGAGCCGTTTATCATAAGGAAATTGAAAGAGAGAGGTTTTGTCCATACCATAAGAGGTGCGAGAAGAATGGTGGAGAGAGCGAGAGTAGAAGTGTGGGATATACTTGAAGAAGTTATAAGAGGATATCCTGTTATGCTTAACAGAGCTCCTACATTGCACCGTTTGAGTATTCAGGCCTTTTATCCTGTTTTAGTAGAAGGGAAAGCCATAAAGCTGCATCCTTTAGTATGTGCTCCTTTTAACGCTGATTTTGATGGAGACCAAATGGCAGTACACGTCCCTCTGTCTTTGGAAGCACAGGCTGAGGCTAAAGTCATGATGCTTTCTGTCAACAATATCTTTTCTCCTGCCGATGGCAAGCCGATAATAACTCCCAGCCAGGATATAATCCTTGGGTGCCGCTTCTTGAGCGTTGAGAAAGAAGGCGCTAAGGGCGAAGGGATGATTTTTTCAAATACCGAGGAAGCGGTTACCGCTTATCAGGATGAGGAATTGGATTTACATGCGAAAATAAAGCTAAGGATAAAAGAAGGCGATGCCTCAAGGATAGTAGAGACTACAATGGGAAGAATACTTTTTAATGAAGTTCTTCCTGAAGGGTTTAGATTTGTAAACGAGATACTTAATAAGAAGAAGATATCAAGCATTGTGAGCGAATGCTACAAGAATTTTGGCAGGAACGCCACTATAACACTCTTAGATAACATTAAATCGTTAGGTTTTGAATATGCAACACAAGGCGGAGTAAGCATAGGGATGTCAGATTTGGATATTCCTCCCCAAAAAACTGAATGTATTAATGATGCAAACTCGGAATTAAATAAAGTTGAGGAACAGTACAAAAGAGGAATTATTACTGAACGCGAGCGGCATAATAAGATCATAGATATATGGACAAGGACCACTGATAAAGTTTCTGATTATGTTTTCAAGAACCTTGATTTTTTCAATCCTATATTTATGATGGCGGATTCCGGGGCAAGAGGCTCGCGTTTGCAGATGCGGCAATTGGCAGGAATGCGGGGGCTCATGGCTAAGCCTTCTGGTGAAATAATTGAGATACCGATTATTTCAAATTTTAGGGAAGGGCTGTCGGTTTTGGAGTATTTTATTTCTACCCATGGTGCAAGAAAAGGCCTTGCCGACACAGCTTTAAAAACCGCGGATGCCGGCTATCTTACAAGGAGGCTTGTTGATGTTGCTCAGGAAGTAATCGTGATAGAAGAGGATTGCGGGACAGTAAACGGCATTACTGTTTCTGAGATTGTAGAAGGAGATGAGGTTGTGGTTTCTCTCAAGGAAAGAATTGTAGGCCGCGTAGCACTGGATAACATTGTTGATATAGTGAGTGATGAGGTTATCGTAAAGGCGGGAGAAGAAATAGTAGAAGAGAAAGCCAATAAAATAGAGAAACTTGGGATAGAGAAGATAAGAATAAGAAGTGTTCTTACCTGTGAGTCGGGAAGAGGAGTGTGCGCAAAATGCTACGGTAGAAATTTATCCACAGGTAAAATGGTAGAAATAGGCGAGGCAGTAGGCGTAATCGCGGCACAGTCAATAGGAGAACCAGGAACACAGCTTACAATGAGGACATTTCATATAGGCGGAACGGCATCAAGAGTGGCAGAGTCATCTTTTCTTAAAGCACGCGAAACAGGGATTGTTAAATATCATGGCTTGAAAGTTGTAACAAAAGGGAATAATTTCATTGTACTTAACCGTAACGGCATGATAACTATTACCGGCGACAAGGGCATAGAGCTGCAGCGTAATCCCGTTCCTCAAGGTTCGTTTATATTTGTTGAGGATGGAGCAAAGGTTATCAAGGATAAAATATTTGTACGCTGGGATCCATATTCTTCACCTATCCTTACAGAAGTCAGCGGTAAGGTAAAATATGAAGATATAATAGAAGGAATAACGATACAGGAAGAAATGAATTTGGCTACAGGGAGAAAAGAGAGGGTGGTAATTGAGTTTAAAGGCGACTATCATCCTCAGATTATAATCTTATCTGATAAGGATGAGGTTTTAGGTATTTATCCTGTTTCTACAGGGGCTCATATAATGTGTGAAGAAAATAGCACCGTTGAAGCAGGAGACATCATCGCGAAAACGCCGCGGTTAGTAGCTAAAACAAAGGATATTACAGGAGGCCTTCCCCGCGTGGCAGAGCTGTTTGAAGCACGAAAGCCAAAGAATCCTGCTATTATAAGTGAAATAGACGGTTTTGTGGAGTTTAAGGAAGAAAAAGGAGAGAGAAAAATAATTATAAGAAGCACTACCGGTATGCATAGGGAATATACTATTCCTACAGGCACACATCCTGTAGTTTATAAAGGAGATAAGGTTACAGCAGGACAGCAGCTTACCGAAGGCCCTATAGTTTTACAGGATATTTTGCGTGTATGTGGCGATAAGGTATTACAGGAATATTTGGTTAATGAAGTTCAGGAGATATACCGTCTGCAGGGAGTCACTATAAACGATAAGCATATTGAATTGATTATAAGAGAAATGCTTAAGAAGGTAAGAATAGTCGATGCCGGCGATACCCGGTTCTTGCCCGGCGAAGGAGTAGACAAATGGGATTTTAAGGATGAAAACGCCAAAGTATTAAAGAAAGGCGGCAAACCGGCTACAGCCGCGCCGCTGCTTCTTGGGATTACCAAGGCTTCCCTGAGCACAAAGAGCTTTATATCGGCGGCCAGTTTTCAGGAAACAGCACGGGTATTAACTGAAGCTGCTAGCAGCGGCAAGGTAGATGAGTTAAATGGTTTAAAGGAAAACGTCATTGTAGGGCATCTTGTTCCTGCAGGTACCGGTTTGAAAATGTATAGAGAAATTGAGGTGGAAAAATGCCAACAATAGCACAATTATTGAGAAAGTCAAGGGTTTCTAAGAAAAGAAAGTCAAAGTCACCAGCATTGAGAAAATGTCCTCAGAAAAGAGGGGTGTGTATCCAGGTTCGTACAATGACGCCTAAGAAGCCCAATTCAGCATTACGTAAGATTTCCCGTGTACGTTTGACTAATTCAGAAGAGGTCACAAGTTATATACCGGGCGAAGGGCACAACCTCCAGGAGCATTCAATAGTTTTGGTGCGTGGCGGCAGAGTTAAGGACCTTCCCGGAGTACGTTATCATATTGTGAGAGGGGCGCTTGATACTCAGGGCGTACAGAACAGAAAGAAGTCACGTTCCAAATACGGTGCCAAGAAACCTAAGAAGGGATAAAATATAATTCCGGAGGGTAAAAATGAGGAGAAGAAGAGCTCCTAAGAGAGATATCAGGAAAGATCCTAAATATAATTCAGAGGTTTTAAGCAATTTTATAAATATAATTATGCGTGATGGCAAGAAAAGTGTTTCTCAACGCATAATATATAGTGCTTTGGATATTGTAGGCAGGAAAACTAAAGAGGATTCTTTGAAAGTATTCTTCGATGCCCTGGACAATGCTCGTCCGCGTCTTCAGGTAAAGCCGAGAAGAATTGGCGGGGCGACGTATCAGGTTCCTATGGAAGTTTCTAAACAAAGAGGTGTATCTATAGCTTTAAGATGGATAAGAGATTTTGCCCGCAATAAAAAAGGCAAGCCTATGAGTGTTAAGCTCGCAGATGAAATAATTTCTGCTTATAAGAACGAAGGGGCGGTTATAAAGAAGAAAGAAGATACACATAAAATGGCAGAGTCAAATAGAGCGTTTGCTCATTTCAGGTTTTAATACATCTTGGGGTTTATAATAGATGGGTTATATCGCTGCTTTAAGAAAAGAAGTTTATAAGGACAATAGGGAAAGCTTAGGCTGTAAATTTTACGGATTAGGCGTTAAAGCAAATGAATGTATTATGAGAAAGGAAGACGCAGGGCTTACAAGAAATATCGGGTTCGTCGCTCATATAGACGCAGGCAAGACTACTACTACTGAGCGGATTCTTTTTTACAGCGGCAGAGTATATAAAATCGGTGAAGTGGATGAGGGTACTGCCACAACAGATTGGATGCCTCAGGAGAGAGAACGCGGAATTACTATAACCAGTGCCGCTACGTATTGTAAATGGAAGGATTACAACATAAATATTATTGATACTCCCGGCCACATAGATTTTACTGTTGAAGTAGAACGCGCTTTAAAAGTTCTCGATGGTGCAGTGGTGATATTTTGTGCAGTGGGAGGTGTAGAGCCCCAGTCAGAAACCGTATGGCGCCAGGCTGATAAATACCATGTTTCTCGTATAGCCTTTGTTAACAAGATGGATAGAGCTGGAGCAGATTTTATGAATGTAGTAGCTGAAATGAGAGATAAGCTCGGTGCTAATGCAGCTGCGGTACAACTGCCTATATACGAGAATGATGATTTTGTGGGTATTGTGGATTTGATAAACAATGAAGCAGTTTATTACGAAGATGAGCTTGGCGAGAAGGTATCCCGCAGGGAAATACCATCTTATTTAGAAAAGGAAGCTCAGTCCGCACGGGATGAACTTCTTGAGAAGATGGCCGAAATTGATGATGAGTTTATGAATAAGTTTATCACACAGGATAAGTTATCGACGCAGGACATCATAAGCGCAATCAGAAGGTTTGTAATTACAAACAGGTTTCATCCTGTTCTTTGCGGGTCCGCTCTTAAGAACAAAGGCATACAGCTTCTTTTGGATGCGGTGTGTAATTTTCTGCCTTCTCCTCTTGATTTGAAAATTGTCAAGGGGATGAAGCCGTCTAAGAACGAGATTGAGGAAATAGAAGTTGATTGTAAATCTCCGCTTTGTGCTCTGTGTTTTAAAGTTTTTACTGATCCTTTTGTAGGCAAGCTTTTTTATACAAGAATCTATTCGGGAAGCGTTAAGACAGCGTCCAGTGTGTATAATGCTACAAAGAAAATGAAAGAAAAAATAACAAAAATTGTTAGAATGCATGCGAATAAACAAGAAATAGTAAACTCTGCAAAAGCGGGAGATATTGTTTGCCTTGTGGGATTTAAAAACACTGCGACAGGAGATACTCTGTGTGATGAAAAGTTTCCTTTGCTTCTTGAAGAAATAAAGTTTCCTGAACCGGTTGTGTCTTTAGCGATAGAGCCGAAGACAAAAGCTGACCAGGATAAATTATTTACGGCATTAAAAAAGCTGGAAGCGGAGGACCCCTCTTTTAGGGTGTCATACAATTCTGATACAGGCCAGAATGTAATATCGGGAATGGGGCAGCTTCATCTTGAGGTTATGGTTGAAAGGCTATTGAGTGATTTTAAAGTTCAGGCGCGCGTTGGAAAACCCCAAGTTGCTTACAAAGAGACAATTACCAAAAGAGTTGAGTCAACTGGTAAATTTGTACAGCAGACAGGAGGGCATGGGCAATACGGCCATGTAGTTTTACTTATAGAACCGAATAAGAAGGGAGGTGTTATATTCGAGAATAAAATAAAAGGAGGTATTATTCCCCGGGAATTCATACCTTTCGTTAAGGAAGGTACGCTTGATGCTGCTAACTCGGGCGTACTCGGAGGATATCCGGTTACTGATATTAAGGCAACTCTTATAGACGGTTCGTTTCACGAAGTTGATTCCAGTGAGCTTTCTTTTAAAATCGCGGCAGAAATAGCTTTTAAAGATGGCTTAAAGAAAGCAGGGCCTGTTTTACTTGAGCCCATAATGGACTTGGAGGTTGTTACTCCGATAGAATACCTTAGTCAGGTAATCGCAGATTTAAATACACGCCGGGCGAAGATTACTTCTATTGCGGAAAGGAAAAATGTCAAGACGGTTAGGTCAGAAGTACCTTTAAGAGAAGTTTTTGATTATGCCGATACATTAAGGAACTTGACACAGGGAAGAGCTTCGTATACAATAGAGCCTTTCTACTATGATAAAGTTCCCAATGATGTGCTTATAAAAATATTAGGTATATAAGATTAATTTAGTCATCGCTATCCTATTGGCAGTCCAATAGCTTAGCGATGGTAAAAGGAGGTGGAGAATGGGAAAAGAGAAATTTGTAAGGAGTAAACCCCATTTAAACATTGGCACCATCGGCCACGTTGACCATGGAAAAACTACGCTAACAAGTGCTATTACAAAGATTTTATCTACGAGAGGTAAAGCTCAGGCTTTAGCTTATGAAGATATCGATAAGGCTCCTGAAGAAAAGGAAAGAGGCCTGACAATTAATATTTCTCATGTAGAGTATGAAACAGATAATCGCCACTACGCTCATATAGACTGTCCCGGCCATGCCGACTATATCAAAAACATGATTACCGGTGCCGCTCAGATGGATGGTTCTATTCTTGTGGTTGCTGCCACAGACGGGCCTATGCCCCAGACAAGAGAGCATATTCTTTTGTCGCGTCAAGTTAATGTTCCAGCCATCGTTGTGTTTATAAACAAAGTTGACCAGATGGATGATAAGGAACTTATTGATTTGGTTGAAGTTGAGGTCAGGGAGCTTCTTTCTAAATATGAATTTGCCGGCGATCAGATTCCTGTAATAAAAGGGTCAGCACTTCAGGCTATGGAATGCGGCTGCGGCAAAGAAGATTGTCCCAAATGCAAGCCCATTCTTGATTTAATGAAAGCGGTAGATGAATATATACCGACACCAAAAAGGGATGTTGATAAGCCGTTTCTTATGGCTATAGAAGATGTTTTTACGATTTCCGGAAGAGGCACTGTCGTTACAGGAAGAGTAGAGAGAGGAAAGGTAAAAGTAGGCGAGGAAATAGAAATTGTCGGCCTTGCTCCCCAGACGAGAAAAACAGTTGTTACCGGAATTGAGATGTTTAGAAAAACACTTGATGAGGGTGTAGCTGGAGATAATGTAGGGTTGCTTTTAAGAGGCGTGGAGAAAGATGCGGTTGAAAGAGGTATGGTAATAGCAAAACCGGGGTCTATTACTCCCCATACAAAGTTCAAAGCGCAAATATACGCTTTAAAGAAAGAAGAAGGCGGAAGGCACACTCCTTTCTTCTCTGGCTACAGGCCGCAGTTTTATATCCGGACGACGGATGTTACCGGAACGGCGAAACTTCCTCAGGGAGTAGAAATGGTTATGCCGGGAGACAATGCTGAAGTGGAAGTTGCTTTGATTCAGCCTGTAGCAATTGAAAAAGAGATGCGTTTTGCCATACGTGAAGGCGGCAGGACAGTAGGCGCAGGCGTGGTAACCGAAATATTGGAATAAGTTCAATTGGCAGCGATGCTTAAGATACGTATCAAGTTAAAGGCGTTTGACCATAGGATTCTTGACCAGTCCGTAGAAGAGATTACTGATGTCGCTCTTCGTACGGGCGCCAAAATCAACGGTCCTATCCCTTTGCCTACAAAAAAGAAAATTTACACTGTCTTGCGTTCAACCAATATAGACAAGAAGTCAAGAGAACAGTTTATGCAGGTTGTTCATAAGAGGATTGTTGATTTAGATAACCCTACTGCGAAGACTATAGATGCCCTAAGGAAGCTGAATCTTCCCGCTGGCGTAAATGTAGAAATAAAGCAGGAAGTTTAAAAAGCAGTACAATCTTGGTTGATATTGCTTGAGAGGGGAATTTTGCCCGTTTTTGAGGCAAATAAATTATTGGATAAATCTACAGTCCCAACGGCTAAAATAAGGCGCTGGTGTTCTTTATAATGAGACTGTTGCACCCTCACGGGCACAGGTACCCTTACGGGCATAAACAAAATGCATCAGTCCCTGATTACAAAGATTAATATAAGAGGACAACGATTGAAAACATTAGTTTTTTATCCCTGCCTGCGCCAAGGCTTCGGCAGACAGGGCCGGAATCATCTTCTAACCTGTGCCCGTAAGGGTATCGCTGTCCTCAGGCGATGTTGCTATAGCAGGCAGCGTCATAATAAGCGCGCCAAAGTTTGAGTAACAGTATGATAAAGGAATTGTTAGGAAAGAAAATAGGTATGACACAGATTTTCGCCCAGAACGCTGATTTTATCGGGGTGACCGCGTTAGAGGTAGAGCCGGCATGCATATTGGAAAAGGTTACCTATCCCGAGGGTGTAAAAGCAAGGGTGGGTTATTTTAAAGTTTCTGATAATAAAATCAACAAAGTCAAAAAGCCTCTTTTAGGATTTTTTAAGAAAATAGGAGTTCCGCCTTACAAGATTGTCAAAGAGGTAGATGTAGAAAAAGATAACGAAATAGAACCTAAGAAAGAAATAGGGGTAGATATTCTTAAAGAGGGAGAATTTGTTGATGTCAGGGCGAAGTCCAAAGGCAGAGGGTTTCAGGGCGGCATGAAGAGGCATGGCTGGCGGGGCCAACCCAGGACGCATGGTTCTACTACTCACCGCCGCATAGGCTCTTCGGGGTCTACAACTTTTCCCGGCAGGATCATCAAAGGCCTTAAGATGCCGGGGCATATGGGTGATTCCTATGTTACTGTAAAGAACCTAAAAGTAGTAAAGGTAGACAGCGAGAAGAATATTTTATATATTTGTGGTGCTGTACCCGGCGCGCAAGGCGCAGTAGTTTCAATTAAAAGAGTAAGCGTATGAAAGTTTTGGATGTATATAATCAAGATGGTAAAAAAGTAGATAAAATAGAGCTTAGTGAGAAGATTTTTGACGGTAAAGTAGCAGAGACTTTGATGCACCAGGCGGTAGTTACTTTTCTTTCCAATCAAAGAAAAGGGTTGGCTTCTTCTAAGAAACGCGGTGAAGTCAGAGGGGGCGGAAGAAAACCGTGGCGTCAGAAAGGAACCGGCCGTGCGCGGGTTGGTTCAACGCGTTCTCCTCTTTGGCATGGAGGAGGTGTAACTTTTGGGCCAAAACCCAGAGATTATAACAAGAAAATAACCCAGAGAATGAAGGTTATTGCTTTAAAAAGCGCCCTTAATGCAAAGTTTCGGGATGAAGAAATAGTTCTTATCGATAAAGTATCTTTAGATAATTACAAAACAAGAGTTTTCTCGGAGATCATGGGGAAACTTAAGCTAAAAAACCATAAGGTAACGCTTGTCGTGGGCAAGATAGATAATAACCTTAAATTAGCATCGAGGAATATTGCCGGTGTTTGCCTTGAGAAAGCAGCACAGCTCAATACTTACACAGCTTTAAATTGCAGTAAACTTATTTTCACAAGGGATTCTATAAAAATAGTAGAGGAGAGAATTAGCAAATGGCTGAGTTAAAAGGGGTATATGAACATATCAGGGCTCCTTTGGTGACAGAAAAAGCTACCAAGCTTAACGCACAAAATAAATATGCTTTCTGGGTAGAGAAAAGGAGTAATAAGATTGAGATAAAAAAAGCTATCGAGGCTGTATATAAAGTTAAGGTTACCTCGATAAACATTATCAATATGAAAGGCAAAAGTAAACGTTTGCGTTGGGGCCAGGAAGGCAGAAAATCTTCCTGGAAGAAAGCTTTCGTTACTTTAAAAGAAGGTGACCAGATAAAAATTACTTAAAACTATGGGTATAAAGAAATTCAGACCGGCAACATCAAGTTTACGTTTCAAAGTAATTTCCGATTTCTCTGAGATTACCAAGAGTAATCCCGAGAAGTCTTTGACTGGCGTTATAAAAAGAACCGGCGGGCGCAATAACTATGGACGTATAACTTCAAGAAGAAGAGGCGGAGGGCATAAAAAAAGATACAGGATTATAGATTTCAAAAGAGACAGGTTTGATGAAGAGGCATTGGTTTTGGCAATAGAATATGACCCAAACAGAAGCGCCAGAATAGCTTTAGTTGAATACCCGGACAAAGAAAGAAGATATATTATATGGCCTGCCGGGTTAAAAGTTGGTGACAAGGTTGTTAGTGCTTCGGATTCCCAAATAGATATAAAGCCAGGTAATTCCATGAAGTTAAAACATATACCTTTAGGCACTATAATTCACAATATTGAGTTGGAGCCTTATAAGGGGGCTAAATTAATAAGGAGTGCGGGCAGTGGAACTCAGCTTATGGCAAAGGAGAAGGGCTTCGGACAGATAAAAATGCCTTCCGGAGAAATACGTCTTGTTAAATTGGATTGCCGTGCTACGGTAGGGCAGGTCGGCAATATTGAGCATAATTCAGTAGTACACGGAAAAGCCGGCAGAGTTCGCTGGTTAGGGAGAAGGCCTAAGGTAAGAGGTGTAGCGATGAATCCTGTGGACCATCCTCATGGAGGAGGAGAAGGAAGAGCCGGACAAGGAAATCCTCATCCTGTTACACCTTGGGGCAAGACTACAAAAGGCGGGAAAACAAGGAGAGCCAGGAATAAAAGCAATAAATATATTGTAAAGAGGAGAGGTAAAAAGAGATAATTATGAGCAGGTCGTTAAAAAAAGGTCCGTTTGTATCTGAAAAGCTATTAAAAAAGGTTAATAAAGCCAAGGCTAGCGGCGCAAGAACTCCTATAAAAACGTGGTCCAGGGCAAGTATGGTTATGCCTGAATTTGTTGGTTTAACGATTGCCGTACATGACGGCAAGAAACACGTTCCTGTTTTTGTTACGGAATCCATGGTTGGGCACAGGCTTGGTGAATTCGCCCCGACAAGGACGTTTCGCCAGCATGGCGGTATAAAGGCGAAGAAAGCGCTGCAAAAGAAGTAGTCAGGTGCTCTGTCAGCCTTTTTTATTGAAGTATATTTATGAGCTGTTTGGCGGCAGCAATAATCCAGAACTATGATAGCAAAAGCAAAAGCTAAATATTTAAGAATTTCTCCTCAGAAAATAAGGCTTGTAACAGTTTTACTTAAAGGAATGAGCACGGAGAAAGCTTTGGCTGTTCTTAAATCTATGAATAAAAAGGGCGCAGTTTACTTAGAGAAAGTATTGCATTCGGCAATAGCCAATGCTAAAAACAGAGGTTTTAAGGAGGACAAACTCTTTATATCAAAAGTTACGGCGGACCCGGGACCGGTATTGAAAAGATACCGCGCGGCTTCCTTTGGGAGGGCAACTACTATAAGAAAAAGGACTTCTCATGTTTTAGTAGAGCTTGATACTAAAGAGGAGACTCTGAGTAAAACAAATAAAGGCAGGTGATATGGGGCAGAAAGTTCATCCGTATATTTTGAGAATAGGATTTGGCAAAGATTGGCAATCACGCTGGTTTTCCGAAAAAGTGTCTCCTACACTTATAAGAATACGCATAAGAACATCACGCCCGGGTGTAATTATAGGAAGAGGCGGAAAAGATATTGAGCGTCTTAAGTCCGAACTTATGAACCTAGTAAAAAAGGAAGTTATTATAGATGTGGAAGAGGTTTTGGAACCTGCTACGGAAGCGCAGCTTATAGCAGAATTAATCTCTTTTCAGATTCTTAAACGTGTTAATTTCAGGCGTGCTATGAAAAAGGCAATACAGCAAGCGGTGAATTTAGGATGCGAGGGCGTAAAGGTAAGGGCTTCGGGAAGGTTAGGCGGTGTTGAGATTGCAAGGAGTGAAAGTTATAAATATGGCAAGATACCGTTGCAGACTTTCAGGGCCGATATAGATTATGGTTTTAGTGTAGCCAAGACTACGTATGGAACAATTGGTGTAAAAGCATGGGTATATAAAGGCATAAAATATATAGGCAGTTATCTGGCCAAAGAAGAAAAGAATGCAGGGAGAAGATAAATGCTTTTACCTAAAAGAGTAAAATATAAAAAGTCTCAGCGTGGCAGAAGAAAAGGCATTGCCGTAAGCGGCTCCGATGTTAGTTTTGGAGAGTTCGGATTAAAGGCTCTCGGGGATGCATGGCTTAAAAATAACCAGATCGAAGCAGCAAGGATTATTCTTACCCGGAGGCTGCGCAGGGGGGGGAAACTCTGGATAAGGGTTTTTCCCGATAAGCCTATAACAAAAAAGCCCGCGGAGGCAAGATTAGGTAAGGGTAAAGGCGAGGTAGAAGGGTGGGCGGCTGTTATAAGAAGAGGAGCAATGATTTTTGAAATGGGCGGAGTTTCTGAAGAATTTGCCAGAGATTCCTTTCGTTTAGTAGCATATAAGCTCCCTTTTAAAACCAGGTTTGTAACCAGAAGAAGATGAAAAATAAAGAATACAATGATTTAAGCGTAGAAGAGCTTAGAGCTAAGCTTCAGGATTTAAGAAAGAGACTTATGGAATTAAGTTTCCAGAGAAAAATATCTCATGTCGAGAAGCCGCATCTTTTTAAGACAACAAAGAGAAATATCGCAAGAATTCTTACTTTATTGAGGGAGAAAACAAATGGGTGAAAAGGGTAAAGTCAGGGCAGGAATTTTGGAAGGAATTGTTACGTCGGCAAAAATGGATAAGACAATTGTTGTTGAAGTGAAAAGAAAATTCTTACATCCTATATATAATAAGGCTGTTGTAAAGAGGAAAAGATTTAAGGCACACGATGAGAAAAACAGCGCAAAACAGGGTGACAGAGTTAAGATTACAAGTTGCAGACCTTATTCTAAGGGGAAGAGATTCCGCCTTATAGAGGTGGTGAAATGATTTATATACGTAGCATATTGGACGTCGCTGACAATACAGGAGCAAAGAAGGTATCTTGCATTGGCGTTATCGGCAAGAAGAATAAAAAACAGGCTAATATAGGAGACGTCGTTACCTGCAATGTCAAAGAGGCATCTAGCGGAGAAACGCAGGTAAAGAAAGGAGAGGTTGTGAGGGCGGTAGTAGTGAGAACAGCACATCCCATAAGAAGAAGAGACGGCGTATTTGTAAAATTTGATAGAAATGCTTGTGTAATTATTGATAAACAAGGTAATCCCAGAGGGACAAGAGTTTTCGGTCCGGTAGCGCGGGAATTGAGGGAAGGCTTTAGCAAAATAATTTCTTTAGCTCCTGAGGTAATATAATGTTTAGAATAAGAAAAGGCGACAGAGTAAAAATACTATCGGGTAAGGATAAAGGTAAAATAGGCAAAGTTCTTAGAGTTATTGTTTCTAAGAAGAGAGTTGTTGTTGAAGGGGCCAATATCGTAAAGAAGCATATGCGTAAGCGTTCCGAAGCAGAACCGGGCGGGATAAGAGAAATTCCGGCTTCGGTTCATATATCCAATGTCAGCCTTTTTTGTCCTAATTGCAATAATCAGACTAAATTTATTACAAGGATTTTGGAAGATAAATCAAAAATAAGGGTATGTAAGAAATGCGGCAAGCCGATATAAGAGATAATTATATTCCCAGGCTTTTGACTTTATACAGGAATGAAATTATTCCGAAGATGAGGGATAAATTCGGATATAAAAATGTATTGGCTGTTCCGCGGCTCTCTAAAATTGTTATAAATATGGGTATTGGGTCTGCAGGAGGCGATATAAAAATTATAGAAAAATTTGTCCGTGATTTGAGTATGATTGCGGGACAGCGTCCTAAAATAACAAGAGCAAGGAAACCTATATCAAATTTTAAGATTAGAAAGGGGATGGCTATAGGCTGTTGTGTTACATTGAGACGTTATCGTATGTATGAATTTCTGGATAGGCTTATTTCGGTTGCTATACCGCGCATAAGAGATTTTAGAGGATTCTCTTCTTCTTCTTTTGATGGGATGGGCAATTATACTTTTGGGCTTACGGAACAGATCATATTTCCTGAGATTGATATAGATAAGATTGAAAAAACTCAAGGTATGAATATTACGATTAATACCAGTGCGCGCACTGATGAAGAAGCGAAAGAGCTTCTTGTGCTGTTTAGTTTCCCTTTTAGGAGGTAATATGGCGTCTTTAGCTAAAATTGAGAAGTGGAAAAGAGAGAAAGTAAAACCTAAGTATAAGACAAGATACAGGAACCGCTGCCGTATATGCGGGCGGCCGCGCGGATATATACGTGATTTCGAATTATGCCGGATATGTTTCCGTGAACTTGCATGGCAGGGTCTTATACCGGGGGTTAAGAAAGCAAGCTGGTAAAAGCGTAAAGGAGGAAAATGAGCAGAACAGATTTGGTAGCTGATGCGCTGACGATTATAAGGAATGCTTCAAGGAGCAACAAAGAGGATGCTATTATTCCGTATTCTAAAGTTCTTAACGGGATTGTGGATATTTTGAAAAAGGAAAGCTATATTGATAATTTTAAGGTTCTTGATTCCGGGAATACAAAGAGTATAAAGGTTTACCTTAAATATAAAGGCAAAAAGAATGCTATTACCCAGTTAAAAAAAGTATCACGTTCAGGAAGACGGGTATATGTAGATAAAGACAATATTCCAAGCGTTTTGTCAGGGTATGGAATTGCGATAATTTCAACGTCAAAAGGTATTCTTAGCAGCGTGGATACGAAGAAAATGGGTATAGGGGGAGAAGTAATTTGTTACGTTTGGTGATGCTATGTCTAAAGTAGGGAAACAACCAATTAATATACCGCAAGGGGTAAAGGCAGTGATTAAAGACAGAAATATTTCTGTTGAAGGCCCCAAAGGCAAGCTGTCCTTTGATTTTTCTTCGCTGGTAAATGTACGCCAGGATAACGAGTCTATTGTTGTTGAGATTGAGTCGGATGAAAAACTTGCTAAGGCTCTTCTTGGAACAACGAGAGCTTTGATAAATAATATGGTTAAAGGAGTAACAGAGGGTTTTAAAAAAGAGCTCGATATAATAGGAGTAGGGTATAAAGCTCAGATGAAAGGGAAGGCAATTGTCTTAAATATTGGATTCTCTCATCTTGTTGAAATCAACATACCCGAAGGCATAAATGTTTCTTTACCTTTGGCAACAAAGATAGTTATAGAAGGTATTGATAAAGCAAGGGTAGGACAGTTTGCCGCAAACATAAGGAAGATATACCCTCCTGAGCCGTATAAAGGCAAAGGTATACGTTATAGTTCTGAATTCGTAAGGAAAAAGCTGGGTAAGGCAATGGCTAAGTAGTCATATTGTTAAAAAACATAAGACAATGAAACATTTAGGCAGAGAAAAGAGACATAAAAGAATTATAGGAAAAGTCAGAGGCAGCGTTGAGAAACCCAGGGTAGTGGTCTTTAGAAGTAAAAAACATATTTATGCCCAGCTTATAGATGATGAGTCCGAAAAGGTTATCGCGGGGTTTTCTACTTTAAGTAAAGAGTTTAAAGAAAAGAAAGTAAAATCAACTAATAAAGATGCAGCTAAGATAGTAGGGCAGATGTTTGCCCGGAGGGCGAAAGAGCTTGGTATAGAAAAGATTTCTTTCGACCGTGCCGGATATAAATATCACGGCAGAGTTAAATCTTTTGCTGATGGAGCAAAGGAAGGGGGGCTTAAATTCTGATGGCCGTTATGAACAGGGGGCGTACTAGTGAGGGGTCTTTTATTGAGAAAGTGATATTTATTAACCGTGTTACCAAGGTGACAAAAGGCGGTAAGAATTTAGGGTTTACGGCTTTGGTTGTGGTGGGGGATGGTTTATCAAAGGCCGGTTTTGCTCTTGGCAAGGCGAATGAGGTTGCCGATGCTATACGCAAAGGCATAAAAAGAGCGAAAAAACGCCTTGTTGATATTAAGAAGAGAGATACTACTATACCCCATGAAGTTCATGGTAAATTTGGGGCAGTTGAAATCTTTCTTAAGCCTGCTCGCAGGGGCACGGGAGTTATAGCATCAAGCTCAGTAAGAGCTATATGTGAATGTGCAGGCATAAAAGACATATTAACGAAGATTTTAAAGAAATCTACTAATCCCGTTAATGTCGTTAAAGCTGCGTTTTCCGGTTTAGAAAGTATCAAATTTATTGATGGCGTTGAGGAGATAAAGGATGCAAATACAGGATCTACGTCCGAAGATAAGCAATAGGAAAAAGAAAAGGGTTGGCCGTGGTTCGGGAAGCGGCCATGGAAAGACTTCTACCCGCGGGCATAAAGGAGCAGGACAAAGGAAGGGAAGTCCTCATTATATAGGCCTTGAAGGAGGCAATGTCCCTTATCTTAGAAAAATTCCTAAGCGCGGATTCTCTTCTAAACACGCGGTATCTTTTCAAATAGTTAACCTTGATGACATTATGAAACGCCTTAAAGATAAAAAAGAAATTACACCTAGGGAGTTAAAGGAGGCAAACTTAATAGATAATGTGTCGAAGCCGGTAAAAGTTTTAGCAAGGCTACAGGGAAAGTTAAGCTTTAAAGCTACTTTTAAGGCGCATAAGTTTTCGAAGAAAGCGGAAGAGTTGATAACAAACAGCGGAGGGAAAGCGGAATGGTTAGGTCGTTAACTAATATTTTCAAGGTACCGGATTTAAAAAAGAAAGTATTAATTACTCTTTCTCTGCTTGTTGTTTATAGAATTGGTTCTTTTGTGCCTACTCCCGGTATAGATACAGCGGCTCTGTCAAGATATTTTGAAGAGCTTACTCGTGCTCATGGCCAGACTTTCCTGGGGATGATAAATCTATTTACGGGCGGTGCCCTAAGAAGATTGAGCATCTTTGCTCTTGGGATTATGCCCTATATATCAGCTTCCATAATTATGCAGCTTCTTACGGCGGTGGTGCCGGCTTTTGAGAAAATGGCTCGTGAAGGAAGAGCGGGATATGAAAAGATAAATCAGTATACCCGTTACGCCACTTTGTTTTTATGTCTATTTCAGGGGTTTATGTTAGCTAAGTGGCTTGAGAATCCGGCGAGTTTCGGAGGAGCAATCATTGTGCCAAATCCGGGGCTGGCTTTTGAGCTTATTACAGTATTTACACTTGCCTGCGGCACTATCTCAATTATGTGGCTGGGAGAACAGATTCAAGAACGTGGCATAGGCAACGGAATTTCTCTCATTATCGCTACAAGCATAATATCACGCATACCTTCATCTCTGTATTATTTATGGGTCTTATATTCGCCGCTCGACCCTTCTAAGAGGCAGATAAGTACTGTGGTTCTCATTGTTCTTTTTGCCATGTGGTTTGCAGTTGTTGCGGCGGTTGTATTCTTTACCCAGGCTCAAAGGAGAATTCCTGTTCAATACGCACGTAGAGTTGTGGGGCGGCGCGTTTATGGTGGTCAAAGCACGTTTTTGCCCATCAAGGTTGATATGGCGGGGGTAATTGCTATAATTTTTGCACAAAGTGTTTTATTGTTTCCTACGACGATTGCTAATTTCTTTCCGAAGACGTCTCCTTTTGTGGGGTTCTTGCAGGTAGTTTTTAAGTCAGGAGGTCTTTGGTATACCATAATATACGTTGGTCTGATAATATTCTTTATGTATTTCTATACTGCGATTGTGTTTAATCCCATCGAGGTTTCTAATAATCTTAAGAAATACGGTGGTTTTGTACCGGGGAGAAGGCCTGGCAAGAATACTGCCGAATATATAGATTTTGTCGCTACAAGGATAGTGTTTGTCGGTGCATTGTACGTGGCGGTAGTAGCTATAATGCCTTCGATGGTTATAAGGTTATTTAATATCCCTTCGTATAGAATAGCATCTTTCTTTGGCGGAACTACAATTCTTATTATGGTTGGGGTTGTACTTGATACTATGCGCCAGATTGAGGGTCAGCTTCTTATACGTCATTATGATGGTTTTGTTAAAGGCAAGACTTTGAGGGCAAGAAGATGAAAATGATTCTTTTTGGCGCACCGGGCAGCGGTAAAGGTACTCAGGCAAAGGAATTGTCTGAGTGTTACAACATTAATAAGATTTCCTTAGGGGATATACTAAGGAAAGAGGTAAAAAAGAGTTCTTCTTTAGGCAATACCGTTAAAGGTTATATGGAGAGGGGCGTGCTTGTTCCCGATGATGTTGTCGCTAAAGTCATCGAAGAAAATATCGGCGGCGAAAGTTTTATCCTTGATGGATATCCCCGGAATTTAGACCAGGCTGTGTATTTGGATAATATACTCTCAAAGAAGAATACGGCTTTGGATATAGCGTTGTATCTTGACGTAGACTCTCAGACAATTATAAAAAGGCTTCAGATGCGGAGAGTTTGCCCAAAGTGCGGGGCAAATTACCACCTTATTAATATGCCCCCAAGGAAGGAAGGTGTTTGTGATTTGTGCGGCGCAGAACTTGTTCAGAGAAAAGATGATAATCCCGAGGTTATTAAAGAGCGCATTAACGTATTTTTTAAGGAAAGCAAGCCGCTTCTTGGTTTCTATAGGGATAAGAATATACTTATAAGTATTGATGCAAGAAATGACAAAGATAAGGTGTTTAGTGAGATAGAGAAAGTAATTCAAGATGGAAAATATCTTAAGCAGTAAGGATATTATAGAAATGAAGAAGATAGGGAAATTAGCGCACATATTCTTGCAAAAACTAAAAAGAATAATAAGAGCCGGTATGGCCACTAAAGACATAGAGAACAGTTTCAATGATTATTTAGGGAGGTATAAGGTGGAGAGCGCTTTTCTTGGTTATAGCGGATATCCTGGTTCTTTATGTGTATCAGTTAACGAAGAAATAATACATGGTATTCCCGATGCGAAAAAGATAATAAAAGACGGCGACGTAGTCAGTGTTGATTTGGGCATTAAAAACAACGGTCTTTTTGTTGATTGTGCATATACATATTTGGTAGGGAGGGTAGACTACCTTAAGAAGAAGTTGGCGAAGGTTTGCATGCAGGCTTTGATGAAGGGGATAAAAGAAGCCCGTCCCGGCAATACGACAGGAGACATAGGGTTTGCTGTACAGAAAGTTGTAGAGAGCAACGGATTTTCCGTAGTACGAAAGTTTGTCGGACATGGTGTCGGCAAAGATCTGCATTGTTATCCCGAGGTTCCCAATTTCGGAGAAAAAGGAGAGGGCGCTCTTCTCAAGGAAGGTATGGCAATAGCTATAGAGCCTATGGTCTCGGCGGGCAGCTATGATGTTGAAGTTTTAAATGATGGATGGACTGTGAGGACTAAAGATGGTTCCTTAAGCTGTCATTTTGAACATACAGTTGCAATTACAAAAAAAGGGCCGTTTGTTATTGCTTAATATTTTTGTTTTTTCTCGTTTTTGTGCATAACCGAAAAGAGCGTGATTGCAGTAATAACGTTTGTAATGTTTCTTGATACACGCAGTCAGTATGGCTAAGGAAGAATTAATTGAGGTGGAAGGAGAAATTGTTGAATCGTTGCCTAACGCTACCTTTAGGGTTAAGCTGGATAACGGGCATGTAGTACTTGCGCATGTAAGCGGGAAGATGCGCATGCATTTTATAAGGATTTTGCCAGGAGATAAAGTAAAGCTTGAAATATCTCCTTACGATCTTTCCCGGGGCAGAATTACATACAGGTACAAATAAGAATATGAAAGTAAAAGCATCGGTTAAGAAAATCTGCGATAAGTGTAAAATAATTAAACGTAAAGGCAGAATCAGGGTTATATGCACGAATCCTAAACATAAACAAAGACAGGGATAGAAATATAGCTTATAGCTTCCGCTTTCGCTAAAGTCGCCGACGTACCATAGCCACTTTGGCGACGGCACGCTTCGGCGGACAAGCGGCTCATAGGAAGAAAAGATATAGAATAGCTGATAGGAAGTGGG